>CAZSUJ010000064.1:0-7492 GCA_964609925.1 uncultured Chthoniobacter sp. | reverse complement strand
AGAAAGGCAGTCCGGGCAGACCGCCGCCCAAGCCGCCGGTCACCTTGCCCATCGTGTCTTCCTGAAGTTTCCTCGCGGCGGCCTGCGCTTCGCGCACTCCGGAAAGCACGAGGTCTTCGAGCATCTCGACATCCTGCGGATCGACGACATCCGGGGAAATCCGGACGGCTGTGATGTCCCCCGAACCGGTGGCGGTCACGGTCACCTTGCCGCCGCCGGCTGAGGCCTCGACCGTTTGCTCGGCGAGATCGTTTTGTGCTTTGGCCAGGCGCTCCTGCATCTTCTGCGCCTCCTTCATCATTTTCTGGATGTTCATGATTTTGCGGTTTCCCCGTCCTCGATCGTGGCGGCGAACAGCTCGACCGCCGCCTCGATCCCCGGGTCGTTGGTGAATTCGTCGGCCGTGGGCACCGAGGCCGCTGCTCCACCGGTGCGCGGCAAAGGCTCCCTCGCGGCCGGGCCGGTCGCCTCCGGACGGAACGCGATTTTGCGTCCGGTCGCGTCCTTCCAGAGTTGCTCGATGATGCCGCCTTGGTCGCGGGCGACCGCGGAGGTGATGAAACGCTCGGAGTTGGCCGGGAAAACCACGCGCAATACCCCGTCGGATTCCTCGACTTCCCCAGCGTCCTTCAACCACGCGCTGCGGATGGCGTGGCGGCGGGTCACCTCGGCGACGACGGCCGCCCAAGTGGCACGGACGCCGGGCGATTCCGGGTCGGGCTTTGCCGGAGCGGGATTGTCAGCCACTTTCGGAGTCGCCACCGGAGACGGGGCCGGCTTCGACGGCGCGGGCTTCGCTGCGGGGGCCGCCGGGGCCCGAGGCGCGGCGGCCGGTGCCGGCAGCGGAGCACCGCCACGGAGGGCGGAGAGCGCGCCGAGAACCTCGTCGAGGTCGGCCGTCTGGAGCAGTTGGATCGCCTTGATGACAGCGATCTCGAGCGGGAGCTTCTTGTCCGGCGAATAACGCAGGCCGGCCTCGGCCGCGGAGAAAATCTCAAGCAACTCGGTGAGCTTGCGCGCCGTGACGCGTCCGCGCAGCGGGGCCAGCAACTCGCCGCGGCGCCCGGGCAACTCGCGTCCGGTCACCTCGCTGACGAGGAGGTCGCGGGAAAGGGCGACAAGGTCGGAGAGCAGACGCCCGAGATCCTTGCCCGCGGCGGACTGCGCGGCGACGAGTCCGAGCGCCTCGCCGGCCTCGCCGGAAAGCACGTGGCCGGTGAGCGCGGCGACCTCGTTGGCCGAGGCGAAACCGAAGATCGAAAGCACATCCTCCTCGCCGATCTTGTCGCCGCAGAACGAAACCACCTGGTCGAGCATGGACTCGGCGTCGCGCATTCCGCCCTCGGCGGCGCGCGCGATGACCTCAGCTGCCCCGGGATCGAGGGCGACGTTCTCGTTCTTCGCGATGGCGAGCAGGTGAGCGGCGGCCACCTCGTCGCGGATCGGCTGCAGGTCGAAGCGCTGGCAGCGGCTGATGATCGTGGCGGGCAGCTTCTGCGCCTCCGTCGTGGCGAAGAAGAACTTCACGTGGGCCGGCGGCTCCTCGAGCGTCTTGAGCAGGGCGTTGAAGGCCGCGTTGCTCAGCATGTGGACCTCGTCGATCAGGTAGATGCGGAACTTCCCGGCCGTGGGCAGGAAGCGGACGTTCTCGCGCAGGTCGCGCACCTGCTCGACGCTGTTGTTGCTCGCGCCGTCGATCTCCAACACGTCGAGGCTGATGCCCGCCGCGATTTCGCGGCACGGATCGCACGTCCCGCAAGGAGTCTCGGTCGGGCCCTTCGCGCAATTGAGCGCCTTGGCGAAGATGCGCGCGGTCGAGGTCTTGCCGACGCCGCGCGGACCGACGAACAAATACGCGTGGGCCAGACGGTCGTTGCGGATGGCGTTGCGCAGGGTGCGCACGACCGCGTCCTGCCCGAGGACCTCCTCGAAGGTCTGCGGACGGTATTTGCGGGCGAAAACCTGGTAGCTCACCGGCGCGAGGCTAAACGAAGGGCGGCGGGGATGCGGAGACTTTAATGCCGGAAGTGCCTTTTCCCGGTGAAAACCATGGCCATGCCCCGCGCATCGGCCGCCGCCACCACCTCGGCGTCACGCACGGAACCGCCCGGCTGCACGGCCGCGGTCGCCCCGGCCTCGGCCGCCGAGACCAGTCCGTCGGGGAACGGGAAGAATGCGTCGCTGGCCACCGCGCTCCCGGCGAGGGACAACCCGGCTTCGCCCGCTTTCCAAACGGCGATGCGGACCGAGTCCACGCGCGACATCTGTCCGGCCCCGAGCCCGAGCGTGCGGTCGGGGCCCGCGAAGACGATGGCGTTGGACTTGAGGTGCTTCACGACTTTCCAGCCGAAATCCATCGCCGCCGTCTCGTCCGACGTCGGAGCGCGCTTTGTCACCGGCGCGAGTCCACCCACGGCTTCCGCTGCCGTGTCGTGGTCCTGCACGAGCAGGCCGCCCACGACCGACCGCACATCGCGCGGCGCGGGTGCGGGCACGCCGAGGAGACGGAGCAGGCGCAGGTTTTTCTTCTTCTGCAGCCGTTCGAGCGCCGCCGGCTCGAACGCGGGCGCGATGATGACTTCGCTGAAAATCTCCGCGATGGCCTCGGCCAGCGGGCCGGTCAGGGGACGGTTGCAGATGATGATGCCGCCGAACGGCGCTTGCCGGTCCGTCGCGAACGCCTTGTCCCACGCCGCGCGCAAGTCGTCGTCGCTCCCCACGCCGCAGGGATTGGTGTGCTTGAGGATGGCCACGGTGGGCGCGGCGAATTCCCCGATGAGGTCCACCGCCGCGGTGATATCGAGGATGTTGTTGTAGGAAAGTTCCTTCCCGTGCAGTTGCTCGAGGTGGTCGGCAAAGGACCCGTAGAGCTCGGCCGTCTGGTGCGGGTTCTCGCCGTAGCGCAGGGTCGCCGCGGCCGGCAGGTCGCAGGAAAACCCGGACGCCTCCCCTCCCCGGCCGCCGAGGAAGGCGGCGATCGCCCGATCGTAGCGGGAGGTTGTGGCGAAGACCTTGACCGCGAGCCGGGCCCGCAGTTCGGGCGTGGTAGCCCCGCCATTTGCCGCCATCTCGTCCTGCACCGCGGCGTAATCGGCCGGGTCGCAGACGACCGTCACGGCGGCGTGGTTCTTGGCCGCGCTGCGGAGCATCGAAGGACCGCCGATGTCGATGTTCTCGATGGCCTCCTCCAACGTCACCTCGGGCCGCGCCACCGTGCGTTCGAAAGGGTAGAGATTGACCACCACGAGGTCGATCGGTGCGATGCCGTGCGCGGCCGCCTGTTCGACGTGGGACGGGTCATCGCGGCGGAAGAGCAGCCCGCCGTGCACGAGCGGGTGCAGCGTCTTGACGCGGCCGTCGAGCATCTCGGGGAAACCCGTGTGCTCGGAAACATCCTTCACCTGCAGGCCCGCGCCACGCAACGCCGCCGCGGTTCCGCCGGTCGAGAGCAACTCGACGCCGGACGAGGCGAGAAAGCCGGCGAACTCGACCAGGCCGGTCTTGTCCGAGACGGAAAGAAGGGCGCGACGGATCGCCGTGCTCATGCCGCTGCTCCTGCGGCGACCCCGTGGCCGTGGCTGAATTGCATCTCGTAAAGATTGCGGTAAACGGGCGACGAATCCAGCAGTTCGCGGTGGGTTCCCGTGTCAATGATGCGGCCGCCGCTCATCACGACGATCTTGTCGGCCGTCAGCACGGTGGAGAGCCGGTGGGCGATGGCCACCACGGTCTTGCCCGCGGCGAGTTTCTCCAAGGCGGACTGGATCATCTTCTCGCTCTCGGAGTCGAGTGCGGAGGTCGCCTCGTCGAGCAGCAGGACCGGCGCGTTCTTGAGTAGGGCACGGGCGATGGCCAACCGCTGCTGCTGACCGCCGGACAGGCGACTGCCCTTGTCGCCCACCACCGACTCGTAACCCTGCGGCTGGGCGAGGATGAAGTCGTGGGCGTAGGCCTGCCGCGCCGCATCCTCGACCTCCTCGCGTGTCGCGTCCGGACGGCCGAAGCGGATGTTGTTCAGGATCGTGTCGTGGAAAAGGAACGTGTCCTGCGTGACGATGCCCACATGTTCGCGCAGCGATTGCTGGCGCAGGGTCCGCAGATCCCGGCCGTCCAGGCGGACTGCCCCCGACTGCGGGTCGTAGAAGCGCAGGATGAGCGAGAGCATGGTGCTCTTGCCCGCGCCGCTCGATCCGACCAGCGCGACCCGCTGGCCGGGCTCGATGCGCAGGCTCACCCCGTCGAGCGCCGCCGTGTGGTCGCCGTAGGAAAACGTGACCGCGTCGAACTCGATCTCGCCGCGGCACCCGTCCAGCGGGGCCGCGTCCGGCGCGTCCTCGATGGCCCGCGGCTCGCGCATCAACTCGAAGATGCTCGTGGTGGCGGCGAGGCATTTCTGCAGGAGGAGGTGGATGCGGCTCAGCGCCTTGACCGGCTCGTAGAGCAGGAAGATGCCGGCCATGAGGGCGAGGAACTTGGCCGCGCTGAGCTGCGCCCAATAGACATAGAACAAGGCCATGCCGACGCCCATGGCCGCGACCACCTCGACCAGCGGCGTGGTGATCTCGGTGTTCTTGTGCACGCGCATCGAGTTCTGGAACTGCTTCATCGCGGCGCGGTCGAAGAGTCCCATCATGAGCCGCTCGCGCGCGAAGGACTTGATCACGCGGATGCCCGAGAACGACTCCTGCAGGATGACGTTCATCTCGCCGGCCAGCTCCTGCTCGGCGCGCCCCGCCTTGCGGATGCGCTTTCCGTAGACCGCCACCGGCGCGATGCACGCGGGGAAGAGCACGAGCGCCACAATGCTGAACTTCCAGTCGATCCACATCACCGCGGCGATGCCGGCGATGAGGGCGATCGGCTGCTTGAAGAGGTTCACGCTGAGCTGGGAAAGCGTGCTCTGCGCCACCTGCGTGTCGTTGAGCACCCGCGCCATCAGGCGCCCGGTCCGCGCCTTGTCGAAGAACTCCATGCTCTGGACGGCGATGGTCGCGAACAGGCGCGACCGGATGTCGTTGAGCACGCGCAGGCTGACCCACGACATCTCGTAGGCGTTCAGGTAGGAGAAGAAGCCCCGCAGGATCATCACGAACGGCACGAGGAGACAGACCCAAAGGACCGACTCGACCCCGGGGCCACCGCCTTCGGACGCGGCTGCGGCGATCTTCGCCGTGTCGGCCCCGCCCGGGAAAACCCGCTCGCCCACCACCTTGACCAGCAGAGGGATCGAGCCGTTGACCAGCGCGAAGAGCACTCCCATGGCCACGCCGAAGGCGAAGCGCCCCTTGTAGGGCTTGATGTAGGCGAGAAGCTCGGCGTAGGGCGCCCAGGCTTTCCATCCGGTGGCGGGGGGCGTCTGGCTCGGGTCGGTCATGGGCAAACCCGCGGCTTGCCGCGGGATCAGGACACTAACAGGAATCCCCGGCGCGGCAAACCCGCAGGCGGGCACCCAGCCGCGCATTGACCCGCGGGCCGCGGCACCCCCATCCTGCAGCCATGACCGAGCAACCGATCCCGGGTTTCCACCTCGTCCGCCATCCGCTGGCCGAACTCAAGGTCTCCGCCCTGCGCGACGCCCGCACACCGGCCCCCGATTTCCGCCGGACCCTGCAGGAACTCTCCCAACTCGTCGCCTACGAGGCACTGCGCGATTTCGAGACCGTGCCGGAGACCATCCAGACCCCGCTCGCCCCGGCCCCGGGCGCGCGCGCCGCGCGGCCGCTCGTCCTCGTCCCCATCCTCCGCGCCGGCCTGGCCATGGCCGACGGCATCCTGCGCATCGCCTCGTCCGCCGCCGTGGGCCACATCGGCATGTTCCGCAACGAGGAGACGCTCGAGCCCGTCAGCTACTACTTCCGCCTGCCCCCCGGCTCGGCCAACGCCCACGTCCTCCTGCTCGACCCCATGCTCGCCACCGGCAACAGCCTCGCCGCGGCGGCCGACCGGCTGAAGGCCGAAGGCATCCCGCGCCTCACCTGCGCCTGCATCATCGCCTCCCGTCAGGGCGTGGAACGGCTGCGCGAGGCGCACCCCGACATGCCCATCTACGGGGCGGCGCTCGATGAAGCGCTGAACGACCGCGGCTACATCACTCCCGGACTGGGCGACGCCGGCGACCGTATCTTCGGGACCTGAAAGGTCTCCTGTAGCGGCGGTCTCCCGACCGTCGTTTTTTGCTCCCATCGGCGGTCGGGAGACCGCCGCTACATCCAGAACTACAACCGCGGCGCGCTGCGCAGCTTGTCCTCCCACCGCGTGAGCAGGTGGATGATCATGTTCGTGCCGAACTTGTAGGTGTCCAGAATCGAGGCCGCCGGCGGGTTCGGGTTCACGTTGTGAACGTAGATGCCCGAGTTGATGTAGAGGTCCCACTCGAGGGCGATCCGCTCGCCGCGTTCGTTGCGGTTGATGTTGACGATCCAGTCCTTGCCGTCCTTCTGCTCGACGCCGAACTCCCACATGTCGCCGTAGTCGTTGGCTGTGTAGATGATCGAGATCTCGCCGAAATACCGCATCACATAAACTGGCTCCTCGTAGTAGTTCAGCCCGGGCGGCGCTTTGGTCACAGCCGGGAAATACGGCGCCTTGGTGAACATCGGGTCGCGCGCGTCCAATGGCTCGAAGTCCTTGTCCTTGTCCGGCATCACCCGCTTCATCTCGCGCCGGAACGCGATGTCGAACGGCGACCCGCGCCCGGGCACCGAACTGTCGCCCCAGATCGCCCCGCCGAGGCGGACGTATTTCTGCAGGGTCTCAACCTCCTTGTCGCTCAGTTTGAAGTCGCGCGAACCGGTGAAGAAAATGAAGGGCGGCTTGGTGGCGAAGATCTTGTCGCTGTCGAGGGGGATCGGCTCGACCCGGCGGTAGTTCGTCTTGATCTTGTCGCGCGACTCCTTGCTCATGAACTCGAGCAGGTTCGGCAGCGCGCCCATCGGGATGTTGTCGCGCACGCGGAAGACGGAGTCCCAGTTGCCGCCACTGTATTTGGCGATGAAGGCGGTGAATTCGAATTCCCGCTGCCTCGTGCCCGTGCCGCTTCCGGAGCCCTTGCCCCAGCCGCCGGTGAACTTGCCGATCTCCCCCGCCACCGCCGCGCTCATCCCGCCCGCCCCAACGGTGGGCGCCGCGACCGCCGCAGTCGTCGTCGTGGTCGTCGGCTGCGCCATGACCGGCGGCATGATGATCGCGTCCATCGAGAAGTTGAGCGGGTTCTGCCCGGTCGTGGTGATGGCGGCCACCGTGGTATTCTGCACCGCCGGGGTGCTGACCGTGAACGTCGTCTCCTGAGGCTGGATCTGCGAAGGGCTCGGCGGGGCCGCCGTCTGCTCACCCGCCGCGAGGAAACCTCCCTCCCCGCCCTCGAAATCCGGCGGCTCCTGCATCGCCTCGAAAAGCACCGTGCCGCCGAAGATCGCGATGAGCAGGACGTGCAGGACGAACGAAATCGTGAAGAAGCGCGAGTTGTTGAACTTCTCGATCAGCCGCTCGACCA
>CAZSUJ010000063.1:0-16545 GCA_964609925.1 uncultured Chthoniobacter sp. | reverse complement strand
CCGGGTTTCTTGGCTGGGGCGGTGGAGGCGGGGCGGCGGGGGGCTTCGTCGGAGACGGGTTTGTCGAGGAGGTGCTCGGGGATTTCGGCGAGGAAGCGGGAGCGGCGTTGGAAGGGTTCGCCGTAATTGCTGTTGAGGCGGATCTGCGGGTAGGTGAGGTGCAGGTGGTCGCGGCCGCGGGTGACGGCGACGTAGAAGAGGCGGCGTTCCTCCTCGAGGGCGTCGGCATCCTCGAGCGAGCGTGAGCCGGGGAACATGCCCTCGGAGAGCCAGATGACGAAGACGGCGCGCCATTCGAGGCCCTTGGCCTGGTGCACGGAGGTCAGGACGACGCGGTCGGTGTCGTGGTCGCGGCGGGAACCGGCGCCGTCCACGTTCGTGAGCAGGGCGACCTGCGCGAGGAAATCCTCCATCGAGCGGAACTGGCGCGAATACCCGGTGAGGGTGCGGAGGTCTTCGCGGCGGTTCTCGAAGTTGGGGAACTCGGCCTTCATGTAGTCCTCATAGACGGCCTCCATGACGGTCTCGAGGGCGCGGTCGGGGGCGATGGGGTCGCGTCCGGGCGCGATCTCGTCGAGCGTGGCGGCGAGCTGTTCCCAGATCTTGGCGGCGCGGGCGGGGGGCTTGGCGGCGCGGAGGACTTCGCCGAAGGAGAGGGCGCGGTTGGCGGCGCCTTCGCGGACGGTGGCCCAGAGCGAGTCGGCGGTCTTTTCGCCGACGCCGGGAAGGAGGCGGACGATGCGGCGGAAGGCGGTCTCGTCGGACGGGTTGATGGCGAACTTGAGGAAGGCGGCCACGTCCTTCACGTGGGCCTGCTCGAAGAAGCGCAGTCCGCTGGTGACCTCGAAGGGGATGCCGCGGCGGGTGAGTTCGAGTTGGACTTCCATCGAGTGGAAGTGGGCGCGGTAGAGGACGGCCATCTCGCGGAACTCGAGGCCCTGGCGGTTGAGTTCGAGGATGCGGGCGGCGACGTAGGCGGCCTGGTCGTTGTTGGTGGGGACCTCGGCAAGGATGGGGCGGGCGCCGGGCTTGCGCCACGCGCGGAGGTTCTTCTCGAACTGGCGGGCGTTGCCGCGGATGGCGGCGTTGGCGACGTCGAGGATGCCGGGGACGCTGCGGTAGTTCGTCTCGATGCGGTAGGTCTGCGCGCCGGCGTAGCGCTTGGGGAAGTTGAGGATGTTCTCGAAGTTGGCCCCGCGCCACGAGTAGATCGACTGCGCGTCGTCGCCCACGACCATGATGTTGCCGTGGTGCGAGCCAAGGAGGTGGACGAGCTCGGACTGCACGAGGTTGGTGTCCTGGTATTCGTCCACCAGCACGTGGTGGAACTGCTCGCGGTAGTGCGCGGCGACCTCGGGGTGCTCCTGCATGAGCTGGTTCGTGCGGATGAGGAGGTCGTCGAAGTCCATCGCATTGGCCGTGCGCTTGCGGCGCTCGTAGCCGCCGTGGACGGACGCGATGGCGTCGGTGATGCCCTCGAAGTAGCCGAAGCGGTCGTGGACGAGCTGGGGGAGCGGACGGCCGGTGTTGGCCGAGAGCGAGAAGAGTTCGGCGAGGACGTCGGGCTTGGGGAAGCGCTTGTCGCGCATGGGCGCGCCGGCCTCGGCGGCCACGCTCTTGAGGAGGTCGCCCTGGTCCTCGCGGTCGAGGATGCTGAAGCCCGGGCGGAAGCCGATGGTCTCGGCGTGGCGGCGCAGGATGCGGTTGCCGATCGAGTGGAACGTCCCGCCCCAGATGCCCTCGGCCTCGGGTCCGAGCAACTCGCCCACGCGGACGAGCATCTCGCGGGCGGCCTTGTTCGTGAAGGTGAGCAGGAGGATGTTCCACGGACGCACGCCGTGCTCGAGGAGCCACGCGACGCGGTAGGTGAGCGTGCGGGTCTTGCCGCTGCCCGCGCCGGCGATGACGAGGGCGGCGCCGCCGGGCGAGGTGACGGCGGCCAGTTGCTGCTCGTTCAGCTCGGCCGCGTAGTCGATGCGCGTGTCCCCGCTCAAAGCCGCAACCCCCATTCGAGAAGCTTCTGCGAGTCGCTGTAAACGCGGGCCTTGTTGCTGCCGAGGATGACGGCGATGACGTCGCGGCCGTCCTTGCGTCCGCTCGAGACGAGGCAGTGCCCGGCGGCGTTGGTGTAGCCGGTCTTCATGCCGTTGCAGAACGGGAGGGTGCGCAGGACGCGGTTCGTGTTGACGAGTTCGCGCACGCGGCCGTCGGCGAAGCGGAAAGCGAACGACTTGGTCGCGACGATCTGGCGGATGACGGGGTTGGCGTAGGCATTGCGGGCGATGATGGCCATGTCACGCGCGGTGGAATACTGGCCCTCGGCGGGGAGTCCGTTCGGGTTGATGAAGTTCGAGGAGGTGGCGCCCATCTGGCGGGCGCGGAGGTTCATTTTCTGGGCGAAGGCGCGGGTGCTGCCGGCGTTGTCGCGGGCGAGGGCGCAGGCGACGTCGTTCGGGCTCTTGACGAGAAGGGCGGTGAGGAGGTCCTGGCGGGAGTATTTCTGGCCGGCCTTGAGGTAGAGCTTGGTCGGCGCGGCGGAGGTGTCCTCGGGCGCGATGGTGACGGACTGCCAGAGGTTGCCCTCCTCGGCCACGATGAGGGCGGTGAGGAGCTTCTGCGTGCTGGCCACGGCGCGCTGCTCGCGGGAGTTCTTGTGGAAGAGGACGCGGCCGGTGGCGACATCGACGAGGATGGCCGAGGCACCATGAACCTCGGGGGGGGGCGGCGCGGCGTGTCCCGCCGACCACGGCACGAGCAGGGCGAGGAACAGGACGAGGGCGCGCATGGGGAAACGGGGAAGATGCCTGTTTCGACCCGCCGAATCAACCGGACGGCCCTAATTTTTCAGGGCTTTCTCGATGAGCGGATCCGGCGCCGCGCCGAGTTCGAGGGCCTTGCGGTAGTGGCGGCGGGCCAGTTCGATGGCGGGCGGCGTGCGTTCGAGGCAGAAGACGGCGAGGTTGAAGTGCGCATCGGCGTAGTCGGGCTGGAGCTCGATGGCGCGGCGCAACTCGGACTCCGCGGCGTCGAACCAGCCATTGCGTCCGGCCGCGACCCCGAGGTATTGCCGCGCCACCGGATCGCGGGGCGAGTGCACGACGGCCTGGGCCATGGCGGCGAGGGCGCGCATGGCGTCGCCGCGCTCGAGGTAGATGATGCCGACATTGAGCCACGCGGTGGGGTTGTCGGGCTTGATCTGGAGCGAGCGGCGGAGGTGGCGCTCGGACTCGGCGAGGTTGCCGAGCCGGTATTCGGCGGCGCCGAGGTTGACGAGCGCCGGGAGGTTGTTCGGCTCGATCTTGAGCACGCGGAGGTAAGCCTCGCGGGCCTCGGCGTAGTTGCCCTTGTCGAAAGCCACGATGCCATCCATCCCGATGCGCTCGACGGTATCCGTCTCGACGGGCGGCTTGGCGTGCGGCGGGACCTTGACCGGCTCGGGAGCGGACTCGGTCGAGCGGATGCCACCGTGCAACGCGCGGTAAGCAGGCGTGGCATTGGTGTCGGCCGACGCTTCCTGCGCGGGCAGCGGCCGCGGAAGGAAGAGCAGCAGGCCGCACAGCGCGGCTGCCCGAAGGCTATTCCGCGTCATCCGAGCCGCCCAATTCCCGGGCCCGCAGGGTCGCGGCACGCACGGCTTCCATGACGGCCGAGCGGACGCCGCCGCGCTCGAGTTCGGCGAGACCGGCGATGGTGGTGCCGGCGGGGCTGGTGACCATTTCGCGCAGCGAGGCCGGGTGCATCATTGTCTCGGACACCATCTCGGCCGCGCCGGCGACCGTCTGGACGGCGAGTTTCGTGGCGAGGTCGCGGGGCAGTCCCATGCGGACACCGCCGTCCGAGAGGGCCTCGATGAAAAGATAGACGTAGGCCGGGCCGCTGCCGCTCAGGCCGGTCACGGCGTCAAGCAGGGCCTCCTTGACCTCGAACGCGCGGCCGACGGACGTGAGGATCTGCTCGACCGTGGCGATATCCTCGTCGGTGACCCCCACCCCGGTGGCGTAGGCCGAGGCGCCTTTTTGCACGAGGGCGGCGGTGTTCGGCATGACGCGCACCACGCGGCAATCCACGCCGGCGGCGTCCTGGAGGTCGGCGATGGTGATCCCGGCCACGATCGAGACGAGCAGCTTCCCATCGAGTTCGCGGGCCGCCTCGGCCAGCGCGTGGAGCGCGTCCTCGGGCTTCACGCAAAGCATGATGAGGTCGGACGCGGCGGCGAGTTCGCGGTTGCCCGCGGCGACGCGGACTCCGCTTTCCGTGCCGAGGATTTCCGCCGGCTCGACGAGGCGGTCATGCACGAGGATGTCCTCCGGTTCGCAGAGCTTGGCCGCGAGCACCCCCTGGATGAGGGCCGAGCCCATCTTGCCGCAGCCGATGAAGCCAATTTTCATGAATTAAAGCGTAGGACGGCCCCGCTCCGGGGCAAGCGCAATCCCGCGGGTTCAGAAGTCGGCGCCGAAAAACAGGCCGAGGATCGCGGCGTTGGCCACCTCGGTGGTGCCCTCGGGTTGCACAATGTATTGCGCGAAGGGCTGGACGAAGAGCCAGTCGTTGAGGCGGCAGCGGTAGCCGCCTTCGAGCAGGACCGTGTGTCCGGACTCGCGGTCCTCGGCCTCGCGGGCCTCGCGCGCGTCGAACACGCTGTATCGGCCGAGCGCGGCGCCCGCGATGATCTGGTCGGCATCGCGGGACGGGATGGCTCCCTCGTAAACGAACCCTCCTTGGAAGTAGAACGGGAAGCGGCTGACCGATTCCGGCGCGAACATGCAGAGACTGAAGATGCTCAACCCCTGCGTGGAAGGCTCCTCCCCCGCGGACGGCTCGCGCCACAGCATCTGGTCGGCCTGGGCGTAGAAACCGAACTTGGCGGAGCCCGTGTCGTCATTCTCCTCGCCGTAGTAATACGATCCGGCCGCGTATTTGCCGCCCAGCCGCGACGGTCCGATCTCGGGGCGCACGCCGGTCTCGACGAGGAAATAGAGGCCGTTCTGCGCGGGATCGTGCGGGTTGCCCTGGAACATGAGGCCGTGGTTGTCGGTCGAGGTGCCCAGCGGGTAGGACATGAACAGCCCGGCTTTGGTGTATTGCCATTTGACCGGCCTCACCTCGACCATGCCGCCCCAGGTCGAGTAGCTCGACGAGAACGGGATGTTGCCGCCGATGCCACGGCCGCTGCCCATGGCGTTATTCGCGAAGAGATTTCCCAGCGTGCTGAGCGCGAACTCCTGCTGCGGACGCAACCAGCCGCCGGTGAGCGTGAGCAGGTCCTCGACGCCGAGCATCTCCGGCGTCACGTAGCGCAACCCAAAGTTGAGCAGGCGCCACTCGCGTCCGCTCACATAGCGCGAAGGGCCGAACAGGCGCTCGGCTTCGACGTAGGTGTTCGGATTGATGTAGTGGCCGGTGTCGCGCCACCGCACGTCGCCGAAGGCGGTCAGGCCCTCGAGTCCGGGCCACTTCGTGAGCTTGGCGAAGTCGAGGTCGGCCCCGAAGACGAGTTCCTGCGAGAACGCGTTGCCCGAGCCGTTCTCGCTTTCGAGGATGCCGAAATAGATCGCGCGCCAGCGGCCGCGAAAGGTCAGGCCGTTCTCCGCGATGGGTTCGCGCAGGCCGAGCAGGTCACCCGCCGCGCCTTTGCCGTTCCACCATTTCTCCAGCCGCGACTCGGCTGCCAGCGGAGGAACCGAGGCGAGCAACAGAACCGCGACGAGGAGGCGTCGGGCGCCGCGCATCGTCCGGCCCGACCGGGGCCACGGGACCATCAATCCTCAGCGTCAACCTCGAGGATCTGACCGCGCGGGGTGATGTCCACCTCGTAGACTGTGCCACGGTGACGGAGGTGGACTTCGAAATACGGGCGGTCGTTGCGGGACTTGCGCTCGGCGCTGATGACAAGGTGCTTGGGGAAGTGCTCGCGCAGGGAGGCCTTCACGGGGTCGGGCAGCGTGCCGGGAACGACGTCCTCGCCGGCGCGCAGGCCGGACGCGAGCAGGCAGAGCAGAAGGAAGGGGAGGAGGAATGTTTTCATGCGGCGAAGAACATCCCGCAGCAGCCCGAGAATTGGCAAGAAATTCCGCGCCCCTCAGTGGAGTTCTAGCACAACCGGGCAGTGGTCCGACCCGGGCACGTGGGGCAGGATGCGGGCGGCCTTGACCCGCGGCACGAGCGCGGGGGAGACGAGGAAGTAGTCGATGCGCCACCCGATGTTCCGCGGACGCGCATTGTTCATGTAGCTCCACCACGTGTAGTGGCCGTTTCCCTTCGTGAAGAGGCGGAACGTGTCCACGAAGCCGGCATCGATCAACGCCTGGAACTGTCCGCGCTCCTCGTCGGTGAAGCCGGCGTTGCGGCGGTTGGTCTTCGGGTTGGCGAGATCGTCCTCGGTGTGCGCGACGTTGAGGTCGCCGCAGAAGATGACCGGCTTGCGGCGCTCGAGGTTCTTGAGGAGGGCGCGGAAGGCGGGCTCCCACTCCCGCGTGCGGTAATCGAGCCGGGTCAGCTCGCGCTGCGAATTCGGCGTGTAGACGTTGACGAGGAAGAAGTCGTCGTATTCGAGCGTGACGACGCGTCCCTCGCGGTCGTGCTCGGCGAGCCCGAGGCCGTTGCTCGCGCCCGCCGGGGGACGCCGCGCGAACGTGGCCACGCCCGCGTAGCCGGGTTTCTCCGCGCTGTTCCAATGCGGCGTGAACCCGCGCGGCCATGCCACATCGGCCACCTGCTCCGGGCGGGCCTTGATCTCCTGCAGGCAAAGGACGTCCGGCTTCTCCGCCGCCCAGAAATCGAGCAGGCCCTTGCCGAGGATCGAGCGCAGGCCGTTGACGTTCCAGGAGACGAGTTTCATGGCAGGCGGCTCCGCAACTCCGCCTCGTCCACCACGGGCACACCGAGGCTGCGGGCTTTCTCGAGCTTGCTACCCGCCTCCTCGCCCGCGAGGACGAAGCTGGTTTTCTTGCTCACGCTGCCGCTGACCGTGCCGCCGTGGAGGCGGATCAGCTCGGCGAATTCCTCTCGCGGGCGACTCAGCGTTCCGGTGATGACCCAGGTCTGGCCGGCCAGCGATTGCGTGGCGGGCACGGAGGGTTGCTCGTCCCGCTCCCCGAAGTTCAGCCCGTGCGCGCGGAGGGCGGCGAGCAATTCGCGGTTGTGCGGGAGCGCGAAGAAATCTCGGATCGATCGCGCCATCACCTCACCCACATCCTCGGTCGTCTCCAACTCCTCGACGGCCGCGTCGGCCAGCCGGTCGAGCGTCCCGAAACGGACGGCGAGCTTGCGGGCCGCGGCCGCGCCGACATGCAGGATGCCGAGTCCGAAGAGGAGACGCCAAAGGGGACGCGTCTTGCTCTCCTCTATGCCGGCGAGGAGGTTGGCCGTGCTCTTGCCGCCCATGCGCTCGAGAGCCTGCACGGCTTCGGCCTGCAAGGCGTAGATGTCGGGCAGGGTCTTGACGAGCCCGGCCGTGACGAGTTGATCGATGACAACCTCGCCGAGCCCCTCGATGTCCATCGCTCCCCGCGCGGCGAAGTGCTCGAGCCGCCGCCGGATTTGCGCGGGACAATCTGGGTTGATGCAACGCACGGCGGTGAGCTCCGGGTCGCGGAAGACCTCACTGCCGCAGGAAGGACACCGCGTCGGCATGACGAAAGGCTGCTCGTCGCCCGTCCGCGCCTCCGTGTCCACGCCGACCACCGCGGGAATGACCTCCCCGGCCTTCTCCACGAACACCCAGTCGCCGATGCGGATGTCCTTGCGCGCGACCTCCTCCTCGTTGTGCAGCGTGGCACGGGCGACCGTGCTGCCGCTGACGAATACCGGCTCGAGCTCGGCTACCGGCGTGAGCGCCCCGGTGCGGCCGACCTGCACGGTGATAGCGTTGAGCCGCGTGCGGGCACGCTCGGCCTCGTATTTGTAGGCCATGGCCCAACGCGGCGCCTTGGCCGTGCTGCCGGCCTGGTCGCGGCGACGGAACTCGTCGAGCTTGATCACGGCGCCATCGGTCTCGAACTCGAACCCGTGCCGCAACGCGTCCAACTCGGCGATGGCCGCCCGGACCGCGTCCGCGTCGGCGGCCTCCCAGAATTTCGGCACCACGGGCAATCCGGCCCGCGCCAGCCACGGGAGCAGCGACGACTGGCTCTCGGGCGCGGTCCCTCCCTCGACAGCGCCGAGCCCGTAGAACACGGCCGACAGACCGCGGCGGGCGACCTCCGACGAGTCGAGCATCTTGAGCGAGCCGGCGGCGGCGTTGCGCGGATTGGCGAAAGGCGGCTCGCCGTCGCGCTCGCGCTGGGCATTGAGCGCGGCGAAGCTTTTCTTCGCGAAGAAAACCTCGCCCCGGACCTCGAGGAGCGTCGGCACGGCGCCCTCGAGGCGCAGCGGGATCGCGCGGATGGTGCGGATGTTCTGTGTGACGTCGTCACCCGTCGCGCCGTCACCACGCGTGGCCGCAAGGTCGAGGACTCCGTCGCGGTAAGTGAGCGAAAGCGCCACACCGTCCACCTTCGGCTCGATGGTCCAGCGCAGCGGCAGGCCGGGCAGGAGCTTCTCGACACGGGCGAGAAAGGCATCCGCCTCCTCGATCGAATACGTGTTGTCCAAGCTGAGCATGGGCACAAGGTGCCGCACCTGGGTGAAGCCTTCGAGCGGACGCCCCGCCACGCGCTGCGTGGGCGAGTCGGCTGTGCGCAGGTCGGGATTCGCCTCCTCGAGGTCGAGCAGTTCGCGCAGCAGCGCGTCGTATTCGCGGTCTGTGACCTCCGGCGCGGCTTTGTCGTAGTAGAGCCGGTCGTGCCGCGCGATCTCCCGGCGGAGCTCAGCGGCGCGTGACGAGGCGGTCGAGGTGGCCATGGGTTCGGGCGGCGATTATGGCCCCGGCGATGGCACCGAGGAAATCCGCAATCCAGTCATAAAGGTCGCCGCCGGTCCGTCCGGGCGTGAGCATCTGCGAGGCCTCGTCGAATGCGCCGAAGCCCGCGACCAACACGACCGACGCGAGGAAGATCGCGAACGCGCCGCGAGGACGGCCGGTGGCGCGCCAGGCGTTGGACGCCAGCCAGCCGCCCGTGGCGAATGCCACGAAGTGCAGCACCTTGTCCGAAAGCACAAATGCCACCTCCGGCAACTCCTTGGGCGTGAGCGAGGAGAGGAATAGGATGGATCCGGCCCACACGAACCATGCGGACCAGAGAACGACGGCGAAAGCGCAGCGGCGCATCCGCCAACCGAAGACGGACGCCGTGCCGCGGGCAAGCAACTTGTTTCGCTGGCCAAAAACGGACACCCGCAGACTACCTCACCTGCCTCAGGCGGCCCCGCAACAGAGTAAAGTGGGCGAATTCGGACAAGTTGGCACGCGGGCTGCTTAGTAGTTTTTGCATCCGCCCATAGCGGATCACAACAAGGAGCCACCGCTCCGCAGCCTGGTCGGGTCAATACTAAGCGAGTCCGGGGGGAACTCAATTATGGGACCGACCAGGCTGTCTTGTCTTTGGAGGGGGAGAATCAGGCGCCCGGCGTGGCGGGAACGGCCGGAGCCGAGGGAGCAGGAGCCATTTGCGGGAACCGCTCGGACAGCGGCCCGGTGAAGATGTCCACCTTGGCCCCTACTCCCACGCGGTCGAAAACCTCGACCACATCGCGCGACCGCATCCGGATGCAGCCGTAACTGGCCGGGGTGCCGATAGTCCGCTCCTCCGGCGTGCCGTGGATGTAGATCAGGCGCTCGTAGCTGTTGCGGTTGCCCGACTCGATGCCGCTCAGCCAGAGGACTCGGGTCACGATCGGGTCGCGGCCCGGGGCGTTGATGGGGAGGATCTCGCCAGTGAAGCGGCGCGACTTCAACACGGCTCCCTGCGGCAACCCGCCTCCGATCTTCTTCACCACGCGGTGCGCACCCAGCGGCGTGGCGTAGCTGCCCGGGCGCGAGCTGAGGCCGAACTTGGAGGTCGAGATCGGGTAAACCGCCACCGGCTCCCCGCGATCGGTAACCACCATTTTCTGGTCGGCCACACTCACGTGCATGACGTGGCGCCGGTCTATCTGGGCGCAGCCAGCCAGAGTGAGAACCACAAGAGCAACGAGGGCCGCACGCCCGATATCCGAAAAACGCATCCTGCATGCCTACCACGAAAGACGGCGCTTGCCACCCGCAACCGCCGGAAACCGGCCGGCGGGCCCCCGGCCGCCCTGTTACAATTCCGTCACATTCCACCCCCCGAAAAGAGGCCCGAAAGATTTTTTGAACGGCCGCCAACCCGCATGGTCAAAGCTATCGGTTTGGTTTGCGCCAAGAGCCGCCGGACCGGTCAGTTTTCTTGTTTTCTGACCGGACAATCCGGCGGCTCACTTTTTTGGCTTGTGGCATCCGGCCGCCTTCCTAGCGTCGGGCCCGTGGGCGAACCGCCAGCGGGCAAAGATACCGTGCTCCTGATTGAGGACGAATCCGACGTCCTTGATCTGGTCCGCTATAACCTGAACAAAGCCGGTTTCCGCGTGATCGTGGCCCGCGACGGCCTGGCCGGCCTGAAAGCCGCCCGGGAGGAGGGGCCGGATGCGATCATTCTCGACCTGATGCTGCCGGAAATGCGCGGCGAGGATGTGTGCCGGCAGCTCAAGGAGCGGGAAAACACCGCCAACATCCCCGTCATCATGCTCACGGCCAAGGCCCAGGCGAAGGACCGCGTGGCCGGGTTGGAACTCGGGGCCGACGACTACGTGGCCAAGCCCTTCAGCCCGCGCGAACTCGTCCTCCGCCTCCAAGCCGTGCTCCGCCGCGTCCGCTCCTCGGGCCCGGGCGAAAAACTCATCCTCGGCCCGTTCGAACTCGACCGCGGGTCCTTCGAAGTGCGGCTCGCCGGCAGCAAACTCGACCTCACCGGCATCGAATTCAAACTGCTGGTCATGCTCATGGACAAACGCGGCGCCCCGCTCGGTCGCGACATCCTGCTGCGCGACGTGTGGGGCTACCGGAACGTGGTGGACAGCCGCACCGTGGACACCCACGTCCGCCGCCTGCGCGCCAAACTCGGCGACCACGCCGCCTGTCTCGAGACCGTGCGCGGGGAAGGCTACCGGTTCCGCGTGGAGGAGAAGGCTTGAGCGGCTGGATCATCGCCGCGCTGCTGCTCGCCGCCGGCGTTGTGGTGGCGCGCTACGCCGCGGGGATCATCCGACTGCGCCAGGGCCTCGAACGCGTGGCCCGCGGCGAACTCGATGTCCCGCTCGTCCTCGACCTGCCCCGCGGATTGCGGGCGGCCGAGCGCGACATCCGGACCATCGCCGGGCGCCAGCGCGATCTGGACCGCCGGGCCCAGAGCGAGCGCTCCGACCTCGCCGCCATCCTCGGCAGCATCTTCGAGGGCGTCGTCCTGGTGGACCACGGCATGCGCATCCGCCTCGCCAACCCCGGGGTCGGCAGCATGTTCCAGCTCACGCTCTCGCCCATCGGCCGGACGGTGATGGAGGCGTTCCGCAGCCTGGAAATGCACCAGCTCATCCGCCAGGCCGTCGAGAGCGGCAGCCCGCAGTCCGGCGAGATCGTCTGGCAGCAAGGACGCTCCCAGCTGGTGCTGGAACTCAGCGTCACGCCGCTCACACTAGAGGACGGCCACCGCGGCGCCGTTGCCGTCGTCCACGACATCACAAAGATCAAAGGCCTCGAACGCGTCCGCCGCGAATTCGTGGCCAACGTCTCCCACGAACTGCGCACCCCGCTCACCATCATCAACGGCTACCTCGAGACCCTCCTCGACGGCGGCACCGAGGACCGCGTGATGACCGAGGGCGCGCTCAAGGTCATGTTCAAGCACGCCGACCGCCTCAAGCACCTCGTGGACGACCTGCTCACCATCTCGCAGGCGGAATCGCGCGCCGTGCCGCTCGACCTCGACCGCATCGAGTTGCCCGCGCTCCTGCGCCGCGTCGTGGAGCATTTCGACGACACCGTCCGCGAACAGGCCGCGCAGGTGCGCATCACCACCACGGGGGACGACCTCTCGCTCGAAGCCGACGAGGTCAAGCTGGAGCAGGTCTTCGTGAACCTCCTCGAGAACGCCCTGAAATACGGCCACCGCCCCGGCCTCACCGTCGAGATCTACGCCGAGCGCGCAGGCGCCGCGATCCACGTGCAGGTCCGCGACAACGGCATGGGGATCCCCTTCGAGGATCAGGAACACGTGTTCGAGCGCTTCTACCGCGTGCACAAGCACCGGTCGCGCGACACCGGCGGCACCGGCCTCGGGCTCTCGATCGTGAAGAACATCGTCCAGGCCCACCGCGGCAGCGTCTCGCTGCAAAGCATCCCCGGCTCCGGCTCGACCTTCCACGTCACTCTTCCCGCATCGCAGACAGCCCGGAAGCACGAGCCGGTCGCGGCCTGACGATTTCCGGCGCAACCGTCCGCCGCAACCGGGGTTCAACCCGGTGTTATGAAATTCCCAGCCCTCTGCACGGCCCTCGCCGCCGCCCTGATCCTCCACGGCCAGCCGTCCGCCACCGCCCAGACCACGGCCTCGCCAACCGCCGACCCGTCCGCGCAGAAACCCGAAAAGAAGGAAAAACGCGACGGCAAGCCGCGGCGTGACCACGGAATGCCCGCGCCGGACATCTCGCCGGACGAAGCCAAGCGCTTGGCCGCGGCCCGCGAGAAGGCGGACCAAGACCCGACCGTCCGATCCCTCAAGGAAGCCCGTGCCGCCGTCGAGCAGCAGCTCGAGAACGCCATGAGCGCCGCCATCCTCGCCGCCGACCCCGGGCTGGCCCCCGTGCTTGAGAAGGTCAAACAAGCCCGTAGCCGAGCCAAGAACATGCGCGACAAGTTCGAGTCGCTCACCCCCTCACAGAAGGCCGCCCTCATGAAGGCCCGCAACGAGGCCAAGGACGACCCGTCCGTCGTGGCCGCCCGCGAGAAGATGAAGGCCGCGAAAACGCCCGAGGAACGCCGGGAAGCCGGCAAGGGCATGCACGAGGCCATGAAGGCCGCCATGATCAAGGCCAACCCCGAACTCGCCTCGATCCTCAACGAACTCGGCCCCCCGCCGCCTCCGCCGCCCGGACCCGGAGGCCCGATGGGACCACCGCCCGGCGAAGGAGGCCCGATGGGACCGCCCCCCATGGGCAACGAATAACCGCCCCTTCTCCCGCAAATCGCCGCTCCTTCCCCGGGGCGGCGATTTCTTTGTTGCGGCAGACCCTGCGCGGGGCTACAGTCCCGCAACTTTTCTGAGGTGCAGGTCATGGTTGTTGTTTGTGCTTGGCTGCAGGCAACTTGCAAATTCGCGAGCCCCAAATCCGGATTGCTCTCCATCCTCTGCGGCCTGATGCCGGCCCTCCCGGGCCGTCGTCAAGATGCCATGCCAACCCCCGGAAAAGCCCCGGACACAACCACCCAAGTGGCCAGTCCTCAAACCATCCGCGGTCGGAATCCCATGCGCGGTCTGCGCGCTCCGCGGTCCACACCAACCATTGCCCGTTCCAATGCAATCACGCTCATCCAGTCCGGGACAACGCCGCCGTCGCGGCGGACGCTCCCGCAACTCATCATCATCACGTCAACGCTCCGGCGACAACTTTCATGTCCACCGGGAACCCCGAAAGCCCGAGAGCTTCTGGGATAAAGTCAAAAAGTTCTTCGGCCTAGCCCCGGAGCCCTCGAAGGCTTCGACCAACGGCCACGACCGTCCCGCGCGCAACCGCTACGAGGAGGCCGACAGCAACGAACCACGCGAGACCCGCGAGCCGCGCGAGCGTTCCGCGCGTTCCCAACGGGAGCCGCGCGAACAACGCGAACCGCGAGAGCCCCGCGAGCCCCGCAAACCCGAAGCCGTCGAGGTCTCCACACCCCGCCTCTACATCGGCAATCTGTCCTACGACGCCGCCGAGAGCGACCTCTTCGAGTTGTTCAGCGGCGTGGGCACGGTGGCCAACGTGGAAATCATCGCCAACAAGCACACCCAGCGCAGCAAGGGCTTCGGCTTCGTGCAGATGGGCAGTGTGACCGAGGCCAAGCGGGCCGTTGATGAACTCCACGACAAGGAATACATGGGCCGCAAGCTCGTCGTCAGCGGGGCCAAACTTCCGCCCGAGCGCAGCATCGGCCGCGACCGCGACGCCGGCGAGGAAAGCGCGCAGGAGTCCGGCTCGGACGAGAACCCGCCGACCAGCCAGGCCTGATCCGAACGTCGGAAATCACTCACCCCCGCCCCCGGCCGGAGGCCGGGCGCGGGGGCTTTTCTTTCCCGTGAATCCCGCGATCCCGCCGCCCCTCGACCGCGCGGTCTTCATCACCGGCCCCACGTCAGCCGGCAAGTCGTCGGTCGCGATGGAACTCGCCCGACGCCACAACGGCGAGATCGTCTGCGGCGATGCATTCCAACTCTACCGGGAATTCCCCGTGCTCAGCGCGCAGCCGTCGGACGCCGACCGCGCCGCCGTGCCGCACCACCTCTACGGCGCGGTGCCCTGCGCCGAGGATATGGACGCCGCGCGCTTTGCCACGCTTGCCCTCGCGGCCATTGCACGCATCGCCGCGGACGGCCGCACCGCCTTCGTCGTGGGCGGCAGCGGCCTCTACCTGCAAGCCCTCACCGCCGGACTGCCCGACCTCCCGGCCATCGACCCCGCCATCCGCCAGGCCGTCCGCAAGCTGCCACCGGATGAAATGCTGGCACGCCTCGCCACGCTCGATCCCGCCAGCGTCGCATCCATCGACACCCGCAACCCGCGCCGCATCATCCGCCGCTTGGAGCTTTGCCTCCAGTCCGGCCGCCCCGCCTCGGAACTCCTTGCGCCGCGCACCCCGCCGCCCGGCCTGCGCGGCGTCGTGCTCATCCCGGACCGCTCCGATCTCCACCGCCGCATCGCCGCGGATGTCGCTTCGCGCCTGTCCCGCGGCGCCATCGACGAGGTGCGGGCCGCGGCCGGCACCGCGGGGGAAACCGCGCGGCAAATCCTCGGGTGGCGCGAGATCAGCGAGCACCTGGCCGGACAGAGCAGCCTGGCCGAGTGTCACGAAAAGTTGACCGTGGCCACCCGCCAATACGCCAAAAGGCAGTTGACGTGGTTCCGGGGCAAATCCACATTCCCCTTCATCGAGATTTCCCCTGTGACGCCCACCCCAATTGAGCGCATCGCCCGCCTCGCGGGCCTTTCATCTGCGAGCGGCGTTGAGAGTTGAAAGATGAGTGTTGAGAGATTGAACGGCGAACACATTCGACCCCGATGGGTCTTGGCCTCGGGGTGTCCGAGCCACCGCTCAAAACCCGCTGACGTTCAGTCCCTCAACCCTCAACCATAGATCCTCAACTTCCCTGTCAGCTTAATGATCGTCACCGCACCCCCGCCATCCGCGACGGAAAAGACCATCCTCGTCGGGCTCGAGCACGACGGCGTGAGCCGCTGGGACCTCGAGGAATCGCTGGCCGAACTGCGCGAACTCGCCGCCACCGCCGGGGCCAAGGTCGTGGATACCGTCACGCAGAAACTCGACCACCCCACCGCCCCCTACTACATCGGCAAGGGCAAGGCCGAGGAGGTCGCCGCCCGTTGCGCCGAGCACGGCGCGGGTTCGATCATCTTCGACGACGAGCTGTCCCCCGCGCAGGGACGCAACCTCGAGACGGTCACCTCGCGCAAGATCCTCGATCGCACCCAGCTCATCCTCGACATCTTCGCCCGCCGCGCGCGCAGCCGCGAGGGACGCCTGCAGATCGAATTGGCCCAGCTCCAATACCTCCTCCCGCGCCTCACCCGCATGTGGACGCACCTTTCGCGCCAGACTGGCGGCATCGGGACCCGCGGCCCAGGTGAAACCCAGCTCGAAGTGGACCGCCGCCGCGTGCAGGAACGCATCGCCCGCCTGCAGCGCGAGCTCGAGGAAGTCCGCAAGCACCGCGCCATCCAGCGCGAAGGCCGCGCCCGGCACCAATGGCCCGTCGTCGCCATCGTCGGCTACACCAACGCCGGCAAATCCTCCCTCCTCAACCGCCTCACCAACGCCGGCGTCCTCGCCGAGGACAAACTCTTCGCCACCCTCGACCCGACCACGCGCCAGTTCGTCCTGCCCAACAAACTCAAGGTCCTCTTCACCGACACCGTGGGCTTCATCCGCAAGCTCCCCCACACGGTCATCGAGTCGTTCAAAGCCACCCTCGAGGAACTCCGCAGCGCCGACCTCCTCGTCCACGTCGTCGATGTCAGCCACCCGCAATACGAGGAGCACATGGCCGCGACGGACGAGGTCATCCGCGAGCTCGAAGCCGACGGCAAACACACGCTGGTCGTCTTCAACAAGACGGACCGCGTGAGCAACCCCGACGCCGTCGAAGCCGCCCTCCTGCGCCACCCGGGCAGCGTCGCCGTCTCGGTCAAGACCGGCGACAACCTCGCCGCCTTCGTCGAGGAACTGGAGAACCAGCTCGCCGCCTGGCGCCTGCGCCAGCAGTTCCGCGTCCCGCAGTCGGACAGCGCCGCGCTCGCCGAGTTGCACCGCGCCGGCCACGTCATCGACATCCGCTACGAAGGCGACGACGCCCTCGTCACCGCCCACATCCCCCC
>CAZSUJ010000062.1:0-16546 GCA_964609925.1 uncultured Chthoniobacter sp. | reverse complement strand
CTCGAATGGGGCGACCCTTACCGCAGCTTCTTCATCCTCAAGCCGCGCGACAAGTTCGCCCACGTGCGCCTCATGCTCCGCCAATTGCGGGACCGCTACCGCCTGTGAGCGGCGTGACCGCGGCCCGCGTTTCGTGCCGCGCACCGCGGGGATGCGAGGCTTGAGCACGCGCCCGCAACGGCGCTGAGGAGGCTGTGTCGCGGCAGGACGGCACCCGTTGGTCTTCCCGCTTGATGTCCGGCCACACGCGTGTCCGGCCCCGCGGGATGCGATTCACGATCATGGGCACGCTGGCGAGAAGGGCGTCCCGGCGGCGGCGCGCCTCCACGATGTCGGACGTGTGCAGCGAAACGCGCACCCGGCGCTTTGTGTAGTCGGCGGGGTGCACCGTGAAGTGGCACCAGTAGGTGCCGTTGTTGTTCCAAAGGTGGTGATTCTCGTTGGGCGGGGCGGCGGATGTCTTGTTCATGCCCTCATCCCATCACGGGGGGACGGACATCCGCTGTCCGAGGCCCAAAAAGCCCGCGTGCGCCGGCCTGCCGCGCTTTGCGCCTGACAAGCGCCCGAACCGCGCTACTGTGCGGTGACCGACCCGGGGCGTAGCTTAGCTTGGTAGAGCGCCTGCTTTGGGAGCAGGAGGTCGCTGGTTCGAATCCAGTCGCCCCGATTCATCCCGCGCCAGCAATTCGTCGATGGTGAGCAGGGAGAATCCCTTGGCCGAGATCTGGTCGAGTGTGGGCGGGATGGCCGCCACGGTCGTCTTGTGGATGTCGTGGCAAAGAAGGACCGCCCCGGGGGCCGCGCCCTGCACGAGCTGGCGGTTGACCCGCGCCGTGTTCCGGTATTTCCAATCCATCGGGTCCACCGACCAGAGCACCGTGGTGTAGCCGAACTCCTCGAACGCGACCCGCCGCACCATGTCGTTCACGGCTCCGTAGGGCGGACGCAGGTTCGTCATGGTGACGCCCGTGACCTCGCGGACTTTTTCGTGGGTCTTGCGGAGTTCCTGGGCCACGCGCTCCGCGGAGAGACCCGAAAGCGCGGGGTGCGTCCACGTGTGGTTGGCGATCTCGTGGCCTTCCTCGACGATGCGGCGGGCGATGTCGGGATACGCCTCCACGTTCTGGCCGATGACGTAGAAGGTCGCCTTGGCCCGGCGCTCTTTGAGGATGTCGAGCAGGCGCGGGGTGAGCGTGCCGTGGGGACCGTCATCGAAAGTCAGCGAAAGCTCGGGCGTGCTGATGGCCGCGCGCGTGAAGGCGGGGGCCAGCGACGGCGCGGCCGGCACGGACGGCGCGGCTGCCGGGATGGCGGCCGGCGGCGGGGAATCAAAGGTCACAACCGGGGTCGCGGGATGCATGCCGAGGTCTTTTCCCATCGCAGCCAAGGCCCGCGAAGCCGGCAAGGCGCAGACCCCGAGGGCCAGCGTGCGGAGAAAGTTGCGACGGGAATACGACTCCATGACGGTGGTCAGAAACTAAACCCGCCTCACGGCCGATTGCAACCGGGGATCGAGAGAGCCCGTCCGGACGCCCGATCTCACAGTGTTCACGGCTGCGGAAGGCCCGGCCAGTCGGCCGCCAGCACACTGAACCCCATGGGTTGCAGGAAGTGGTAGGTGCCGAAAACCGCCACTGTGAGCAGCACGGCGAGCAAGGACAGGGGGAGCGAGTTCCTGCGATATGCAAGGAACCCCAGGACGGCCGCCGCCAGAAGGAGAACAACCGGTAACCCGCACACGACGTGAACCGACCAGGGGTGGTCGAGCATGAAGCGCCCCGCCGGCAGCGCGACCGAGTCCGGGCAGAACCTGAGGTAGATCAAAGGCGAGAGAATCAACGTGCCGAAGGACTCGTGATAGAATTCATCGGCGCCCACAGCGAAAACGTAGGAGGCGATCGCGACCGGAATGGCCAGGACCAACATCTGCGGGAGCCGGTGGGCGTGGGAGTTCATGGCGCGCAGCCTGCGGGCAACTAACCACCACCGCCGGGAAACCTCCACCCATTTCCAACGGTCCGCGGACGGAAAAACGCGGGCGCCTAATCCGAGGCCGGCTTGAGCGACTCGTCGAACAGTCGGCAAGCGTCGTCGCCGTAGATCACGCGGGCGGCGGTGAGGTGGCGGGAGGCGGATTTTTCATCGCCTCCGGCGCGGGCGAGGATGGCCTGGCTGTAATACCAAGCGGGCGTGCTGCCCGCCGGAATGAGGCTGTCGGCGAACTTGCGCGCGTCGTCGGTGTTGCCGAGACGGAGGTGACAGAGCGCGATCTTGAAACGCAGCAGTTCGTTGCGCGGGTCGGTCGCGTGCATGGCGAGGAAGGCCTCGAGCGCCGCCTTGTAATCGCCCTGCGTGTAGCGGACCTCGGCGAGGTTGAAAGCCGCGGGGAAGTAGGCGGGGTCGGACGCAAGGATCTCCTTGAAGACAGCAATCGCCGCATCCCGGTCTCCGAGCTTGGTGAGGACGGCACCGCGGAGATTGCGCGCGGCAGGATCAACGGCGGCGGGCGGCGGCAGGGAGCCGAGGCGGTCGAGCGCCGCCTGGTATTCCCCCGCCTCATAGTGCTGCGTCGCCTGGCGCAGCACGAACGCAAGCCGGCGCTGCGCGAGGAGCGGATCTTTCTCCGGCGTGGGAGACTGGGCCGGGGCATGCGCCAGGGCCAGCGCGGTCAGAAGAAGGCCGGCGGCGGCTCGCCTCATTGGGGACCGCCCATGAAGAGCCGCAACGGATTCTCGATCGCGTCTTTGACGCGCACGAGGAAAGTCACGGCCTCCTTGCCGTCAACCACGCGGTGATCGTAGCTGAGGGCGAGATACATCATGGGGCGGATGACGACCTGGCCGTTCACCGCGATGGGGCGCTCCTGGATCTTGTGCATGCCGAGGATGCCGCTCTGGGGAGGATTGAGGATCGGCGTGCTGAGAAGGGAGCCGTAAACGCCGCCGTTCGAGATGGTGAAGACGCCGCCCTGCAGGTCCTCGATGGTGATGGCGCCGTCGCGCGCCTTTTTCGCGTAGTAGGCCAGGTCGTTCTCGAGTTCGGGGAAGCTCTTGCGGTCGGCATCACGGATGACGGGAACGATGAGCCCGCGCTCGGTGCCGACAGCCACGCCGATGTCGTAAAAGTGGTTCTGCACGAGCTCGTCGCCGTCGATGCGGGAGTTGAGCTGGGGCTCGCTCTTGAGGGCGTCCACCACGGCCTTGATGAAGAAAGACATGAACCCGAGCTTGATGCCGTGGCGTTCGGTGAACGGCTCCTGCACGTCGGCCCGGAGCTTCATCACGGCACCCATGTCGCACTCGTTGAAGGTGGTGAGGATGGCGGCGTTACGCTGGGCGGCGACCAGCTGCGTGGAGATCTTGCGGCGCAGCGGGGAAAGCTTCTTGCGTGTGACGCGGCGCTCCTGCGGCTCGAGTTCAACCGGGGCAGCCGGGGCGGGAGCCTTGGGTGCCGGCGTCTGGGGCGCGGCCGGAGCGGAAGACTGGGCGGCGGGCGCGGGTGCCTCGGGGGCGGCGGCAGCCGCAGGTTCCGGCGCGGGTTCGATCGAACCAACAACCTGGCCGATCTTGACCTCGCTGTCCGCCGGGACGGCGATGCGCACGAGCCCGGGCGACTGCGCGGCCACCTCGGTGGAAACCTTGTCGGTCTCCAACGTGAACAGCAGGTCTCCCGTGCGGACGTAATCCCCGTCGGCGCGGTGCCAGACCGAGATGATTCCCGATGAAATGGACTCCCCGACGGCGGGGACCTTGATCTCCGTGCTCATGCGGCGTGATTGACTACACTTCAAAAGCCTCGCTGACGAGTTCCTCCTGCTGGAGGCGGTGGATGGCGAGGGATCCGACAGCCGGGCTGGGGCTCTCGCGGCGACCGGCGTAGCTGACCGGGCGGCCGAGCAGGTCGCGGAGCTGGGCGGACATGTAGAACCAAGCGCCCATGTTGCGCGGCTCTTCCTGGCACCACACGACGCGCTTGAGGTTCGGGCAGGCGTTGACGATGCGTTTGATCTTCTCGACGTGGAGCGGGTAGAGCTGCTCGACGCGGACGATGACGGCGTCAGCCGCGCCACGCTTCTCTTTTTCGGCCACGAGATCGTAGTAGACCTTGCCGGAGCAGAGGATGACCCGCTGCACGGTCGCGTGGTCGGCCGGAAGCGGATCGGCGAGGATCGCGTAGAAGCGGCCGCGCGTGAAGTCGTCCTCGGTCGAAACCGCCGCCGGGTGGCGCAGGAGGCTCTTCGGCGTCATGATGACGAGGGGCTTGCGGTAGTCGCGATGGATCTGCCGGCGCAGGGCGTGGAAATACTGGGCCGGAGTGGTCAGGTTGCAGACCTGCATGTTGTTGTCCGCGCAGAGTTGGAGGAACCGCTCGAGCCGCGCGCTGGAGTGCTCGGGGCCCTGGCCCTCGTATCCGTGCGGGAGAAGGAGGACGAGCGAGCTGGGACGCTGCCACTTCGACTCGGCGGAGGCGATGAACTGGTCGATGATGACCTGCGCGCCGTTGACGAAGTCGCCGAACTGCGCCTCCCACATGCAAAGCATCGAGGGGTAATCGAGCGAGTAACCGTAGTCGAAGCCGAGAACGGCCGCCTCGCTGAGCAGGCTGTTGTAAACGCACAAGCGGGCCTGACCGGGGGCGATGTGGTTGAGCGGGATGAAGTCCTCGTTCTTCTGCACATCGTGCAGCACGGCATGGCGCTGGCTGAACGTGCCGCGGCGGCTGTCCTGCCCCGAAAGGCGCACCGGCGTGCCCTCGAGCAAGAGCGATCCGAAGGCGAGGGCCTCGGAGAACGCCCAGTCGTAGGGCCCGCCCTCGCGCAGGATCTCGAGGCGGCGCTCGATGAGCATGCGGCGGACCTTGGGAAGGAGATGGAAGTCGTCCGGGACACGACAGAGCCCCTCGACGATCTCGCGCAGCATCTCGGGCGCGATCCCGGTGCGAACGGGGTCGTAGGAATACGGCGGCTGGAAGACGGCGGTTGATCCGGCGAAGCGTCCGCCCTCGGGGCGCTTGCTCTCGTTTTTCTTCACCACCTCGAAGGCCTCGTGCAGGTCGCGCTCGGCCTCGGTCTTGATGGCGGCGGCCTCCTCGCGGGTGACGGTCCCGAGCCGCGCCAACTCGCCCACGAAAACCTCGCTGGCCAGCGGCTGCTTCTGGATGCGGCCGTAGAGGTGCGGCTGGGTGAACGCAGGTTCGTCGGTCTCGTTGTGGCCGTGCCGCCGGTAACAGAACAGGTCGATCACCACGTCGCGCCCGAACTCCTGGCGGAAATCCAGCGCGATCTCGGCCACCGTGGCCACGGCCAGGGGATCCTCGCCGTTCACGTGGAAGATCGGGGTCTCGATCATCTTGGCCACATCGGTCGGGTAGAGGCTCGAGCGCGCGTCGGCCGGCAGCGTGGTGAAACCGATCTGGTTGTTGACCACGATGTGGACCGTGCCTCCGGTGCGGTAGCCCGGGAGTTGCGACATCTGGAAGACCTCGGCCACGATGCCCTGGCCGGCGAAGGCCGCATCGCCGTGGACGAGCAGGGGCAGCACCTTGCGGCGGGTGGCGGTGTCTCCGAGGATGCGCTGGCGCGCGCGCGCCATGCCCTGCACGACCGGGTCCACGGCCTCGAGGTGGCTGGGGTTGGCCGCGAGCTGCACGCCGACCTTGTGGCCGGACGCCGTGACGCGTTCGCCCATGTAGCCGAGATGGTATTTCACGTCGCCGTTGCCGCCGACGAGGTCGGGGATGAAATTCTCCGAGAACTCGTTGAAAATGACGGTGAGCGGCTTGTTGAGGAAGTTGGCTAGGACGTTGAGGCGGCCGCGGTGGGCCATGCCCATCACGATCTCATCGATGCCGCTGGGTTCGCAGCGCTGCAGGATGGTGTCGAGGATGACCATGAGCGATTCCCCGCCCTCGAGGGAGAAACGCTTCTGCCCGACATAACGCGTGTGCAGGAAGTGCTCGAACGTCTCGGCCTCGTAGAGCTGCCGCAGGATCGTGCGGTGCAGGGCGGCGTCGCGCAGATGCTGGTCGCCGCGGTTCTCCACGCGCTCGCGGATCCAGTTGCGCAGGCGTGGATCCTGGATGTGCATGAACTCGACCCCGATGGTGTCGCAATAGATGGACTTGAGCTCGGCCAGCAACTCGCGCAACAGCATCGGGCGGCCGTCCCGGAAATACTTCGTCGCCACGGTGCGCTCGAGATCGCTCTCGGTGAACCCGATCTGCTTGAGGGAGAGGAGAGGATTGTCCGGCGGCGCGTCGGCCAGCGGGTCGAGACGGGCGATGGTGTGGCCGAGCGTGCGGTAGTTGTAGGCGAGCGAGTCGGCGCGGCGCTCCAGCGCGGCATCCTCCGGCACGGCGGCGTGCGCGCCCTCGGCGAGTTCCTCCGACTGCACCAGCCCGAGCTCGAAACCCTCGAAGAACGCGTTCCACTCGGGCGTGACGGACTCGGTGTCCTGCTTCCACCGCGCGTAGTTTTGTTCCAGCAGGTCCGAGTTCCAGTTTCCGGACAATGATTGGCTCATGGATGAGATGAAAAGAACCGCAAGGATTGACCGAACCGGCTCCCGTTGCAACATGGACCTGAAGCCGCCCCCTTGCCAGCCGCCCGCGCAGCCGCCATAACTACGGCGCAGCCGCGGGCCGCCGCAGGGCGGGGCAGCGGCCGGGCCTTATGATCAAGGTTGAAGGACTGACCAAGAATTACGCCGGCGTCACGGCGATCAAGGACCTCGATTTCACCGTGGAAAAGGGTGAAATCGTCGGCTTCCTCGGTCCCAACGGCGCCGGCAAAAGCACGACCATGCGCATCCTCTCGTGCTACCTCCCCGCCACCAGCGGACGCGCCAGCGTGGCCGGGTTCGACGTGGCCAGCCAGTCGCACGAGGTCCGCTCGCGGGTCGGCTACATGCCGGAGAACGTCGCCCTCTACCCCGAGATGCGCGTGCAGGAATACCTCGAATACCGCGCCGCGCTGAAAGGCGTGCGCGGACGCCGCAACCGCCAGCGGGTCAACGCGGTGAAGGAACTCTGCAGCCTCCGCGACGTCGAGACCAAGCTCATCGGCGCGCTCTCCAAGGGCTACCGCCAGCGCGTGGGGCTCGCCGACGCCCTCCTGCACGATCCCGACCTCCTGATCCTCGACGAGCCGACCATCGGACTCGACCCGAACCAGATCCGCCAGGTCCGTCAGCTCATCCACGACCTCGGCAAACGCCACACCATCCTGCTCTCCACGCACATCCTCACCGAGGTGGAGATGATCTGCAGCCGCGTCCTCATCATCAACAAGGGCCGCATCGCCGCGGCCGACACCGCGGACAACCTGGCCGGACGCGTCCGCACCGCGGGCGGCGTTACGGCTGAGATCCGCGCCGCGGCCGGCGACCTCGAGCCCGCGCTGGCCGCGCTGCCCGGGGTGCGCAAGACCGAGTTGGTCGCGATGGATGAAGGTTGGCAGGCCTGCATGCTGCGGGTGGACGCCAACCACGACCCGCGAGAGGACATCGCCCGCATGGCCGCTGCGCGCGGCTGGCCGCTGCGCGCGCTCGGACGCGAGCAGGTGAGCCTCGAGCGCGTCTTCGCCGAGATCACCCAAGCCGGCGAGCACTGAACGAACGATGAACTTCTTCACCCTGCTCAACCGGGAGATCCGCGCCTTCTTCCTCTCGCCCGTGGCGTGGGTCGTCCTTTTCTTCTTCCTCCTCCTTACCGGCTTCAACTTCTACGCCGGCGTGGCCGCGCTGAACCGCGGGCCGAGCGAAGTCACGGTGGTCGAGGCCTTCTTCAACACCGTGTTCTTCTGGTTCGGCTTCATCCTCATCTTCCCGCTCATCACCATGCGGTTGTTCGCGGAGGAATACAAAATGGGCACCATCGAGCCGCTTATGACCGCCCCCGTGCGGGACAGCCACGTCGTGCTGGCGAAGTATTGCGGCGCGCTCTTCTTCTACGTCGTCCTCTGGCTGCCCAGCCTGCTCTATTTCGTCGTCTTCACGTGGGTGACGCGCCTGCAGGCGGCGGGCGCGGCCGGGCCGTTCCTCGGGGCCTACGCCATGCTGCTGCTCATCGGCATGTTCTACCTCTCGATCGGCTGCCTCGCCTCCGCCCTCACCCGCAACCAGATCATCGCGGCCATCATGTCGTTCAGCGTCATCACGCTGATGTTCTTCCTAGGCCTGCTCACCTTCTTCATCCTCAACGTCACCCCGGCCCTGCGCGAGATGACCGGCTACATCTCCGCCCTCGAGCACATGGGCGAGGCCTCGCGCGGCATCTTCGACACGCGGCCGGTCGTGTTTTACCTCTCGCTCACGTTCTTCGTCCTCTTCCTCACCTTCCACGTCTTCCAGTCGCGCCGCTGGAGAAACTGACCCCGCCATGTCCGCACCGCAGGAATCCTCAAGACGACGCGCCGGCATCCGCTTCGGCGTGGCCGTGCAGGTCATCCTCGCGTGCGTGCTCCTCGGCGCGGTCAACTACGCCGGCTTCCACTATTATCTCCGCGGCGACTGGTCGCCCGGCCGCAAATACGAACTCGGGGAGGTCACCCGCAAGGTCCTGCAGCAACTGCCCGCGCCGGTCACGATCTACGTCTTTTTCTCCCCGACCACCGCCGCCCCCGGCTACGAGGTCTATGCCGATGTCACGGACATCCTGAAGGAATACCAGTTCGCGGGGGGCGACAAGATCACGGTCGAATACATCGACCCGATGCGCAACCTCGGCCGCGCCCGCGAGTTGCAGGCGAAGTTCGAGTTCGGGCCGGAGGAAAACCTCGTCATCCTCGAGTCCGGCGGCCGCAGCCGGCAGGTTCGCGCGACCGACATGGCGGAATACGACCAACTGGCCGCCCTCACCGGCGAGCAGGCGAGGGTGAAGGCGTTCCGCGGCGAACAATTGCTGACCAGCGCCCTGATGGACCTCGGAGAGGCGGAGAAGCGGAAGATCTACTTCCTCCAAGGCCAGGGCGAGCCGCCCGTCGGCGAGTCCTCCCCGCTCTCCCTCCTCGAGGAATACATCGCCCGCCAAGGCGTCGCCGTCGCACCGCTGGAGCTCTCAACCGTCGGCGCGGTCCCGCCCGACGCCGGGGCCGTCCTGCTCGCCGGGCCGCGCTACGACCTGCCCGAAACCACCCTCGCGGCCCTGCGCGAGTATTGGGGGCGCGAGGGAAGGCTGCTCGTTTTCCTCGACCCGGATGCCGACGCGCCCGCCTTACGCGCCTTCCTCGCCGAGACCGGCGTGCGCCCGCGGGAGGACCGCGTGCTGCGCACCGTTCAACTCGGAGTCGTCACCGGAATCCTGCGCGATGTGACCGGGAAATTCTCGCCCGAGAACCGCCTCACCCGCCGCCTCGCCGGGGTCGATGCGATGCTGCCCGGCGCGACCTCCTCCCTCGAACTCTCCCAAGGCATCCCGGGCACCGTGGTCGAGGCGCTGATCTCCGCCGCCGAGCCGTTCTGGGGCGAGACGGAATTCGTGACCGACGCGCAGAAAGGCGTGGCGTTCGACGCCGACCGCGACACGCCCGCCCCGCTCGTTCTCGCCGCCATGGTCGAGCGCGGCGGCGTGGCCGACGAGAAGGTGGACGTCGGCTCGGCCCGCCTCGTCGTCGTCGGCAACTCCGAGATGATCGCGGACGGATCGATCACCGGGCCGAACCTCGATTTCGTCCTCAGCTCGCTCAATTGGATGCTCGACCGCAGCCACCTCGCCGGGATCACGCCGAAGGACGTGCAGGCATTCAACCTCAGCCTCACCGATCTCGAGACCAGCCGCATCGGACTCTACACGCTGGTCCTCATTCCCGCCGTCGCCCTCATCGGCGGCGCCTTCGTCTGGCTCCGCCGCCGGCGCTGACGCCATGAACCCCCGGGCCACGCTCGTCCTGCTGGCGGCCACCATCATGGTCGTCATCGCCGTCATCTGGCTGCGCCAGACCACCCCACCGACCGCGGACGCCGCCGAGCACCGGCGCTATGCCGCCGTCTTCGAGGCCGACCGCGTCAACGAGGTGGACCTGACCCGCGGCGGCGAGGTTATCAGCCTCCGCCGCGAGGCGGGCGAATGGCGGCTCACCTCCCCCGTCACCGACCGCGCCTCGGCCGACGTGGTCGAGCGCCTCATCCTGGCCGCGCGGCTCCTCGACGTGCGCGACCGCCAACCGGTGGAGGATCCGGCCGCCGTGACCGAGAGCGGGCTGGCCGCCCCGCGCCTCCGGCTCGACCTGCGCGGACCCGAAGGCGACGTGCGGCTCGATCTGGGAGCCAACACCGCGCTTCCGGGCGAAATCTTCGCCCGCGTCGGCGGCCAGCGGGCCATCCTGCGCGTCCCCGACTCGATCGTCGAACTTGCCACCGCCCCGGTGGCCGGTTTCCGCGACCCGCGGCTGACCACCCTCGTGGCCGATGACATCGAGAAGTTCACCGTGCGGCGCGCGGACGGCGAGATGACCGTGCGGCGCGAGCGCGGCCGCTGGCTGATCGAGAAACCCGTGAGCGCGCCGGCCGACCCCCGCGCCATGCGCGAGTTCCTCGAACCACTCCTCGGCCTGCGCGTCACCGCGTTTCCACAGGATGCGAACCCCGCCCAACCCGCCGGCACGCTCCCGGGCGAGACCGCGGCGATCAGCCTGACCCCGCGCGGCGGCGGCGATGCCCTCGAGTTCAAAGTCTTCCGGCAAGCCGCCGGCACAAACGAAAGCGTGCCCGCCACCCTCGCCGCACGCGGGGGCGCACTGGAGGTGGACCCCGCCGCTCTGCGCCTCTTCGACGTCTCGCCCGAATCGCTGCGCGACCGCTCCCTCGGCGAGGTGGACCCGGACACCGTGGATCGAATCCGTGTCGAGTCCGACGGTCGCGTGATGGAGATCCGGCGCGAGGGCGATGGTTGGAAGGACGCTGCGGGCGGCGAAGCCGACGCGACGCAGGTCGGCGCCCTCATCGAAGCCTTCAACGCGGCCCGCGTGGTCTCGTTCCGCACCGCCGCCTCACCCGCTGAGACCGGCCTCGGGCAGCCCTCCCGCAAAATCGCCTTCTCCTCCTGGCTCTCCGAGAACACCCCCGAGGAAAGTGCCGGCGGCCACCTGCTCGCCGGGGCCGAACTCGGCGCCCCCGCCCCGGATGGCGCCATCTACGCGCGGGCCGCCGGACGCGACGAAACGGTCACCATCCCGCCCGAATTGGCACAAAAAATCGACGCCATGGCGGGCAATGCCGGGGCGGCCCCCTGACCAAAGCCCCCGGAAAGCGGCGCGGCGGGGCCATTTTCCTTGACCGCCAGAGGAGGAGGCCGGTTACATTCACCCACTCGCCGGAAAGAAGTCCATCGCAACCAACAGATCGCCTTCGTCCGCGATTCCCGGCATCCACTCATGTTCAGAAAACTTTTCGGCCTCTTCTCGAGCGACATCGGGATCGACCTCGGCACCGCGAACACCCTCGTGTTCGTCCGCGACCAGGGCATCGTCCTGCGCGAACCGTCCGTCGTGGCCGTGCAAGCCGGCACCACCAAGGTCCTCGCCGTGGGCAACGAAGCCAAGCGCATGCTCGGCAAAACCCCGGGCAACATCGTCGCCATCCGTCCACTCAAGGACGGCGTCATCGCCGATTTCGAGATCACCGAGGCGATGCTCTCGCACCTCATCAGCAAGGCCCACGGCGGCCGCCGACTCGTCCGCCCCCGCGTGGTCATCGCCGTCCCCTCCGGCATCACCGAGGTCGAGAAGCGCGCGGTCAAGGACTCCGCCACCCATGCCGGCGCGCGCGAAGTTTACCTGATCGAGGAGCCCATGGCCGCGGCCATCGGCGTCGGACTCCCCATCCAGGAGGCCGCGGGCAACATGATCATCGACATCGGCGGCGGCACCACCGAAGTCGCCCTCATCTCCCTTGCCGGCATCGTCTTCAGCCGCAGCGTGCGCGTGGCCGGTGACGAGTTGGACGAGGCCATCGTCCAATACCTCAAGCGCAACTTCAACCTGGCCATCGGCGAGCGCACCGCCGAGGACATCAAGATCAAGCTCGGCTCCGCCATCAAACTTCCCAAGGAGACCTCCATGGAGGTCAAAGGCCGCGACCTCGTCGCCGGCCTGCCCAAAACCATCACACTCACCTCGCCCGAGGTCCGTGAAGCCCTCGCCGAACCGCTCAACAGCATCGTTGACGCCGTCCGCACCACCCTCGAACGCTGCCCGCCCGAGCTCTCCTCGGACCTCGTGGACCGCGGCATGGTCCTGGCTGGAGGCGGCGCCCTGCTGCGCGGCCTCGACCAGTTGCTCCGCGACGAGACCGGACTGCCCGTGCACATCGCCGACGACCCCCTGAGCGCGGTCGCCGAAGGCACCGGCCGCGTCCTCAGCGAGATCGAAGTTCTCCGCAGCATCGCCCAAAACGGCAGCAATCGCGGGAACTACGGCGCGAGCTGAGCGGCCCCATCCGCGCCATGGTCGCGACGTTGCGCAGCCACCCCGGGCGCCACTTCCCCGCGCCCCTCCCGTCATGAGCCGGCTCCACTTCATCCTGCTCGCGGTCGCGGTGGTCGTGTCCATCGTCCTGCTCAGCTTCTCCGCCGCCCGCATGCAGGCCTGGCAGAGCGGATTCCTCACCGCCTCCGGTCCCGCCATCCAGGCCGGGTCGTCCCTCAGCAACAAGCTCTCGCAGCTCAACCGCGGTCTCAAGACCCTCGACCAGCTCGAGGTCGAGAACGCCGCCCTCATCCTCGAGAACAACGAACTCAAGGCCACCCAGCGCCTCCTCGGCAACCTCGAGGAGGAGAACAAACGCCTCCGCGCCGCCCTCGAATACCGCGAACGCTCGCCCTTCCGCATCCTCCCCGCGCAGGTCCTCAGCCGCGACGCGTCGAGTTGGTGGAGCTCGCTCAAGATCAACCGCGGGTTCGACGAGGAAGTCGGCCCCCAGCAGCCCGTCCTCACCGCCGAGGGCCTCGTCGGACGCACCACCACCGTGGCCAAGGACATCTCGATCGTCATGCTCCTGACCGACGAGAACTGCCGCGTCGCCGCCCGCGTCGAGGGCACCAACGAACAAGGCATCCTCACCGGCCGCCGCGTCAGCAGCGACGCCCCTCCCGAACTCGTCCTCAACTTCCTCAGCCGCGAAGCCAACCTCCAGCCCGGCATGCAAGTCATCACCGCTGGCGTCAGCGGCGCCGTGTTCCCCGGCGGCATCCCGCTGGGCACCGTGAAGGAATTCCGCGTCCGCGAACTCGACGGCCAGGCCATCGTCACGCCCGCGGTGGACTTCTCGCGGCTGGAGGATGTGTTCGTCGTCCTCGGTAGCCAAGGAAGCCAATGATCCGCGCCATCGTCCTCGCCGTCGCGGTGTATATCGCGCTCATCGCCCAGGATTTCCTCCCCCCGGTCGCCTTCCTCGGCGGCTCCCACCTCCTCATCGTGCCGCTCCTCTTCGTTTACGCCGCCCTCTGGCTGCCCTTCCCCGGCATGATCGCGTTCGCGCTCTACACGGGTCTGCTCAGCGACCTCGCCACCCTCCACGCCACGGGCGACCAAGTTGAAATCGGCCTCGGCTGGTCTATGCTCTTTTATGTCCTGCTCGGCACCGTCCTGCGACAGATGCAGCCGCCCGCGACTCCCGTCCGCTGGGAGATCCATTGCCTCGCCAGCGCGGCCGCCACATCCCTTCTTCTCCTCCTCCAATACCTGATGGTCTGCCTGCGTCGCGAGTCGTTCATGATGGACGTGGCCGTTCTCTGGCAGATCTTCGGCCCCGGCTTGGCCGCGCTCTTCATGGCCCTGCCGGTTTGCTTTTTGCTCCGCTGGCTGCCCGCCTCGCCGTGGGATGACGCCGAACCGGGGCGGTTCACCGCATGATCAGCCGCTCCAACGAATTCCGGCTCGGCGTCCTCGCCCTGCTCATGCTGGCCTGCTTCGCCCTCCTCATCGGGCGGCTCTGGTATGTGCAGGTCGCGCGCGGCGCCGAATACACCGCCCGCATCCGCAACAACTCGCAAGTCACCGTCCGCCTCCCAGCCGTCCGCGGCGAGATCCTCGACCGCAACGGCATCCCACTCGCCCAGAACCGCGCCAGCAACGCCGTCGAATTCTACCTCCCCGACATGGTGCGCGACTACCGCACCCGCTTCGGCACCGTGCCCAAGCACACCTACCGCACCACCGTGCGCGGCATGATGACGGAGAAGAGCGAGCCCGACATCGTCAAGATCGTGAACGAGACGGTCATGCCGCGCCTGGCCGAGCTCGGCCTCGCCCGCGACTACAACGCCAACCAGCTCCGCATCCACTTCCGCAACAACACCGAGGTGCCCTACACCTACATCGAGGACCTCGACTTCGAGACCATGGCGCGCTTCGCCGAGAACGACATCGGCCTCGCCGGCGTCAACGTCACCGTGCGCCCCGTGCGCAACTACGTCTTCGGCGCCCTCGCCTCGCACCTCCTCGGCTACGTCGGCGTCCCCGACGAGATCGACAAGGAGGAGGCCGCGAACTTCAACTTCTACCAGCCCGATGCCGAGGGTAAGGCGCAGATCGAGCAGGCCCTCGACTCCGAACTCCGCGGCACCGCCGGCGCCCGCATCCTGCAGCGCAACGCCAAGGGCGTGATCGAGGGCGAGATCCGCCGCGACCCGCCCGTCTCCGGCAACAACGTCCACCTCACCCTCGACGCCCGCATCCAATACATCGCCGAAAAGGCCCTCCGCGCCGTCGGCCGCGCCGCCGCCGTCGTCATCGACCCGAACAATGGCGACATCCTCGCCATGGCCAGCGTGCCGTCCTACGACCCGAACTCCTTCATCCCCGCCATCGCCACCGCCGACTGGAACGCCCTCATCGGCGACTCGACCGACCCGCTCATCAACCGCGCCCTCAGCGCCTACGCCCCCGGCTCGACCTACAAGATCCCCACCGCCCTGGCCGGATTGCGCGCCGGGCTCGAGGACGCCCACCTCAACTGCAGCGGCGGCGTCCAATACGGCAACAAGGTCATGGCCTGCTGGATCGCCTCGAAGAACGGCGCCCACGGCACCCTCGACCTCGAGAACTCCATCCGCGTCTCCTGCAACGCCTACTTCTACCAGTTCGGCAACAAGGCCGGCATCGACCAGATCGTCGCCACCGGCCACATGCTCGGACTCGGCGAAAAAAGCGGCCTCCCCCTCACCGGCGAGGCCCCCGGCATCCTGCCCGGCCCCGCCTGGCTGCAGGCCAACTACCCGCGCGAGCGCTGGACCAGCGGACACACCGCCAACGTCTCCATCGGCCAGGGTTTCGTCCTCGCCACCCCGCTCCAGATGGCCATGGTCTCCGCCACCGTTGCCAATGGCGGCATGAGCTACTACCCGCGCCTCGTGGACAAGGTCGTCGCGCCGGACGGCACCGTCGTCCGGCAGGAACCCGTCAAAATCCGCGCCAACCTCGCCGAGGGCGGCATCCTGCCGCAGAAACTCGAGATCGTCCGCCGCGGCATGTGGGACGTCGTTAACCGCGGCGGGGGCACCGCCGCGTCCGCCCGCATCAAGAATTACGAGGTCGCGGGCAAGACCGGCACCGCCCAGTTCTGGCGCGGCAAGGTGAAGGACAACCACACCTGGTTCATCGCCTTCGCCCCCTACCAGAACCCCCGCTACGCCGTGGCCGTCATCGTGCAGGGCGCCCAGTCCGGCGGCGGCGTCGCCGCCCCGATCGCCGCCAAGATCCTTTCCGACATCTTCAAGATGGAGGAGGGCGAGAAGATCGAGATCGCCGCGCTCGCCCCCGCACCCGGCAGCTTCAAGTTCGTCTCCAGCGTCGACTTCGGCCGCCCCATCCCGGCGGCCCTCGCCGACGCGCCCGAGGCCGACCTCGCCGCCTCGGAAGGCCCGCCCGCCGGCGCCCCGCCCACCGTGCGGCCCGCGGCCGACGCCGAAGGCACCGTGCAGAAGAAACCAAACATTTTCCAGCGCCTCTTCGGGGGCGGACGGAAGAAGGAGAAGACGGAACCCGCCCAGCGGCGTTGACCGCCCCCTCCCCGCAACACTCAACCACCAAACCACTCACCATGATCGAAAAAATGAAAAAACTTTTCGGGCTCGCCCCCAAGACCGGCGGCGCCCGACTCATCGTCAACAGCGAGAAGCTCGAGAAACGCGTCGCCGTCCTGGAGGACGGACAGCTCGAGGAATACAACGTCGAGCGCGTCTCGGAGCGCAACATCGTCGGCAGCATCTACAAGGGCCGCGTGAAGAACATCGAGCAGGGCCTCAAGGCCATGTTCGTGGACATCGGCTTCGAGAAGAACGCCTTCCTCCACTTCTGGGACGCCATCCCCGCCGCCCTCGACAGCGGCATCGAGGAGGTCCGCCGCAACACCGGCCAGAAACTCCCGAAGAAAATCACCGCCAAGGACATCCCCACCATCTACCCCCCCGGCTCGGACATCATGGTCCAGGTGAGCAAGGGTCCCATCAGCACGAAGGGCCCCCGCATCACCACCAACATCAGCATGCCCGGACGCTACCTCGTCCTCATGCCCTACAGCCCCCAGTGCGGCATCTCGCGCAAGATCGACGA
>CAZSUJ010000061.1:0-17083 GCA_964609925.1 uncultured Chthoniobacter sp. | reverse complement strand
GCCAAGCGACGATGGCGCCCTCGTCGAGCGACTTCTCGGGATCGAGGACGAGTTCGGGGTCGAAGTAGGGCTCGGTGCCGAGGCCGTGGCAGGCTGGGCACGCTCCGAGGTGACTGTTGAAGGAGAAGTGCTGCGGCGTGAGGCGCGGCAGGGTGAAGCCGGTGCGAGGATTGGCGAACGCAGTCGAATACGGGTGGTCTGACGGCTTCTCCGCGCCGGGTTCCTGCACCGAGGCAACCAGGCAGCCCTCGCCCCATCGCACCGCGGTCTCGACCGAGTCGGCCAGCCGTTGGCGCAGGCCTTCTTTGAGCACGAGACGGTCAACAACCGCCTCGATGTGATGGCGGCGGTTCTTGTCGAGGCGGATGCGTTCGCCGCCGTCGAGATCCACGATTTTCCCGTCCACCCGCGCGCGAACGAAACCCTCCCGCCGCATTTTCTCGATGATGTCGCGGAACTCGCCCGTGGCCCCGCGCACGAGCGGGGCCAGCACGATCACCTTGCTGCCCGCGGGGAACGCGAGGATCGCGTCGGTTATCTCCTGCGGCGATTGGCGGCGGACGACCTCGCCGGTCTCGGGATCGTGGGGAACGCCGAGGGCGGAGTAGAGGATGCGCAGGTAGTCGTAGATCTCGGTGGTGGTGGCGATCGTCGAACGCGGTCCGGCGGACGAAGTGCGCTGCTCGATGGCGATGGCGGGGGAAAGGCCCTCGACGAAGTCCACGTCCGGACGCTGCAGGCGATCGAGGAACTGGCGGGCGTAAGCAGAGAGGCTCTCCACGTATTTGCGCTGCCCCTCGGCGTAGAGCGTGTCGAAGGCGAGCGATGACTTGCCGGATCCGCTGGGACCGGTGATGACGACGAACCGGTTCCGCGGAATGACGACGTCAAGGTTCTGCAGATTGTGCTGGCGGGCGCCCTTGACGCGGATGCTGGCGGGTTCGAGCGAGGGCATGGCGGCGAATCCGTCAGGATATCCCTCCCGGCCGGAAGCGCAAAAGGTCATTGTCGCCCTTGGCAAGGGGGCGGGCGCGGCTAACTTCAGGGCATGTTAGCGCGGTTCGGCTTCCTCCTCGTGCTCCTCGCGCTCTGCGGGACCGGGAGAGCCGCGTTCGACATCTCGCGTCCGCCCATTCCCCAGGACATCGCGGCGATCCGTGCCATGGGCTGGGCGGCGGCGGCTGATGTGCTGGAGGAGCAGCTCACGGCGGCTTGGAAGCCCGGGCATTTCGCGCAGGTGGGCAGCAGCGCTGCCCCCGCCTTCCGGCAGTGGCAGCTTCTCTGGCAATGGTGCCGCTTGCTCGGCACGCCCGAGCCCGAGGCCATCCGCGCGTTCATGGGGCGGCGGGTGCTGGTCAACCCGGACAAGCCGGACAGCTTGCTCGTGGTGACGCCGGGCCAGGCGCTGCCGGCGGACCGCACCGGTCGTCCGCTACCCACGGCGGCCGACAAGATCGAGCCGATGCGCATCCCGCCGGACATCCTGCAGGCGTTGCTGCCGGACGACTACACGCCGCAACCGGGGCCGGTGGCGGCGCGGGCGAGGGAGGATTTCCTCGCGGAGCTTGCTGCGGACGGGGAGTTTCTCCGCGAGTTCTTCGCGCAGCTCACGCCGTATGACTTTCCGCCGGTCGCGATCACGCGATTGCAGCAACTTCGCTCGGCGCATGCGAATCGGTGGCCGACCTATCGCTCGTTGATGATCGCGTTCGCGCTCGTTTACGACCAGCGGGAGCCGTCGTTCTGGCCGCACCATCAAGTCGAGCCAAAGGCGGTGCCGCGGCTCGACGAACCGCTGGAGGCCCGCTTCGAATACTACGCCTCGGCCAACGAGGCGCGACGCCTCGAGCACGATCTGCGCCGGCTCACGGCGGCCGAGATGCGCTTCCTTGTGGATGCGCCCGTCCCGCGGAGCGAACTCGAATGGGCGGCCAAGAACGTGAAGTTCCGCCGCGACCAGTTCGACCGCACTTTCGGTATGGTCAACTACGACCACCGCCGCGTGGAGAAGGGCGTCTTCGTCTGGCCGAACGGCAGCTACAAACTCGGCAATATCGAACTGTGGGGGGGCATCTGCACCGACCAAGCCTACTTTTCCTCCATCGCCGGCAAGGCCAAGGGCATCCCCACGCTCTACTTCGCTGGGCAGGGCACGGACGGTGGCCACGCTTGGTTCGGATTCTATCGCGGCAACGGCAAGTGGGAGATGGACGCGGGCCGCTACCAGAACCAGAACTACACGGTCGGCCGCGCGCTCGACCCGCAAACGTGGCTGCCGATCTCCGACCACGAGCTGGCCTATGTTTCCGGCACGTCGCAGCGGGGGCCTGCGCACGACGCGGCGCTCGGCGACCTCGTGATGGCCGAGATTTTCGCCCGTCGCGGCGACTCCGTCCGCCAACTTGCCGCCGCCGACAGCGCCATCAAGCAGGCGCCGGGCTTGGTAGACGCGTGGGAGGCGCGTGAGCGGGCGCTGGTTGCTTCCGGCCAGACCGACCAACTCCGCGCCCACTTGACGCAGGCGATCGAGACCTTCCGGCGCGAGGAGGACCTGCGCGTCCGCTACCAGGCACGGCTGGCCGATCTGCAACGGGCGAGCGGCGACGCGGCCACGGCGCAGGCGATCGAGGACCGCATGATCCGGGAGAACCGTCGCGGCCGCGCCGACCTCAGTTCCTCGGCGGCAGGCGCGAACCTCTCGCGGTTGGTCTCAGCCGCCGATTACGACGGGGCCATGCGCGAGTTCCGCTCACTGGCGGTCAAACTCGGCCGGACGGGAGGCGGGAATTTCTTCTACGAGGTGGTGCGTCCGTTCGTGGAGGAGTTGCGCGCCGCGGGCCAGACAAAGGACGCGGATCGCGCTCTGGAAGTCGCGCGCCGGTCCATGGGCTTCGAGGCGGGGAGCATTCTCGACCGCGAGTTCGCGCAACTCGAGGGGCGCCCGGTCCCGGCTGCTCAATAGGGAATCTTGTCCGGCTTCGCCTCGTAGCGCTGCCACAACGCGAGCATTTCGTCGCGCAGGCACTCGACGGCGGGGATCCTGCGTTCGCCGATGGGATTCCTGAGATCCTCGTAGATCGGCTGGTCGTCGAAGTTCCCGTGCCGCAGGGCGTCGGCGATGGTCGAGGCATAAACAACGCGGTCGATCCGCGCCCACCAGATCGCCCCGGCGCACATCGGGCAGGGCTCGCCGGTGGTGTAGAGCGTGCAACCGGCGAGGCTGAAAGTGCGGAGCGCCTTCGCGGCTTTCCGGATCGCATCCATCTCGCCGTGCCAAGTCGGGTCGTTCTCGCTGACCACGTGGTTCGAACCTTCGGCGATGACCACGCCGTCCTTCACGATCACGCAGCCGAAGGGGCCACCGGTGCAATCCACGAGGGCTGCTTTCTCGGCCAGCGCGATGGCATGGCGCATGAACTTCTCGTCGTCGCTTGTGGGGCTTTTCATTGGGACGGGTCTCAGCTCTCGGAGCGCACTTTGTCCTTCTCGCGGTCGCGCTTTTCCTCGAGGCGCCGGATCTCGTCTGCGAGTTGGCGTCGGACCTGCGCGGCTTCCTCCGGGTTGCCCGCAGCGAGGGCCTTGGCGATTTCGGGCTGGAGGAGGAGTTCCTTGGACGCGATCTCCGCCTTGCACTTGGCTTCGATGGCGGCGATGGCCTCCTTTTGCGCGTCATTGAGCGCAACCGACGGGGCCTGCGTCTCGAGGCGCTCCATGGCGAGTTCGTAGGCGGATTTCATGCCGCGATCCTACCCGCCCCGTCCGCGGCTGGCAACGACCGCCGGGCCTTGGTTAATCTCCATGCATGGCGATACGGCTTCTCAGCACGGATTTCGACGGGACACTCATCGGGCACGAACCCGACGCGCGCACGGCGGCGTCGCTGGGAGAGGCCCTGCGCGGACTGCGCGAGCGCGGTGCGGTGTGGGCGGTGAACACCGGGCGGCAACTCTGGTTCGCCCTCGAGGGGCTCGAACATGCGCACCTGCCGCACGATCCTGAGTTCGTGCTCACGAGCGAGAAGGACATTTTCCATCGGGTGGAGGAGGGGACATGGGAGGCTTTCGGCGACTGGAACGCACGGATCGAGCAGCGGACGGCCGATCTCTTCGGCCGCGCCTCGCACGTCCTCTCGGCCATCGAGGACATGATCGCCCGGGAGGACGGCATCGAGGTCCTCTACGAGAACGACCGGCCGGCCGGGCTGATGACGGTGGACACGGCGACAATGGACCGCACGGTCGAGGCCATCCGGGCCGCGGCGGCCGACGTGCCTGATTTCTCCTTCAACCGCAATGACGTGTGGATGCGCTTCGCGCACCGCGAGATCCACAAGGGATCCTCGCTGGCCGAGTTGGCGCGCTTGCTCGGGATTCCACGCTCGGATGTGCTGGCCATCGGCGATCACCACAACGACATCCCGATGCTCGACGGCACGGCCGCCGCGATGGTGGCGTGTCCGGCCAACGCCGTGGCCGAGGTCAAGCGGGTCGTCCTCGCCGCCGGCGGCTACGTCTCCCCGCACCCGTGGAGCGAGGGGGTGGCGGATGCGATCCGCCATTTCGGAGGCGGGGTCAGTTGATCAGTCCCCAACGGCCGATGAACGGCCAGTAAACCACGAAGCCGCGGCCCACCACATTGCCCTCGGGAACGGGGCCGAAGAAGCGGCTGTCGCTGCTGTTGTAGCTGTTGTCGCCGAGCGCGAAGTAGGTGCCCTGCGGCACGGTGTAAGTCGCGTCGGGCTCGCCGAGGATGGGGAATGCGCTGCCGCCGGCGCTTGAGTTCGAGTAACCGGCGTAGCCGTCGCGGTTCGACATGACGCGCTGGAAGAATTTGTTCTGAGCGATGGCTCCGTCCACGTAGAGGTTCGGCGGGTCGATGCGGAGGGTTTGTCCGCCGAGTCCGGCGAGTCGCTTGATGTAATACTGCGAGCCCATGCCGGGCGGGATGGTGGCCTCGATGCGGCGGATGCCGGTGGTGCGGAAGACGAACACGTCCCCGGCGGCGGGCCGCACGAAATTGTAGGACACCTTGTCCACGAAGAGTTGGTCTCCGCTGTCGGCGTGGCCGCGCACGATCGGTTGTCCGGCCGTGACGGGAGTGCCGGGCTGGATCTTGAAGTCGCGGCGCACCACGTCGAGCGGGGCGGGCACGCTGTAGTTGCGCGTGCGCGTGATGATCTCCGTCGAGGTGAAGAAATGGAAACGGCTGACCTCGCGCATCCCGATGACGGTATCGTCGGTTTCGGCCGTGACATCGATGTAGGTGCGGCCGCGCAGGACGAAATCGAGGATTCGCGCGGGCAGCGCGGGCGGCGGCTCCACCGTGGTTGTTCCCGTCACGCCGTAGAGCGTGGGCTGCATCGAGCCGGTGGGGATCTTGAAGGGCTGCAGGAAATACGCGCGCACGCCGAGGGCGATGACGAGCGCCACCAGGATCACCTCCGTGTTCTCACGCAGGCCGGCGAGAGGCGGTGCCGGCGAGGCCTCGTCGAAGAGTTCGTGCAGCTTGGCCGAGGATGTCTCGATGTCCTCCCTCGAGCGTTTGCGCAGGGCGACCTCAAGGCGGGTGATGCCCTCGCGGAGGGCGATCAACTGCTTTTCCGGCAGGATGTCGCGGCGGTAACGGACGAGTTTGCGCGCCGCCCGCAGGACGATGTCTGCTTCCTTGCGGTAGCGGGGGGTCAGGAAAAGCATGAAGCGGGAAGTTTCTCCGCGGTGGCGGAAAAGGCAATGCCGTGGCTCAGAGGTCGTCCGGGGTCTCCAACCGGGCTTCGTCCAACGCCGCCGCGGCGGCGTCAATCTGGCCAGCGGCGGCGGTCATGGCGCGCAGGGCGTCGTTTACCGGCGAGAGGCTTGTGCGCGGCAGGTCCTGCAGGGCGAGTTGCGCACCGAGCAAGCCGCTGCGCGCCTGCTGGAGCGAGCGGTCGGCCGCGCGCAGGCGCTTGGCCCGCGGGTCGAGCGAATTCAAGGGGCCTTCTTGTCGTGCTTGCACTTGCACTCGGCCGAGCACTTCGTCTTGCACTTGCAATCGGTGCATTGCGCGTTCGCCAAGCCGGTGCCGAGCACGGCGACGAACAGGAGCGTTAGGAGCGTCTTCATCTGTCGCAGGCTATCCTCTCCGGGTGGCGCGTCCAACGATCATTTCAAGCCGTCGCGCAGCGGCGTCGCGGGGCGGCCCCGCAGGACGGAAAGCACTTCGGCGAGCACGCTGACGGCGATTTCCTCCGGGGAGTCGGCTCCGATGTCGAGGCCGAGCGGGGCGCGGACGACCGCCAGTTGCGAGGTGGTGAAACCCTCCGCGAGAAGCTGGTCGAAGACCCGCCGCACCTTGCGCCGGCTGCCGATCATGCCGACATAGCCGGCGCCGCCCGCGCGCAGTGCGGCCGCGAGCGCTTGGCGGTCGATGTCATAATGGCGGCTCACGATGATGATGGCGTCATCGCCGGTCCACTGCCGGGCGGCGATCTCCTCGGCTCCGGCGCCCGGAAGGAGTTCGTGCGCCGTGGCGCAAAGGGCAAGGATTTCAGGGCGGTCATCCGCCGCGGTGACGCGGAATCCGCAGCCTGCGGCCAGGCGGGCAATGGCCGCGGCGCAGTGGCCCGCCCCGACGAGGAACATTCGGTGCGCCGGGGCAAACGGTTCGAGGAGCACGGTGACCTCGCCGCCACAGATGGCGCCGAAGGAATCCTGCTCGCCCTCGCGCAGCGGCCAGGTCTTCAGGACGACCTTGCGCGAGGCGAGGCAGTCGAGGGCCTCGGCGATGACGAGAGACTCGAACTTGCCACCGCCCACGGTTCCCGAGATCGATCCGTCGGCACGCACGATCATGCGGGCGCCGGGCTGGCGCGGCACCGAGCCCGCGGTCGCAGCCACGGTGGCGAGCACGCAAGCGCATCCGCTGCGGCGGTTCTCGAGGAGTTCTTCGAGCAGGTCGTTCATGCGCTGCTGACGGGCCGGCGGCTCATCCCTACCGTGGTAGGGACACGCGGTTCGCGTGTCCGCCCGTTCTTCACAGCCTGCTGAACGACTCGTCGAGGACCTCGACAAGGAAGTCCGCGTCGGCCTCGTTGAGGCACATGGGCGGGGCGAAGCGGATGGTTTGGCCGTAGAGTCCGCCTTTGCCGAGCAGGAGGCCGAGGTCGCGCGCTGTCTCGAGCACGGCGGCGCACTCCTCGCGGGCGGGTTCCTTGGTGGTGCGGTCCTTGACCATCTCGATGCCCAGCATGAGTCCTTTGCCCCGCACCTCGCCGATGACGGCGTGCTTGCCCTGGAGCTTGCGCAAGCCGTCGAGGATGCGTTGGCCCAGGCGGAGCGAATTCTCCTGCAGGTTCTCGCGCTCGATGACTTCGAGAACGGCCTGTCCCATGGCGCTGACCACGGGGTTGCCTCCGAACGTGTTGAAGTGGACCTTGCCGACGAGCGATTGCGCGACCTCCGGCGTCGTGACGACGGCCGCGAGAGGGCAGCCATTGCCGATGCCCTTCGCCATGGTGACGATGTCCGGGATGACGCCTTGCGTCTCGAAGCCCCAGAAGTGGGTGCCGGTGCGGCCGAAGCCGGTCTGGACTTCGTCGGCGATGCAGACGCCACCCGCGGCGCGGACGTGCTGGTAGACGTCCTGCAGGTAGCCGGGCGGGAACTCGACGAATCCGCCAACTCCCTGGATCGACTCGGCGATGAAGCCGGCGATCTTGCCGGGCGTCGCGTATTCGATGAGTTCCTTCACGTCGTTGGCGTATTTACGGCCGGCCGCGGGATCGTCGTGGCCCCAAGGCCCGCGGAACGGATACGGCGCGAGGGCGTGGTGGACGCCGAAGGTCTGGGGGATGTTGTATTTCCAGGTGCTGTGCGCGGTGACGCCCATGGTGGCGTGGTTCCCTCCGTGGTAGGCATTGCGCAGGGCGATGATGTCGTAATTGCCCGTGTGCGCGCGCGCCATGAGCAGGGCGAGGTCGTTGGCCTCGGAGCCCGAGTTGACGAAGTAGCACATCTTGAGGTTGCCCGGCATCTTCGACGCGAGCTTGGCGGCGTAGCGGGCGACGTTCGGGTGGAGGTAGATGGTGGTGGAGTGCTGGTAGATCTCGCTCTGGCGGTTGCCCGCCTCGATGACGTGCGGGTGACAGTGGCCCACGCTCACCGTGACGATGCCCCCGAGTCCGTCGAGGTAGCGCTTGCCCGTCTCGTCCCACACGTATTGCATCCGCCCCTCCACGATCATGAGCGGCTTCTTGTAGTAGAGGAAGATGCCGGGGTTCATGAACTGCTTTCGCAGGGCGAGCACATCATCCTTCGACGGGCCGTCGTAGGGTCGCGGGCTGTGGTCGCACGGGGGTAGGTTCGGGGTTTTCATCGATTGGGAAAGATGGGGCGGAGGAGGCTGTAGAGCAAGAGCGCCAACGCGAAGCCGACGAACCACGCGTAGCTGTAGCCGGCGACAAGCCATGACGGGAATGCGGTGGCCGGCAGCCACTTCACGGTGACGAGGAACCCGGGCAGATTGGGCAGGATCGATGCGGCGAGGACGCCGAAGCCGACAATGCTGAAGCCGCCGGTGTAGCGATACTGGCCGTCGCGGCGGTAGAGCGCGTCCGCGTCGAGCTTGCGACGACGCCAGATGAAATAGTCGGCGATCATGATGCCTGCTATCGGCCCGAGCAGTGCGCTGTAGCCGATGAGCCAGACGAAGATGTAGCCGCTGGGATCCTGGTAGAGCTTCCACGGCATCATGACGATGCCGATGAACGCGGTGATGAGTCCGCCGGTGCGGAAGCTGATGCGGTGCGGGGCGAGGTTGGAGAAGTCGTTGGCGGGGGAGACGACGTTGGCCGCGATGTTCGTCGAGAGGGTAGCCACGGCGAGGGTGATGAGCGCGAAGGCCGAGAGGAGCGGGTGGCCGAATTTCGCGATGACTTCCACCGGGTCCCAGATGGCATTGCCGAAGATCACGACTGTGGCGCTGGTCACCACGATGCCGATGAAGGCGTAGAAGGTCATGGTGGCGGGAAGGCCGAGCGCCTGCCCGACAACCTGGTCCCGCTGGCTGCGGGCGTAGCGGGAGAAGTCGGGGATGTTCAGCGAGAGCGTCGCCCAGTAGCCGATCATGGCGGTCAGCCCGGCGCCGAAGACGGGCCAGAACTTCGCCGCCGTGTCTAGCGTCGCAGGCTGGGAGAAGATGGGACCGAAGCCGTCGGCCGCGCTCCACGCCCACCACACCAGCGCGACGCCGACGAGAAGAAGGAAGGGGGCGCTGAGGGCCTCCATCCATTTGATGGATTCCATGCCGCGGACGATGAACCAGACGTTGATCGCCCAGAAGATCATGAAGCACAGGAACTCACCGGCCGAAATGCCGAGGACGGGGAGGGGTTGCCGCGCCGCGGGGTCGAAGCCGAAGATTACAGCAGCCGTCGCGTAGATCGCCGCACCACCGACCCAGGTCTGGATGCCGAACCATCCGCAGGCGACAAGGCCGCGCATGAGCGCCGGGATGTTCGAGCCGAATGTCCCGAAGGAGGCGCGGAGCAGCACGGGGAAGGGGATGCCGTAGGCGGTGCCCGGGTGCGCGTTGAGGGTCATCGGAATCAGCACGATGACATTGCCGAGCAGAATGGTGAGCGTCGCCTGCCACCAGTTCATGCCTTGCTGGATCAGGCTGCTGGCCAGCGTGTAGGTGGTGATGCAGACGGCCATGCCGACCCACAGGGCAGCGACGTTCCACGTCGTCCAAGTCCGGCGATCCGACGGCACTGGGGCCAGATCCTCGTTCCAGAGGCGGGGATCCTGGGCTGAAGAGTGTTCGTCTTTCACATTCGTCTGCGACCGAATGTTGGGGATTAGTTGCCACTGCCTTGGATGGCAAGGGGTTTTGCCGATAAACACAATAATGATAAGCAAACATCATATCCTATTCATTCCAACTTGAATTTCGCGATGATCCGTCGTTTGTTGGCCCTGCCACGGTGTCTCTCGATGACGCAGGCAAAGACGATGCATTTTTTGTGCCCGGTCGCCCGTTGGTCCGACCGCGGGCGGCAGCTTGTCCGGTGGCGATGGTGAGGCGGAAATACTTCCTCGGGTCGCCCCCGGCCCCAGAGCCGCCGCTCGACGATTTTCAGCTCGAGTGCATCGCGGTTTTCCAACGCGCCGCCGCCGCCTTCTCTCTCGCACCTTCGATTGGCCAAGTCTACGGGCTGCTCTTTTCGACCGAGGAACCTTTGTGCCTCGACCAGATCTGCGCCCGGCTCAACAGCAGTCGCGGCGGCACTTTTCAGAGTCTTCGTTGGCTGCGGCAGATCGGTGCGGTAGAGCGCGTCGTCCAGACGGGACAACGGAAGGAGTTCTTCAAGGCCGTCTTGAATCTCCGCAAACTCGCCGGGGCCTTCCTCAGCGCCCGCATCGAACCCCACGTTGCCAGCGGTTCTGCCCACCTCACACGCCTGCGCGCCAGCGTTGCTTCCCCGGGGTCGGCACAATCAAGCTTCCAGCAAGAGCGGCTGGCGCAGATGGAACGCTGGCACCGCTTCATGGCCGACGTGCTTCCGTTCATCAAGACGTTCGCGGAGAAGTTTTGATTTCGGGGGACAGGAAACAGGAGGCAGGCGGCGAAAAAAGGCAGACTTTCGATAGGGGGCCGGAGCGCAAAAGAGCTCGAAGTCTAGAAGCAGGCCTACGACCTCGCCATGCGTGTCTTCGTAGTTTCCAAGTCGTTTCCCGACGCTGGGCGGTTCGCCTTGACCAGCCAGATCAGACGATCTTCTCGTTCAGTTTGCATGAACTTGCGGGAAGCCTGGTCCAAACGGCGCTATGAGGCGCATTTCGTCAGCAAGCTGACCGATTGCGGCGGCGAGACGAACGAGACCGATACGTCGTTGGATTTCGCACGGGATTGCGGATACATCACCGCGGATGAACACGTGCGCCTCACCGAAGCAAATCGAGCGATCGGGCGCATGCTTGGCGCAATGATCAAGAATCCCGCGCCGTTTCTGCTCCCCTGACTCCTGCTTCCTATCCCCTGTCTCCCTGCCTTTGTCTCCCGCCATGACCGCCGAATCCCGCGTCCCTGCGATTAGCTTCTTCGCAGCCCTGCTTGCGATGTGGGGCTGGTTCTTCTTCATCCTGACCGGCGAATGGGAAGCCAATGAGCAGTATTCGCACGGTTGGTTCATTCCGTTTCTCGCGGCCTGGATTTTCTGGCAGCGGTGGTCAACGCGGCCCGACCCGCGGCCTGACTCGGGGGCTTTGCGCGCGGCTTGCCTCGGATTGCTGGCCCTTCTCCTCCTGCCTGCCGCGGCGGGCATCCTGATCGCCGGTGCCTACCCGGACTGGAGGATCGTGCTTTGGGGGCTGGGGCTCTCGGCCTTTGTCGCGAGTGCTGTCCTGACCTGCCTCGTCGGCGGCTGGCCTTGGATGAGGCACCTGTCCTTCGCCTACGTGTTCGCCCTCGTGGCCGTGCCGTGGCCGACGGGCCCCGAACGCTGGCTCACGCAAGAGCTCAGCCTGCTCGCGGCGCAAATCGCGGCATGGATTCTTCCGCTGTTCGGTGTGGCCGCCATGGCCCACGGCACCACGATCGACGTGGGCACCGAGCACCTCGCCGTAGACGATGCGTGCAGCGGCATCCGTTCGTTCCAATCAAGCCTCATGGCCGCCTTGTTCCTCGGTGAGCTTTACGCGCTGCGCTGGGGCTGGCGCGGGCTGCTTTGCGCCACGGGGCTCCTCATCGCCTACGCGCTGAATGTCATCCGCATGCTGATCCTTTCCTTCGCCGTCATCGAGGGTGGCAGCGAGATGCTCGACCGCCTTCACGACCCCGCGGGGTTCGCCATACTTATCGTCACGATCGGGCTGCTCTGGTTGCTCTGCTGGGGTTTGCAACTGGTCCCCGGTTCCGGGCAACCGACGCCGCCCGCCCGATCGGTCGGAACTGCATCCAGCCGCCCGGCCGTTCTCGCGTGCCTCGGGGTCGTCGCAGCCATGGCGCTCATGGCCGGCGGTTCCGAGGGGTGGTATTGGTGGAAAGCCCGCGGGGTGGAGCGTGCTCCTGCTTGGACTGTTGCTGCGGCCGCCCCCTCCAGCGGACTTACCGATGAACCGCTCGAGGAGCGTGCGCAGGAGATGCTGCGCTACGACCGCGGGTTCCAGCGTGCCTGGCAGGATCCAGACGGCCGTTCGTGGCATCTCATCTTCGTCGAGTGGGAGCCCAAGCGCATGAGCCTGCACTACGCCCAGCCGCACCTGCCAGAGCAATGCCAGCGCATGATCGGACGCGAGATCGTCTCCAAGTCGGAACTGCGCAAAGCCGAGGCCAACGGCGTCACCATCGCCTACAACCTCTACAAGATCCGGGCCGGGGCCAACGAGTTCTACCTCATGTATGTCGTCAACGACGACCGCATCGGAGGGCGCGAGGTGACAGTCGAGCGGGCGTTGCCCTCCAACCGCCTCGCCGCCGTGATGGCTGGGCGCCGCAACATGGGCCAACGCTCGATGCAACTCGCCCTGGTTGGCGAAACCGACGAGGCCGCAGCCGAGGCGGCCATGCTCGAACTCCTTCCGCAACTCGTCGTGCCCCAATCGCCGTCCCGCTGAGCAAGGCATGAAGGACAAGCGCCACCGGTTGAACCGGCTGCGGCCGCTCGTGTCGGCCGGGCAATGGCCCGAAGTTGGTGGCGCTCGATAGGTGACGGCTGTGCTACCCTTTACGCCTTCCTTGTCGAACTTGTAATCGAGTGCCCGGCGACAGCGCGTCTTGACTGAGATGCAAGAGGTCTTGACGCCGTGCGAAATCCACCAATCCAAGCGCTTTCTAGGCCATGAGCACGCGGTCCGCTCGCCATACGGTCGGCTGGTTGCTTGCGCTGCTCGGGCTGCTTACAGGCTTTGTCGTCGAGGACGGCGATTTGAGCTCTATTGACTCGGCAAGGCGGCTGCAGGTCACACACTCGTTGTGGACCGGTGCTCCAGCTGTCCGGGAGGGGGATTATCCGGGCTTCGGGGTTGTCGGCAGGGACGGCCTGATTCACGCGTGGTATGGCATCGGCCAGAGTGTGGTTATGCTTCCCGCCGACGTTCTGGGATCATTGATTGTCGGCGAGATCTCGCCGCCATCCAAAAGCTTGAAGGGGCAGATCAAGCAGGCGGTGTTGGTTTATGGGACCTTCCCGCTGCTTACGGCGGGGTGCGTCGCGCTTGGCTACGGTGCGCTCTTGCAGTTGGGTTTGGGCCTCAAGGCGTCTGCCTTGGGTGCCATGGGGATGCTTTACGGAACGACGTTGCTGGTCTGGACCCAGGTGAACCAAGAAAACAGCCTGACGCTTTTGTGCTTCCTCGGCACGCTTTACGGCTGCCTGCGGTGGCTGGCGACAGGCCGGCTGATCTTTCTCGCCGCAGCCGGTGTCACGGCGGGGTTTGCTTTGCTAACGAGGCTGCCCACGGTCTTTGAAACTGCTGCTGTCGGGTTGCTCATGATGGTGTTGCTTTTCGTGCCGCATGCGGGCGAGGCTTCGGTTGCGGAGCGGGCCAGGAAGAACTGGCTTGTCGCGGGCGCAGTCTTCGGGGTGGTGTTCGCGTTGTTTGTCATCGCCGAGCGGATTTACCAGTGGGTTCGTTTCGGCTCGTGGAACGGCACTTACATCGGCATCCATCAGCAGCAGAATCCGGGATGGTATGAGGGAGGCGACTGGTTGCATGGAGTCTGGACGCTGCTCTTGTCACCGCACGATTCCGTGCTCTGGATGGATCCGGCGATACTCCTTTGCGCCGTGCTGCTGGTGTTTTGGTTCCGCGCTGTGCCGCCGTCGGCTGGAAGGCTTGCTGCAGTCCTCTTGGCCTTGCTGTTTGTGCTGATCTTCTTCTACGCGCCCTACCCATGGCCCGGCGGGGCCTCGGGCTGGGGCAGTCGCTACACCACGACGCCGTCCATTGTCTTGGGACTCCTCGGCTTTGGCTTCATGGCGCACTTGTGGCGGGAGTTGCGCGGCGGCTTCAAGGCGGTCTGTGCGGTGATCGCAGCTTACGCATTGTTGGCTCAGCTCGGCTCGCTGCTTTACTGGAGCAATCTCGAGCAACTCCAATGGCATACATGGGGTGGGGAGACTTTCTTGGTCGCACAACGTTGGCTCAACGCCTTCGCCCTTTTGGGTGGAAACTTCGGTGAAGCCGGTCTGATGGTGCCGTCGCTCTCGGAAAGGGTCCTGCGCCCGAACTTCATGCCTTTCCATGTCCAGGCGGAGCTCGGCGGGCCCGTTGGCGCGGCAGCCATGGCTTTGTGGATTGTGCTTGTGTCGGCCATGGTGGTCGTGATCGTGTGCATCTGGCGCGCCATCTCGACTGCCGACACGGACGGACGCCCTTCATGACGACTGTAGAATCTGTCGATCTCAGCGTGGTGATTCCGTGTCTGAATGAATCGGACACCCTCGCGGCGTGCATCCGCAAAGCTGTCCAAGGCATCCGCGAGGCGCGGGTCACGGGTGAGGTGATTGTTGCCGACAACGGGAGCACGGATGACTCCCAAGCCATCGCCGAGCAGGAAGGTGCGTTAGTTGTTCCCGTGGTAGCCAAGGGCTACGGCAACGCATTGATGGGGGGCATCGCCGCCGCGCAGGGACGCTGGATCGTGATGGGGGATGCCGATGATAGCTACGACTTTCGCGAGATCCCGAAGTTTGTGGCCAAGCTGCGCGATGGTTGCGAGTTGGTGCAAGGTTGTCGGCTTCCCTCGGGAGGGGGCACCATCGAGCCTGGAGCCATGCCATGGAGCCACCGATGGATCGGTAACCCGATGTTCTCCGCGCTGGCTGGTCGCTGGTTCCGCGCGCCCATCCACGATGTCTATTGCGGTTTGCGGGCGTTCACGAAGGATCTCTACCAGAGACTGGACCAGAGATGCACGGGTATGGAGTTCGCCACCGAGATGATCATCAAGGCAAGCCTTGGGGGCGCGAAAATCGCCGAGGTGCCCATCACCCTGCACAAGGATGGCCGCGTGGCGCACGCGCCGCATCTCCGCACGGTGCGCGACGGATGGCGGACTTTGAGGTTTTTTCTTCTATGCACCCCGCAGTGGCTCTTCATGGTGCCGGGTCTTTCGCTCTTGCTTGTCGGTGCTCTCGCGTGGGCGCTTGCACTGCCGGGCATCAGAATCGGCGCCGCCAGTTTCGACGCTCACACGCTTCTCGTCGGCAGCATGCTGATCATTTGCGGAGTGCAAGCAGTTTGCTTGGGGCTGCTGACCGAGAAGTTTGCCGTGTCGGAAAAAATCCTCCCTCCGCGCTCCTGCTCTCGGCCTGGTGACGGCCTTCTGCATTTGGAAACGGGGCTGTTGTTCAGCGTCGGCCTTTTCGCCTTGGGGGCTGCCTTTGTCGCCGTGGTTTTCGCCGTCTGGATGAGTGCGGGTTTCGGTCCGCTTGACTACGCTCACACCATGCGGTTGGTGGTGCCTGGCGTGACGCTTTGCGTTCTTGGTGTGCAGTTCTTCTTCGTTGTGTTTTTGGGCAGCGTTCTTGAGTTGAGGAGAAAATGAAAGGGAAACCAGACGTCATTCACTGGCACGCTGGCATTCATTGCTGCAATCCGCGCTGGGAGGCCGCTTATGAACGTTTTGAGTCTCCCGCCGAGGAGAAGAGGAAGTTCCGGGAAAGATTCCTGCGTATGGGGTGCGAGCGGTTGGACCGGTCGCTGAAGGTTGTGGATCTCTTTTGCAGGCGTGGTAATGCACTCCGGGTTTTGCGTGATATCGGTTTTACGAATCTGGCCGGCGTTGGCCTCTCCCCATCGCTCTTGACCCAAGCCCCCGCTGATGTGGAACGGATTGTGGCCGATTGCACGAACCTGCGCTTCGAACCGGGTAGCGTGGATATTTTTGTCGTCCAAGGCGGTCTGCATCACTTGGGTGACCTGCGGAGGATGTTGCTCCGATGTCTGGACCAGATTGGCTAGTGTCTTTCGCCGCTTGGGCTGTTCTGTGCGGTTGAACCTTGGGAGACGCGCTTCCTCAAGCTTGTGAATGCCATGGCTTTTGGGGGCCCAGTCAGGCGGCGGGTTGGAAGATTCGACGCCTTTGCCTCTATGGTGGAGGAAGAGTAGGAGACCTATCGGGAGTGGCTCAGTGCCCCCGACTTCATCCGCTCGGAAGTTCATGGCAGGTTCCTGCCTCGGCTGGACTATCGCTCTTGGGAAAAATGGACGTTCGTTGGCAGCAGGCAGCAAGTGGTGTGATGAAAGTCGTTGAGTGGTTACACGAAGGGATCGTTCACCCGGCCAGGATCAAGAATCTTGCGCGTGAACTTGGGGCTTACGTGCCCGATGGCTCCACCTTGTTGGATGTCGGCTGCGGTGACGGAAGACTGGCGGCCTTGATTTCGGCGAACCGCGGGCTGAGGGACGTCTGTGGTGCCGATGTGCTGGTCCGTCCCGACGTGTCCGTCCCAGTGGTGTCGTTCGACGGCATCCGCCTGCCCTTCGACGACAGTTCTTGGGATTACGTAATGGCGGTCGATGTGCTGCACCATGCCGATGATCCGGAGGCGCTTTTACGGGACATGCTGCGGGTGGCCCGAAGCGCGGTCTTGATCAAGGACCACCTGTGCGAGAGTCCCATCGATCGTTGGTTGCTGCGGCGGATGGACAAAGTTGGCAACGACCGGCACGGGGTCCCGATTCCCGCGAAGTATCTTTCCGCCGCTGAGTGGAGGAACCTCTTCACCAGAGTGAAAGCTACAGCGACATCCTTCATTGAACGCGTGTCAATCTATCCCTGGCCCTTGAGCCAAGTTTTCGGCCGGCGATTGCACTGCCTCATTTCCTTATCCCCGGCGCGAGCGCGTGCGGCTGACCTTCCTGGTGCGCGCCACTGATGTTCCCTCCATGCGCCAGGATTCCTGAAGCCCACAGAAGCGATATGCCTCCGGATATCAATCAAGCAGCCCGCAATGTATTGCGCGCGTGTCTTCTTGCCTTGCGGGCGATGCTGGAGCGCTTGCAGCGCGGTCGCGTGGTGCGGCGCCGCACCATGGGCCAACGCTCCATGCAACTCGCCCTGGTTGGCGAAACCGACGAGGCCGCAGCCGAGGCGGCCATGT
>CAZSUJ010000060.1:0-17351 GCA_964609925.1 uncultured Chthoniobacter sp. | reverse complement strand
GTTCGGTCGTCGCGCACCCGGCCAACCCGAGCAGCAACCCCGCGGCCAAAGGCATAAATAATGTCCGGGTCTCCATCGGCGCGGAATAGGGATTCCCTCCGCCGCGCGCAAGCGCCAAACGCCCGGACGCCCGCGAGGCGCCCGGGAGTTATAAGTTTTCAGTGGGCAGAGTTTGTGGGGCTCCGCGCGCAGCTCACGCTTAACTTCCGCCTCTTCCACCACACCTTCCCGCCGTTTTCACCTCCGCTATCCGCCTTTCGCCATCAGCCTTCGTTTCACATGGACAATGATCGCTGCGTGCACGAGCAGCGCCGCGCCGAGGCCGGTCGCGTGCATCGCGAGCGTCGCGTGGCTCGCGTGTGACACCACCCACAAGCCCGTCCCGGCCAGCGGAATGAAAAGCACCAGCGCCGTGATCAGCCCCGGATTGTAGCGCCGCATCGCGATGGCCTGCGCCGCGTGCCCGACCGCATTGACCAGCGGCAGGTAGAACACCACCAGCGCCCAACCCGGCCCGAGCAGCAACCCCAGGTAAATCCCCGCGAGGTCCACGCCCCAGACCCCGACCGAGTTGATCACGAACGTCGCCGGACGCGACAGCACCTCCACCCCGCGGCCCATCTCGCGATTGACGAATTCCCGGAACCGGTCCCCCGCGTGCTCCTCCAGCTGGTGCAGCATGTAGAGTGGCAGTTGCAGATAGATCCAGAACGCCACCGCGCCTCCGAGCCCCCACACCGCCGGCGCCAGCAGCAGCAGAATCCCCCCCGCCAACCCCGCCGCCCCCGGCCACCGCCACCTCGTCACCAACCAATCCCACGCCTCACTCATCCGCCCTCGGTAATCAGGCACCCTGCCCATGACAAGCCCCGACCAGGTTCCCGCGGCTGGGTGCGTTTCGCTTGCTTGGGATGGTAAGACGGGTAAGCATTCCTTCATGGAAACCGCCACGCTTTCAACGAAAGGCCAGTTGGTCATCCCCAGCCGCTTCCGGAATGCCCTGCACCTCCAACCCGGCGACAAGGTCGCCTTCACATTGGATGGGGAGCGGTTGGTCATGGCGCGGACCAGTTCCACTCGGGCACAGCTCGTCAAGGGCCGCAGCGGGCGTCGCTTGCTGGTGGCTCCCGCAGACGCACCGCCGATGACTACCGATACCGTCAAGACCATCCTCGCTGATTTCCCGTGAGTCACCTGCTCGACGTTAATTTCCTCCTCGCCTGCGCTTGGCGATCCCACGCCGACCACGCCAAGGCCAGCGCTTGGCTGGAAAAGCAGGCAAGCTTCGCCACTTGTGCGCTTTCGCAACTCGGCTTTCTGCGGGTCAGCATGACTCCGGGTTACCGCGCAGGCTTCACGGACGCGTTGGCGGCGCTGGACGACATCACGGCTCGCCCGGGTGCGAGATTTTTGGCCGACGACCTTCCGGCAAAAGCGCTGCCGCCGGTCACCAGCCATGCCGACACGACCGACGCCTACCTTGTCGCCTTGGCCAAAGCGCACGGCTTGAAGCTCTCCACGCTCGACAAGGCCCTCTGCCAGAAACCTTGGGCCAAAGGTATCGCGGAGAATCCCCTGCGCTGAGGGTCCTTCGGCCTCGGTTGCCACGGGGAATTGAGGGTCAATCGCTGACCGTTGTGAGACTCGCGGCCCCGCGGTTGCGGGCCGCCAACTCAGCTTCTCAGGGTCAGCTTTTGTCCAAGGCCTGTCTCCGTCCCGCGCCCGCGGGACTCCGGCTCAGCATTTCAAATCCTCCCCTCAGGCCTCGCTCCCTCTCACTTCTCCGCCAAGTCCTTGATCCATTCCTCGCACTCGGCCTTGATGTCCTCGGGCGGCGACTTGGTGAGGATCAAGCGGTAAGTTTCCAACGCTTTCGCGTTCTCCCCGAGACGGCGGTAGGCGTTGGCAAGGTTCAGCATCATCAATGTGTCATCCGGATCCTTCGACAATCCCGTTTGCAGGTATCCCACCGCGCTCTTGTCGTCCTTCTTAGCCATGCTCAGGGCCGCGAGGATGTTGTAGGCATAAGGATGGTCCGGATAGGCCGCGACGACCGACTCGCACAACCGGCGGCTCAGTTCGTTGCCCTCCGGCGTGTCCAGCTCGTAGAACCCGGCGGTGTATCCGTGCATCAGCTGCGGGATGTAAACCTCCGCGGGCTTCGGCAAAGGCCCGCCATCCTTCCATCGCAGCTCGGAACCATGCTTCGCCGAGTTCGTCAGGACGGACTCCAGCACCTTGAAGCATTCCGCCTGTCTGTTCTCGTCGCGCAGCATGTAGGCCAGCCCCATCCCGATATCGAGGCGCTGAGGGAATCGCTTGTAGCCCTCGGTCAGCAGATCGATCGCCTTCTGGGGCACCTCCGGGTTCGCCTTGCCCGTGGTGCTGAAACTGCCGACCGCCTCGCCGGTCTTCTGATCGGCAATCACCAAGTCGTCCCCCGTCGGCGGTTTGGTCGACATGTATGGTTCCTTGGCCACCCCCCACCAGTAGTTCGCCGAGGCCACGTAGTAGGCCGGATCGTTCTGGTTCGCGTCCCGCGACTCCGCGATGAACTTCTCCACCTCCTTCGGACTCTCCGTCTCCGCTTTCTTCTTCAACTCCTTCGCAAAGCTTTCCGCCCGCACCGACATAATGGAGACGGCCAAGCACAAAACTATCAGGAGCGCCTTCATGCCGCCGAGGCTACCGCCAATGACCCTCCGGCGAAAGACCGCCCTTCCGCGAAACACCCTACTCGGGCCCCTGCTGAAATGGACCGAACGCCGCTCAGATGCCCTAGAGAGCGGCCAAACCGCCCACCGCCCAAGCGAACTGCGCGAGGAGCACTCGGATGGCCAACGATTGCAATAACCCATGACCGACCCGTTTCTCCCACGAGCGCATGTGGCGAGTGACTAGTGACCAGCGACTCTTGACCAGTGACTGCTTACAAAGCCCCAGTTCTGCAGGTAGTCGAGGGAAGCGAACTGCCAGAGCAGCACGATGAGCCAGAACATGACCTGATAGCTGCCCTTGGAACACTTGTGCCGGAGGCTCCGCTGGGCGAGGAAAGCACTTGGCCATCCGCCGGCCAATTCAAAGATGTGCAACCACGCCTCCGGAATCCGCCACGCACCGGCCCGAGCGTTCGTCTTGTCAACGGCATAGAGCAAGTAGGTGAAGCAGTTGATGACCACGGCATAACCCGCCACCCAAAGCAGGTCCAAGCCGGTCCGCATCACCGCGAGGGTCGGCAGGATCAACAGGCCGAGGACCACCAAAACGCGCATCACGCCAAATCCTCCGCAACCGCCGCAGCGTCCGCCAGCCGAAGCTTCAGACTCGCGAGCCAAACGTTCGGCGGATGGGGCAAGGCCGAGCCCGGGCATCCGCGCAAGCCGTGCGAGGTGCAGTCGAAAGGCCGCTGATTAGCCATTGCCAACCCCTTCTTTTGCCACGGCTGCTATTGACTTTGATATGGTCGCCACGGCGTCGACCACAGGATCGCTGGATTCGTGGCTGACCTCGAAGCCTCGGCCGCGATACCACTCAAGCAAGATAGGTGTCTTCTCTAGGTCTGATGCAGTGACGCTTCCCCAGACTTGCGCCATTCCGGCAAGTGAGGCTTCGGTTACGATGCGCTCGAGGAGAGCTGTTCCAATTCCCATGCCGCGAAAGCTCCGCCTCCGGCAAGGAATCCCGAGACAGATCAGCAGGCTGTGGGCGATGGGCCACGGGATAGTGACTTCGTCATGAACCTCCAAGTCGGCGATCTTCAGGCTCGTCCCTTCAGGTAGGCACGCTGCCCAGCCCACTGCCACCTGCTGCTGCCACTTGGCTTCGAAGTGCCAATCCTCGCGATGAAAGACGATCGTGACGCCTTCGGGCAACGCTGGGCGGCGGTCGGCCATGGCTTGGGATGAGGCGTTGCCGCGTGGGCGGCTCATGCCGTTGCCCGTCTGGCGAGGCGGGGGAGGCGGTTTTGCAGCTCCTCCCAGTTGCCGAGGTGCGCTGACATGAGACTCTTCCAGAGTTTGCCGTGGTTGGGGACGGAGAAGTGGAGTAACTCGTGGACGATGACGTAGTCGCCGAGCTTTTTGTCCAGACCGAGCAGCTCGTCGTTGAAACTCAGGGTGCCCGCGGTGGAGCACGAGGCCCATTTGCGGCTCATCGGACGGACGTAGATCGCGCTCGCCTTGACGTCGAGCTTGGCGGTCCATTCCCGCACGCGGGCCTTGAACTCGTCCCGGTTGCGCCAGCCCTTCATCCCGCTTTACCCCGCTGGAGCAGGGTGAACAATTCGTCCACGGTCGCGGTGACTCGGTTGATGTCATCGGTCTCGGAAATGATCGCGAAGGTTACCTGCTTCCGTGCTTCCCGCAGGTCCGCCTCGCTCGTCTTCCAGTTGGGGTGCTTCTCGAAGGCTTCCCGCACTTTCCCGGCCACCTTCTCGGGATTGGGGATGCCTTCCTCGGCGAACCTGTCCATGAGGAAGAAAGTCAGGCTGTCCACTCCCTTGGCGTTCTGCTCCTTCTTGCGTTGTTCGTTCTTGGCGATCGCTGCGAGCAGATCCTCCAGCGCTTTTTCCGTGGAGTCCTGCCGCGCCTCGAAGGCTTCCTGCACGGCCTTCGCCCGGTCCGCCATGGCCAAAAGGAAGGGGTCATCGCTCTTCTCCTCGGCCTCCTTCTCGATGGCCTTGATCAGGTTGATCACCTTGGTGGCCTTGCCCTCCTGGCGCTGCTTGATGGTGTCGAGGGTCGAGCGGTCGATACCCATGTAGTCCGCCTCGGGGGTTTCCATGGTGACCCCGATGTGCTTCTGCACGAGTTGGCTCGTTTTGCGCAGAAAGTCGCGGTCGATCTGCACCCCTTTGGTGTAAGCCTTGCGCACCACCTCGTAGATTGCGGCCAGGGTCGTGTAGTCCTCAATGAATGGCCGCAGGAAGGCGTCGGGGGAGATGATCTCGTAGAGCATCTCGATCTCCTTGTATTCCTTGAAGAACTCCTTCCGCCGCTCGGGATCGCGGAAGTGCTCGATGAGCGTGTCCACGTCCTTGTCGTTGAAGTTCCGCTCGATGAGTCCGAGGTAGGCCGGGGCCTTGCTCTCCATCTTGTTTTGGAAGAGCACCTTCAGGAGCTTCAGGTCTTTGACGATGGCGTTGATCTCGTCGCTGTCGAAGGCCAGAGCCTTTTCCAGCTTGTCGAAGATGCCGACAAAATCGAGGACGAAGCCGTGGGGCTTCACCATCTCCTGCGCCTCGTTCTCGTAGGGGCGGTTCACCCGGGCGATGGCCTGCAGCAGGGTGTGGTCGCGCATCGGCTTGTCGAGATACATCGCGTAGAGCACGGGCGCGTCGAAGCCGGTGAGCAGTTTCTCGGTAACGATGAGAATCTTCGGCATCTGGTCGAGCTTGCCGAAGCTCTTGCGGATCTGCCGCTCTTTCTTCGGGTCGAGGTGGAATTCCTTGAGCAGGGCGGAGTCGTTGTTGCTGCCGGTGTAAACGACTTCGGAGTATTCGGGCGGGAGAAACTGATCGAGGGCGTGCTTGTAATGGGCGCAGGCTTCGCGGTCCACGCCGACGAGGAAGGCCTTGTAGCCGAGCGGCTCGACATTCTCGCGGTAATGGTCGGCGACGAACTTCGCCACCTTCTGGATGCGCTCCTTGCCCTTGAGGAAGTTCTTCAGGTTCACCGCCCGCTCGAGGATCTTGTTCAGCTCCTCGATGTCCGCCACGCCCTCGGCTTCGGCGAGGGAGAGGAACTCCTTGTCCAGCGTCTCGTGCGGCACGAGCATTTCGTTGGGGGCGAGTTGGTAGTAGAGCGGCAGCGTGGTGCCGTCCTCGATGCTGTCGGCGATGGAATACTTGTGCAGGTAGCCCTGGTCATCCTCGCAGCCGAAGGTCTTGAAGGTGCCCTTGCCGTAAACGGTCTTGTCCACTGGCGTGCCGGTGAAGCCGAGGAAGGTCGCGTTCGGCAGACCAGCCATGAGGAAGTTGCCGAGATCGCCGCCAGTGGTGCGGTGGGCTTCGTCGATGAGGATGTAGATGTTCTTCCGCAGGTTCAAGTTCGCCGGCATGTCGCGGAACTTGTGGATCATCGTCACGATGATGCCCCGGTAGTCGTCGCGCAGGAGTTGGTTGAGCCGAGCGATGCTGCTGGCGTGCTCCAGATTGCCCAGGCCGAGCGCGGCGAGGTTCTTGAGCATCTGGTCTTCCAGCTCGTTGCGGTCGATCATCAGCAGCACGGTCGGTTTGTCCGCCTCGGGCGCGCGGAAGAGCCGCTCCGCCGCCTTGATCATGGTGAAGGTCTTGCCGCTGCCCTGCGTGTGCCAGACGAGGCCACGAGTGCGCTGGGGATCGAGGGCGCGGCTCACGGTCGCCTCCACCGCGCCGGTCTGGTGCTGGCGCAGGATGTATTTGTTCAGCTCCTCGTCCTTCTCGGCAAAGACGATGTAGTCCTTCAGGAAGGCGAGCACCTGCGGGATGGCGCAGAAGCTCTTCACCTTTGCCTCTAGATTGCCGATCTCCGCCTTCTGCCCGTGCGGCTCGCACTTCCAGTTGAAGATGTTCCGCCGAACCGTGTTCCAGGTCACCCCGTAGGAAAAGCCGATGGCGTCGGTGGCGGTGAAAAGCTGCTGCGACACGAACAGCTCGGGCGTCTCGCGGTGGTAACGGCGGATCTGGTCCACCCCCAGGGCGATCGCCTCGTCCTTGTTGGCGTTCTTGCACTCGATTGCCAGCACCGGGATGCCGTTAACGAGAAAGACCACATCCTCCCGCGTGCCGTAGTGGCCGTTGTGAAAAGCCCACTCCTCGGTAACTTCGTAAACGTTCCGGCTCGGTTCGTCGTAATCGATCAGGATCAGGTCGCGCTCGCGCTTCTCCTCGTGGTCGAAGAATTTGCCCCGGTTGCGCAGGTGCTCGACGAATTCCCGGTTGCCGTAGATGTCGGTGTGGAGATGGCGGAACTGCCCGGGCAACGCGCCCTCGGCCTCGGCATAGCGCGGGTTGAACTCCCGCACCTTGGCATCGAGCAGGTCATCGAAGAAGAGCGAGCGGTTCCTTGCGCGATCGGCGGGTGGAACCTCCGGATCAAACCCGCGCCGCTGCTCGGCTTCTTCTCTCGGAACAAAAGACCACCCGATCTCCTGTGCATACGCGAGGATGCGAGATTGAACGGTCTTGTGCTCTCCAGGGGCACTCATGAAGTGGTGGTCTTCCTAGCTGGCGGGACATCCCGCGGCCGCGGGATCCATCCGATGGCCTCGGCGTAGGCGAGGATCCGGGCCTGGACGGTTTTGTGTTCTCCGGGTGTGGGCATGGGCAATAAAAACTTGAGTTTCTAGTGGGAAGCGCGATTCTTTCTGCGTTCTCTGCCAGTGGCAGTAGAACCTACAAAGGCCCCCGCAGAGCCAGCCTGGTCAAATCTGCGGTCTTTTTTTGCCTTCATGGTGTCCATGCGGGGGAGGTTTTCAGCTTCGCAAGCGTGCTCGGGGTATCAGCCACATAAGCGGTGATGAATCGGGCCGAGTTTGCTCCGGTGAGCGCAACCACGACCACGTAGTTCCCGCACACCACCGTCACCCGCCGGGTCTTGTCGTAGGTCTTCGTATTCCGATCCCATCCTTGGAAACGGTCTGCCGAAGCATCCTGCAGGGCCACGGCAATCCACTCCAACCGCTCCGCCCGGAGCGGGGAAAACGTGTCCTTGATCCGGTTCCGCTGCGAACTCTCGAAGAAACAGTGGTCGAAATCCCGCTTTTGAAAGCGAACTCTGATCCCATCAAAGGTCGTCACCACTCCCGCGCAGTAGATCGCCTCGAAGCGCGCCCGGTAGGTGGCCTCGTCGGCCAGTTTCAGCAGCGGAGGATACCCGGCCATCTTCCTTACCAACCCCCTCCCGGCTGGATCTCGAAAACATTGAACTTCTGCTCGGCCACATTCGTCGCCCGCACCGGGTGGCCGAGAACCTGCTCCAGGTGCCGCAGCAAATCCAGTTTGGCAGGACCGAGCCGGTCCTCCCCATTGAATCGCGCCTGCGTCAGTCCTGTCAGGACATCGCAGAGTTGAATCAGCACCGACTCCTCGGACCGAGTTGCCTGGACGGCGATCTCGCTGGCGAGATTCGCCCGGTTCAGGCAGGTTTCCAGCGTCCGCAGGCGGCTTGGCATCCGGTTCTTCTTCTGGTCGCAGAACACCCGGTAGCGGTTGCACTCGCGCGTCCAATGTAGCAGCAACTGGCAATAGAACTTGTAGAAGCCCAGTTCCCCGTCGCCGTCATGGAAGCGCAACAGATCGATCTTCGTCCGGTCGATCACGATGGCCCGAAACCTCACGTCCTGACCCGTCGCCATGAACCACGAAACCGCATCCCGGTAAAAGACCAGCTTAGACGGAGAAACCTTGCGCCACTTGAATTCGCTGCCTATTCCGTGGCGATGACGCAGGTCGTTCAGCGCGGCCTTGGCTTCACTCCTTAGCGACTCTGGCAGCCACAAGCTGCCGATGACCATAAAGCGAGCCTTGGGCTTCTCGGAATGGAGCAATTCCGGCCCCGATTCGTCGCAATAGACGTCAAAGTTCATGGTGGGTCCTCTCGATTGGAGCTATCAGGATCAGGTCGCGTTCGCGCTTCTCCTCGTGGTCGAAGAATTTGCCCCGGTTGCGCAGGTGCTCGACGAATTCCCGGCCTGTCCCGCCGTAGCCCACGGGCGAAGGCGGATTGCCGTAGATGTCGGTGTGGAGATGGCGGAATCCCGCGGCCGCGGGACAACGCCCCTTTTCGGCATAGCGCGGGTTGAATTCCCGCGCCTTGGCGTCGAGCAGGTCGTCGAAGAAAAGGGAACGGTTCCTGGCACGGTCGGCGGGTGGAGCCTCCGGCTCAAACCCGCGTCGCTCCTCGGCTTCCTCGCGTGGCACAATCGTCCACCCGATGGCCTCGGCGTATTCGAAGATCCGGGCTTGGACGGTTTTGTGTTCTCCGGGTGTGGGCATGGATATGACGGCAATACCTGTGTCTTTAGCTTTTGCTACGGTTCTATACTTTGCTCTCGCTGCTCTGTCGCTCTTGTTCAGAACTTCTTCCTGCGACCAGCCATTGCGTGTTTAGCAGGTCAAAAAACATCGAGATCTTTAGAAAAGGAAGAAGAGCACCTCGTTGCCTGAAAAACTCTTCGGCACGACTCCATTTTTCCTCTTCTACCTTTTGGAAATGCTGCGCAATTGGGTTTTCCCGGCTATCAGAGACTACAAGGTCTATTTCCTTTTCGAGATGCCTGAGGGCCTCTTTCGGATCTACCGATTCACTTTCCGCCACCTTGTTTTCCAGCTGTGAGTGGAAGTCTGCATCGTCGATGGCTTCAGGTTCTGAAGTAGCTACGCCAATAGAACCCGACCTGTTGTAATTCCAATGATGATGGCCGGCCATGCGGCTTGGGCGAACAAAGCTGGAACTCTCAACAATCGTTTGATTCTCGGTGTGATCGTAGAGTGCCTTGAGTTCGTGAAATGCCGGTGCTGCATAAACTACCAACGCTCTATTCCTGAGTCGCCTCTCTAACTGTTGCAACAGCACCTGTTGGTGCGCTCGGATGCCGAACCTCCAATAGCTACCTTTGATTCCATACCTCGAGAGAGAAGAGTTTATTCCGCGTAGATGGTCAGGTCTCTTTGCCTGAATAAGCAAATTCACTTGGAAGTTAGGCAAGGTTCGATCCCCACCATAACGTCGCCATACCCAGCCCCACCGAAAGTGGTTCAACAAGACACCTTGAGGAACACTGGAATATCCAAAAATGTCCCAGAAAATCGGGTGATCTGCCTCCATCAGGGCGTCGATACCAAATGCATTCTCAAAAACCTGACCAGGGGTTGCTATCCGGTGGTTTCCACAGAGCAGTTCCCTGTATAGCGGACCCTCATAGTCCTTTTCTTCGAAGTCAGCAGTTTCCATTTGGTAGTGCTTCCCGTGTCTTTTGCATAAGTGGACTCACCTGCACCGATCCTCCCGCGTTACCGACGTCCAACCAATAGTTTCAGCGCAGCCGAGGAACCGGGCTTCGACGGTTTTGTGTTCTCCGGGTGTGGGCATAGTTGAACGTCTTCTAGGGGCGTTTCGCGAAAGCCAGTGTCCGCCGAACAAAACCCTCAAGCTGAGTGCTATTGATCACTTCGGTTTCCCAGGCCACGTTCGTATCGTGATGAAAGAGATTTCCGTAATCGACGAGGTCTCTCAGTTCGTCAACATCCGCTTGGCAAAGAATTTCATCTGTAGTTCCGACCTTTTGGGCGCAGAAGTTTCTGAAGTTTCCAAGCATCGCTCCCGGTCGGAAGTGTTCGGGATAGGCGACACGGCAGAAAGCCTCGAGGCATGGGCGTATCGCCGCAGCAATCTCCCGTTCATTTTGTCCTCCATTTGCTAAGTAATTCCTCAAAGCTTCATGCCTGCGGTCATTCTCAGTCTCTGAGTCGGCATTGATGTCCCATGTATCGATTACGGAGGCAGTTGCCTGCCGAACAACTTGAAGCGCCGCTTTTTGTGGCGGTGTCGCGTTTTCCCACACTCGACAAAGGAAAGGCTTGCTGTGAGACAGAATCACGACTTGACCGACTTGGTTGAGCAAGCGGCGAATTTCTTGAACAGTGGTCAGCGAGCGGTGTTCATCCAAACTCGACACAGGGTCATCGATGACGGCAACTCGTTGTGCCTTGTTTGGATCTAATTCAATGGAGGCTAGGAAGAATGCTACTGCCAGTGTGTTTCGATCCCCTGCACTCAGGACGTTCTTGAAAGACGGGGTGCCGGCCTGGGGATTGCCACCATCAACAGCCACCGCGGTGTTGTTCACGACGACGTTATACGAACAGGCTGGACCTCCACGTGTATTTACTGCCGCGACGCTGTCTAGATGGTAGCCCGCATTGAATCGTTGCAGGTATCTATTGATCGCCGCCTCGTATGTCGGAAACACTTGGGTTCGATATTGCTCGAGTGCCTGCCGCGCCTGATCACGCTGTTGCTCCGTGTTTGCCTTTGCCTGTTTCTCAGCAAGGTAGGCCTGACAGAGAGCATCAGTCGCAGGAGCGTGTCGGGCCTTGGTTGCCTTCAATGTCGCCAAGGTAGCAGCAAGCGCCGCGGTGTTTGCGGTCGCAGCACCTTGCCTAATCGTGGCAATCGTTCGGTTGGCTGCTTGGATCTGTTGGTTCAATCCAGTCACTTCGGTAAGGCGCTGCAAATAGATTTCGACAGCTGATCTTGCCGCCCCTGGAGTCTCAACGGAATCTAGGGGAGCTGATGCCTTTTGTTGGAACAAAGCGTCTATCTGTGCTCTTGCCTTGTTCCACTCGTCAACGATTGCAGTCGCGTCGATCGCAAATTCCGGAATGTTACCAAAATCTGCCCAGAACCGCCGTCGCTCCTGAAGGCCGTTCACAGTCCGCTCAAACAAAACTCCTGTATCGGGAGGATGCGCTTGGAAAAAGCGAAACCTACAGTCCTTAATTCGTTGTTGATGGTCGCGGTATGCCTGCCCAAAAAATGCCCGATAACGGTCAATGATCGGAGATCCCTCAAGATCCTGAGCGCAAAATGGGCATGAATGATCTCCGCCCTCTTCCAGAGTGCTTTGGCGCTCCATTCCCTCCGAGACCCATTGCTCAGACTCTTCGCCTATTTGTTCGAAATGGCCTTGAACCTGCGCTGCGGATGCACTGTCCAAGTCGGGCAATCCCGCGCTCAACACAGCTTCAATTTCTGTGAGATCAATGCCCGGGAGAGCCAGCTGTGGAAGATCTGATGTGGTTCGTATTGGGTCTTGTTGACGGCTTGCGGCTAGATTCTGTTCAGTCGCTTGAATTTCCTGATCGATACTTGGCCTCGCTTGGAGAGCGCAAAAATCATCGACTGAGGATTCTCCACGTTCGATTGCCGGAATCTCCCCCCCGCAACGTCGAATTTCTCGGTTATGTTGCTCAATCTGCGTGATGAGCACTTGAAGCTGTTGATTGAGCACGACGCCCCGCGCCCCGAGAATCAATTCGTGCAAGTTCTGGCGATGGTCGCTTCCTACGACGAGACCGGAGTAAACGTTCTCATCTACGAAAACATCATCGAAAATCAGCACGTCAGGGAGCGTCCGGTTCCATGCACCATTCTGGAACATTGCGTCCGGCGGGCCGCCCGAGCAGGAGATTATTGCATGTGGTAAGTTCGCGGCGCCAAGCCTCCTGCGTTCGTTGACTGGAATCGGATCTCCACTAGCAAGCGATCTGAGGATTGCAGAGAGTGTAGTCTTGCCGCGCCCGTTCTCCGCATAGAGGAGCGTTAACTTTGCAAACGGGTGGTTGTTTCCATTCGTAAACGAGTCGAAACGTCCAATGTTTCGAATGAGATTTAGGCTAGTGATCATACTCGCTGAGCAATAGTTGAAGGCCCATCTTCTAGATCATGAACGCGGGTCTTCGCGGTCATCAGTTCGTGAAGGAGGGTGCGGAAGAGGTCTTCGAGTGCTCTCTTCTTGTCTTCGGCGTTGGCGAGTTTTGCGTCCACCTTTGCGAGGCAATCAACTGCCTGAGCTTGCTCTTCCAGCGACGGCAGCCCGAATGCGTATTGGTAGATTTTCGACGGTGAAGTGTGCCGAACCGTTGACCCGGTTGCGGTCTGCCTCATGTAGCGCTTGAATGGCTCACTCAGAAACACCCAGTAAAGGAACTGGAGAGTGGTCTTTGAGCCCTTCAATTCGACTTTTCCGATTCGTTGGTTGTGCAGAATTGTTCGGCCTTCCGGAATGAAGGCGGGGCCGCCCAGCAGTTTTGCGGTGGGCGTGAGATCGGTCATGACCACCACCATCTCGCCCGGTTTCAGAACCACGTTTGGCTCGTAGTTTTCGGTAGTGTATTTGGTGCGTTTTCCCCAATAGAGGCCGCCATCGAGCTTGAAATTGCCGGGTGTAAGGACAGTCGGTCCGTCGGTCACAAAGAACTCCCCTTTGAAGGCGTAGCCGTGAGCAATCTGAATGTGCTTCCCAAGTTTAACCACTTCCCAGCTTTCGGGGATGGGGCCGATTTCGGTTTGTTTTTGGGGTTCGTGGCGGAGGCCTTCGGTGAAGAGCTTGTGCATGAGGGCCTTTTTCAGTTCGGTGGTGGTCTGAATGATCCGCTCCTGCGCTTCGATCGCCCGCTGCACCGTCGAAAGGATGTGCGCGATCTTCTTCTGCTCGGGGAGTGACGCTGGCAATCGGACCGGCTCCATGTAGGCCATTTCTCGGTTCAGGCCGGGAACGCCAACGTCCCCGGTAATTCGCGTCAAATCGACGTGCCGAAGAAGGTAGAACAGGAACTCAAGATCGGTGTCTGGCGCGTCGTCTTTCGTGACGTAAAACGTCGTATCGATGGGACAAAATGGGCCGCGTGAAAAGTGAACCTCGCCAGCGGAGCCCTTTCGCCCAACGACGAGTCCCGGCTTATCGACGATTGGCTCGTTGTGAGATCCGACGACTCCATTCGACCCATAGACGGGCACTGCCCCTTCGACACGGTTCTTCAACGGAAGACTCTTTCCGTAGTTCAGTTGGAGAACGTCGCCGAGGCGTTTTGTGGGCCAGTCGCTCATACCCGGATTATTCTCCCCGCAGCCTTGAGTCCCTCAACGCTCATGGTCGTCACCCTGCCTTGCGTCCGGATTCAGTTCATAGACCAGGACCGCGTGGTTGCCCTCGGGCCGCGATAGCCACCCCCGCTGCAAGAGTTCTTCGACAGCTGGGCGAAAGACAGACTTCTTGGTGGACAAGCATTCACCTTTCCTCGTGGTGTTCGGAATGAACGCTCGATAGAGCGGGCCGTCCGGACTTTCGCGCAGAATTTCGGTGAGCCCCTGCTCCTCTGCGTTCGGATGCTGCATCATGAGTGCCAGAAGCTCTCTCGCAAACGGCAGATCTGGGTCACTCAGTCGGCCTGTAAACTCGGGTTGGGCCTGCGGGGGTTGGTGCTCGACGGGGATGCATTTTTCAGCCTTGCTCCTGCGCTTCTCGATAAGGGTTCGGAGCCCTCTGGCAACATCGGCAAACGCCTCGTCAGCATTGTGCCAGTGTTTGCTATGAACGGGTTTCCCATCCTCTGGTAGAGCCTTGAATTGACGGAGGTCACGAATCTCCCAATCGCAAGGACGAACAATGATGGGAACAATGATGGCTTTTCCCGCCTTCTGCTTTTCCAGCGCTTTTTGAAACTCTTTCTCGTAGCAGTAGTCCGAGTTGAGGAATGAGGCGCTGACAAGCAGAAGGAAGAGATCGGCTTCCCCCATCGCATCAGCGATCTCCCGGTCGAGGACTCCTCCGGCATCAATTTCTCGATCCGTCCAAACTTCGAGCAGGTTTTGTCGCCGAAGCGAAGCCAGGTGCTGATGCAGTGAAGTCAGAAACTCCGCATCGTGATGGGAGTAGGAAATGAAGACCTTCACGCTTTGCCCTCCTTCCGCTTCAGGCTCTTTTCCAAGTCTTCGATGGCCTTCAAATCCTCGGCATCGGCGGAGAGGGCTTCGTGCTCGCGCCGTTTGGCGTCGAAGTCGTCGTAGCGTTCAGTCGCGATGGTCTTCATGGCCTCGTGGCTGACGGAGCCGGGGCCGACGAGCAGCGGCTGGTCATTGAACGCAAGCATGCGGTCCACGCTGGATCGCCAGAAGTCGAGGGTGAGGTCTTTCTGCTGTTTGGCGCGGAGTTCGGCTTGTTCGAGGAAGATGACCACCAGGCGGTTGAGGGTGTCCACCTCATCGGCGGTGAGGTAGTTCTTGGCGATGAGGATGTCCTGCTTGCGGACGCGCGAGCCGCTCCAGGTGGTGAGGGCCATGTTCGGCTGGCTCGGGTCGGCGCGGGCGACGATGAGCTCGGCGGCGGTCTGGCGGGTGGCGGCGTAGAGGAGCTTGTTCTGCACCTCGGCGAAGAAGAGGGCGGTTTCCTTTTCCCGGGTCTGGTAGTCGCTGGAGAGGGCGAAGAGGTCGCGGACTTTCTGGTAGAAGCGTTTCTCCGAGGCCCGGATCTCGCGGATGCGGGCGAGAAGCTCGTCGAAGTAGTCCCAGCCGCCGGGGTTCTTGAGTCGCTCGTCGTCCATGACGAAGCCTTTGACGAGATACTCACTCAGGCGAGCGGTGGCCCACTGCCGGAACTGGGTGCCGCGGGCGCTACGGACCCGGTAGCCGACGGCGAGAATCGCTTCGAGTCGATAATGCCGGAGCGAGCGGGAAACCTCCCGTTTGCCTTCTTTTCGAACTTGTAAGTATTCCTTACAGGTTGCCAGCTTGGTCAGTTCACCTTCGGCGAAGATGGCCTTGAGATGCAGGGTGACGTTCTGCGGCGTGGTTTGGAAAAGCTCGGCAATCTGGGCCTGGGTCAGCCACAGGGTGTCGTGATCGAATCGGCACTCGATTCGGGTGTCGCCGTCCTCAGTCTGGTAGAGAACGATGGAGGTCTGGGGCTCGAATTCTTCGCTCATATCCCAAGTTGCTTGAGGATCCTGCCGAGCGCCTTGTCCGTCTCCCGCACCTCGGCTTCGATGACCTTCAGTTCCTCGACGATCTCCGCGATGGGCCGGTAGGTTTCGGCCTCGCTGGTGTGGATGTAGCGGCTGGGGGAAATGTTGTAGTCGTTCTTCTTCAGCTCGGCGTGATCGACGATGCGGCTGAGTTTTTCCTCCTCCTTCCACCCGATGAGGGTGGCGGCAATGCGCTGGATGCCTTCGTCGGGGATGAAGTTCTTGGGGTCGCCCTTTTCGAAGACCTGGCTGGCGTTGACGAGGAAGACTTTTCCTTTGCGCTCCTTCGGCTTGGCCTTGTTCAGGAACAGCACGATGCCGGGGGCGGTGGTGTTGTAGAAGAGGTTTTCCGGCAGGTAGAGGACGCTCTCGATGAGGTCCTGGTCCACGAACCACTGGCGGACGGTCTTTTCCTTGTTGGTGCCGGCATTGCCGGAGCCACGCGAGGCAGCGCCGGTGTCGAGAACGACGGCGGCGCTGCCTTGGTTATTGAGGCTGGCGTGCATATGCTGGACCCAGCCCCAGTCGGCGGAGGATTTGCCGGGGAAACCGGCCCCGGCGGGGAAGCGGCCGAGTTCGTCGTTGTCGTAGTCGGCCTCGGTGAACCAGTCCTGGTTCCACATGGGATTGGCGACGACGCGGTCGAAGGTGCGGAGCTTGCCGCCCTTGTCCCGGAACTTGGGGTTCTTGAAGGTGTCGCCGATCTCGATCTGGCCCTCCATGTCGTGGATGATCATGTTCATGTTGGCCATGGCCCAGGTCTCGGGGACGTATTCCTGGCCGAAGAGCTTCAAGGGAGCGGGCTTTTTCGCCCCAGCTTTCTCCTCCATCGCGGTTTCGAGTTTGACGAGGAGGCCGCCGGAACCGCAGGTGGGATCATAGACCGTCATGCCGGGCTCGGGAGCGAGCACGCGCGACATGATGGTGCCGACCTCGGGCGGGGTGTAGAACTCGCCGGCGCTCTGGCCGCTGCCCTCGGCGAACTTGCGGATGAGGTATTCGTAGCTCTTGCCGATGATGTCGGCCTCGACGTCTTCGAGCCCGAGGCGCTTGGTGCTGATGGCCTCGATGAGGTTGGAGAGGCGGTCGTCGTCGAGGTCGCGCTGGCCGTGGGTGGTGGCGTTGAAGTCCACGCGGTCGATGATGCCCTGCAGGAGCGGGTTCTCCCGTGCGATGGCCCGCATGTGGGTGGTGACGCCCTCGCCGATCTTGTCGGAGAGCTTGCGGATGACGGACCAGACGGGCTGCTCGGGATCGTCCGGCACAAGGGGGAGGTAGAAACGGACGAGCTTGTGGTCGGCCTTGGCGAGCTGGAAGGCCTTCTTGCGCGAGCCAACTTCCTTGGCGATGCGGTTCAGTTCGTCATCGAAGACATCACAGAGGCGCTTCGTGAAGATGAGCGGCAGGATGTAGTCCTTGTATTTCGCCGCGTCCTTAGCACCGCGAATGGAGCAGGCGGCATCCCAGATCCACGATTCGAGGGATTTGGATTTTTCGGGAGCGGGCATTTAGAGTGTCAGGAAAGAGGTGCTGAACATGATTCGACCATAGTGGGAGCAAAAATGGGGCCGATCCATTTTGGAGGAGTTCGCCCGAGGGTGGGCGGCACCGACGATTTCAGAAGAGGCAACCCATTGCATGGGGCGAAGGCTAGAATCCGCGAGCAGATTCCCGAAGAAAAAAGAACGAGGCTAGAGGCGGAAGTAGGGAGGGGTTCACGAAACGCTGAAAGCTGACATGCTGAAAAGCTGAGCCGGAGAGAGGGCTGAGATTGGAGAGCTGAGGGCGGAGGGCTGAGGGGTGAGAGCGGAAAGCTGAGGGCGGGGACATACTGAGATGCTGAGCCGGA
>CAZSUJ010000059.1:0-17690 GCA_964609925.1 uncultured Chthoniobacter sp. | reverse complement strand
TTTCGCTGACGCCGGCCACGAGCAGCAGCATCAACGTGGCCGACAGCACCGTGGCCCTGAGTATCTCAAACGTGATTTCGGGATCCGGTGCCTTGACCAAGTCCGGAGTCGGAACCTTGGTTCTGTCCGGCGCCAACACCTACTCCGGCAGCACCACAGTTGACGCCGGCACGCTCACGTTGGCAACAAACGGATCGCTCCGCTTTGTCATCGGTGGCAGTGGCACGAACAACGTCCTTGGCGGCACCGCCACCGCGCAGCTCAACGGGGCTTTCAGCTTCGATCTGTCCTCCGCCGCAACCAACACCAACGCTACTTGGACGATCGTGCAGAACTCGGTTGCCGCCAGCTACGGAACCAACTTCCTCGTCACCGGGTTCAACGGCGCCGGCGGCAACTGGACCAACACGACCAATGGTGTGAACTACGTCTTCGCCCAGTCAAGCGGCGTCCTCTCGGTGCAGTCCACCGGCGGCGTCACTCCCTACAGCGCATGGGTCGCCTATTGGCAGGGTGTTGACCCGAACTTCACCAACACGGCGGGGACGGACAACCCTGACGGCGACCCGTTCGACAACAACGAGGAGTTCGCCTTCGACGGCAACCCGACGATCGGCACAGGTGCCTTGCTGACGGCGACCAAAGTCGGAACCAACGCGGTCTTCAACTATGTCGCGTTGACCAACACCAACGCGGTGACCTACCAGGTGCAGAACACGACTAACCTGTCGGCAGGGCCCTGGAGCAATGCGGTGGTCACGATCTCCAACTCGGCCAACCAGAGCGGGATCAGCCAGACGAACAGCTACGTGCGCAGGGAGTTTGTTGTCCCGGGGACAAATAGACAGTTCTACCGCGTGCAAGCCGCTATCGCGCCGTAGCCATCCTGAGCTTCGACACATGAGCACCTCGCGAGATTGGTTCAAACGGGAGGCGGTTGGTCTGGGCTTGTCGAGGTCTGCCGCGCCCGGTTTGGCGATGTGGATGGCCAGCATCGCGTGTTACGCTACCGCTTCGCTCCTGTTGCTCTCTCAACCAGTTTATCGAAACATCCCGTAAGTTAAATCACCCCACCAACCTCCCCAACCCCCACATCCCATGAAAACATCCTCCTCCCTCCGTTACCTCGCCCTCGTCGCCGCGGTTCTTGTCCTTGCGCCGACCATGTGTCTACAAGCCCAACTCTTCCCCACATGGCAGGGAACTGGCACCAACTGGAGTGACGCAGCCAACTGGAGTGCTACTTATGGAAACGACCAACTCCAATGGACCGGCGGCGGCAACGCCACGAGCTTCAACAACCTCTCCTCGCCCCAGGACCAGTGGAGGTTTTATTTCAACGGGTCTCAGGCCTACACGCTCAGCGGCAGCGCGGTGAGCTTCTTCGATCGCAGCAGCACGAATGGAGGCATCCTGAGCGACTCCAGCGTGACCCAGACGATCAACATGGATCTGAATTTCGCGGATTTTGGCGCACGGGACATGTTCATCCTCACGCGCGGAGCAGGCGGGCTGACTTTCGGCGGCGCCATCAACCTCACCAACGGCATGCAGTCCCTCGGCATCGGCGGCAGCAACGCGGCGAGCGTCATCACCTTTAACGGTCCGATCACCGGCAATAAGGGCATCATCATCGGGACAAATGCCCTTAATGGGGGCGGCGTTGGCATGGGGCCGACACGGGTCGTCTTCAATGGCAGCAACAGCTACACCGGCACCACCCACGTTGGTCGTGGCACCCTTGTCATCACCAACAATAACAGCATCGGAACGAACAACCTGATCCTTGGCCTGAGTGGCTCGGGGATACTGGCGACGCTTGAGGTCAACAGCAGCCTCAATCGGACTAACATTGTCGCCATCCATGATGGCGGCGGGAACAGCCAGATCAGCGTGGCGAGCGGCCAGGTCTTCACCATCAGCACCAACTTGATCAATTCCAGCGGAGCCAATACCGCGACTAAGTTCGGCAAGGCTGGCGCGGGAACGCTCCTCTTGGCCGGAACATCCAGCACCTACGTCGGGCAGATCCAGATCGGCCAAGGCACCGTGATCATCGGCAGTTCGGCCTCCCTTGGCGCCAACATCTCGACGATCAACCGCGGGATCGATCTCGGCCTCAACGTCAATGACGCCAACCAAACCAACAACGTCAGCCTCCTCCTGAGCAACGGCGTCGTGTTGAGCAACTCCCTTTTCGTGTCGGCCAACACCATCAGCGGCACCAACTACACCCGCACCATCGGCCTGTCCGGCTCGGGCAGTGCCTCGATCAACAACCAAATCTTCCTCGCCGGCAACCTGACGATGGATGCCGCAACCGGTAACACGATCACCGTCGGCAGCAACATCACCAACGTCGGCGGGCTCATCAAGATTGGCGACGGCACGCTTATTCTCAGCAGCGCCGCGGTCAACAACTACTCGGGAGGCACCCTTGTGAGCGCGGGCACCTTGCAGGGGAGCGCGACGAGTCTGCAGGGCAACATCACCAACAATTCGGTCGTGCGCTTTAATGGGGTCGGCGCTGGAATCTTCACCGGCGTGATCAGTGGCAATGGTTCCGTGACCAAGGCGGGTGCAGCCATCACCCTCTCGAACGTCAACACCTACACTGGCGGCACAACCATCGAGGTCGAGTCCTTGATTGCCGGGACCAACGGAGCCTTGGGGACCGGTCGCTTGACCTTCAGCAATGCCGGCACCGCACGTCTCAATCTCAACGGATTCACCAACACGGTCACCGGCCTCACCGTTTCAGGTGCTGGTGCAAAGGTGATTCAGAACGAGGGGGCTAGCGGGAGTGCGGGGCGGTTGATTGTCGATCTTGCCTCCGGGACCGATTCCTCTGACGCCACCACGATCATCCGCGACGCTTCCACCGGCAGCGGCGGCTTCGGCACCACGGCCCTCACGAAGAACGGCGCCGGCACGCTGGACCTGTCCGTGATCAACAGCGGAGGGGTTTACTCGGGCGGCCTGACGGTCAACGCCGGCGCGCTGGCCTTCGGTGCGGCGACCAATGCGGTGGGCAGTGGCGCGATCACCCTCGGCGGCGGCACCCTGCGCTACACGGCGACCGGTTCGACGAATAGAACTCTGGCCAATACGTTTTCGCTGACGCCGGCCACGAGCAGCAGCATCAACGTGGCCGACAGCACCGTGGCGCTGAGTATCTCAAACGTGATTTCGGGAACCGGCGCCTTGAACAAGACCGGAGCCGGAACGCTGGCTTTGGCCGGTAACGGAATCAACACCTACAGCGGGCTCACCACGGTCAGCGCGGGGACTCTGCAACTCAACAAGACGGCCGGGCTCGATGCCATCGCGGGCGATCTCACAGTCAATGCCGGCGGCACGTTGCTGATCTCGTCAAGCAACCAAGTGTTGGATTCCTCCGATGTCACCCTCTCGGGGGGCACCATCCAGCGCGGCGCTGGAGTGAGCGAGGTCTTCGGTGACATCAACATCACTTCGGCCTCGACCCTGGACTTCGGGAGCGGCGCCACGGGCACGTTCCAATTCCAAGCCTACGCCAACGCCGGTAGCAGCACGGTCACCGTGGCCAACTTCAACGCCGGCAACAAGCTTCAGTTCCTCGGTAGTTCGTTCGGCGTCGGCAACCTCGCCCAGTTCAACTTCGGCAGCTTCGACTACACCACGGGCACCGAGGGCAGCTACTTCACCATCACCGCCGTGCCCGAGCCTTCGACGGTAGCCGCGGCCCTCGGTTTGACCGCGTTGCTGGGCTGGCCCGTGATCCGCCGCCGCTTCGGCAAGTCGAAAGCATGATTTTGTCTCCCGCAGGTGGGGACCTGCGAGAGACTCAGGGGGGAGGCGTCCGGGGGGCTGGGTTCTCCGGACGCCTTTTTCCGCCCCAAGAAGAACGGCTGCTTCCAAGTCGTGAAGTTGCGCGCCGTGTGTTACGTTAACAAGCTCTCTCAATTGCCTTTTCCGGGCGAAGTTGGAACAATGAGTGCATTGTAGAGGAAGTAACCGACTTCCGGAGGCAGGGGGCCCTTTCCCGGCCCGATGCTTGAGACCACTGATGATCCCTAACCAACAAAATCGGCCGACGGATGCTCGGCGCTGGCAGGAATCCTCTTGCTCGGTCGTCCTTCTCGCCTTGGGGCTGCGGTTGTCCTTTCGCAGCCAGAACCCGGCGCCCCTGCCGATCAGGGGATAGATCGGCGAGGTGTCATTCTCTCATTGCCCCCCTTGAGCTCGCAACCATCATCCCGGCCGGGCCTGCGCGAGATCGCCAAGGCTGCGAATTGTTCCTTGATGACGGTGTCGCGGGCCTTGAACAACGCTCCGCGCGTCTCCGCCGCCACCAAAGCGCGAGTTCGCGAAGTGGCGCAGCAGCTTGGTTACCGCCCGGATCCCAAGCTGACGTCGTTGATGGGACACTTGCGGCAGGTCCGGACACGTTCGGATGCGGAGATTTTCGCTTTGGTCTGGCCTGACGTGACTCCCAAGGACATAGCCGCTGATTTCTGGCTGAGCGCGCTCAAGAAGGGAGCTGAAGACCGTGCGGATGCGCTCGGGATACGGCTCGATTCCTTCTATCTGGCCGATCCGAAACTCAATCCGACCCTCCTTGACAAGACGCTGTATTCACGAGGGATCAAGACCATCATCTTCGGCCCCCTGTTCCTGCGGGAGCACGGGCACATCTCGATGAGGTGGGATCGTTATTGCGTGACCACGATCGGGCTCGGGCTCTGGCGGCCCGCCTTTCATCGCGTGCACCACGATCACTATCGCAGCATGCTGCACCTCCTGCGTTACCTTCAGCACCAAGGATGCCGGAGGATCGCCCTGTTGATCACCACCGAATTGCACCGTCGGATGTTCGGCGTGTATAGGGCGGCCTTTCTGGGCCGCCATCCCTTGCCGCCCGAAGAAGCGGCAAAGCTGGTGTTCTTCATGGACAAGGACAACGCCAAGAGCCTGCGCCGCAAGTGGAAGCTCGCCCGCGCCGACGCCATGGTTGTGGCCGGACGCGCGGACGTTGGCAACGTGTTGCAGGAACTCGGAGCCAAGGAGACAACTATCGGGGCCACGCTGTTCTGGGGCCCGGAATCCGAGGGATATGCGGGCATTGATCAGCAGAGTGGCCTGCTGGGCGTTGCCGCGGTGGACGCAGCCGTGGCCTCCCTCAACCGCTCGGAGTGGGGTGTGCCAAACGTCCCGCACGCCCTGCTCATCGGAGGCAAGGTGGTGAGGGTCTGAGCCGGAGTTTCTACGAATGAACCCTAATCTTCAGAATCTGAAAGCCGACTACGATGTGTGCGTGGTCGGAGGTGGCATGGCCGGACTTTGCGCTGCCGTGGCTTCGGCCCGTTCCGGGGCCAAGACCGTCCTGGTCCACGACCGGCCCGTGCTCGGCGGCAACGCATCCTCGGAGGTGCGCATGTGGATCTGCGGGGCCCATGGCTCGCACAACAAGGAGACCGGGATCCTGGAGGAAATCCAACTGGCCAACTGCCACCGCAATTCCGGCGGATCGTATTCGTTATGGGACAGCGTGCTCTACGAGAAGGCGGCGTTTTGTCCCAACCTTACGCTCCTGCTCAACGCCACCTGCTGCGATGCCAGATGCGAAAACGGTCGCCTTGACTGGATTCGTGCGTGGCAGATGACGACCCAGACATGGCACACCCTGCGCGCCAGCATCTTCATTGATTGTTCCGGCGACAGCATCCTCGCGCCCCTGACCGGCGCACCCGTGCGCTGGGGACGGGAGAGCCGCCATGAGTTTGGTGAGGACATCGAGCCGGAGAAGGCCGATCGCAAGACGATGGGCAACACGCTGCTTCTGCAAATCCAGAAGACCGCACATCCCCGGCCTTATGTGCCGCCGCGTTGGGCCTATCGCTTTGACGATGCCAGCCACTTCGAGAGTCGCATCGGGGCCAGTGGCATGGGGCACAACTATTGGTGGCTTGAACTCGGCGGCCTCAACGACACGATCGCAGACGCGGAGACGATCCGGCATGAACTCATGTGCGCCGCTTACGGCATCTGGGATTATTTCCGCAACACCGGGCCAGCCGCCCTGCGCCGCCGCTACGAGGAATGGGATCTCGCCTGGGTCGGCCAATTGCCGGGCAAACGCGAGAACCGCCGCTATGTCGGGCCCTATGTTCTCACGCAGAACGACATTCAGGCCGGCGGCGATTTCGATGACATCGTGGCCTACGGGGGATGGTCGATGGACGACCACCACCCCGCCGGGCTTCTTTACGACGGCCCTCCCACGGTTTTCCATCCGGCTCCTTCACCTTATGGCATTCCCTACCGGTGCCTTTATTCGACTGAGATCTCCAACCTGATGTTTGCCGGGCGCAACATCTCCGTGACCCACGCGGCCCTCTCCTCGACCCGCGTCATGGGGACGACCTCGCTGCTGGGCCAAGCCGCCGGAACCGCCGCTGCACTCTGCATCGAGAGGGGCTGCACGCCGTCCGTGTTGTATCCCGCGCACGTCGGCGAGTTGCAGAAGCGCCTGCTCGATGCGGACTGCTGGCTGCCGGGCAAGCAGCGCGAACACGAGCTGCTGGCCCGCTGCGCCAAGGTTGCCGATTCGGCGCGTGTCCTCTTCAACGGTCACGAGCGTCCCCGCGGGGGCGAATCAAATGCATGGGAGGCTATGCACGGGACGCCGGTGGATTTGGCGTGGGATCGTCCGCACCATCTGGGATCGCTTCGCATGGTCCTCGATAGCGACCTCAACCACCACAAGCGCCTCGACTACCGCCACGTCGAGGGCGAGACCGTCTGCCCGATGCCCCGGGCTTTGCTGCGCGCCTTCCGCGTCGAAGTCCGTCGGGAGAGTGGTGCGTGGGAGACGGTGTTTCGCACGGACGACAATCACGAACGCCTGGTGCGCCTGCCTTTGGCCCTAGAGGCCACGGCACTGCGCTTGGTGCCCGAGTCCAGCTGGGGTGACAAACCCGCCCGTATCTTCAGCCTCGATGTGGCGCCGGATGGCCGCTTCGCCTCGGCTCCGGTGCCGCAGGGAGATCTGTGGAGCGAGCGCGTGGCGTCCGTCCCGCCGGAAGACATGCGGCCGGCCGACTCCGAACGCAAGGACCACGCCTACGTGGCAGCGTGAGATTGCGTGCAGGCCGAGGCATGCCTCCTAGAGGGCGGACTGGTGCCTGAGATGGTCGCGAATGTCTGCGGACCGGGAGGGGCCGCACTGTCAGGTCGCCGCTCCGGCCTCGGGGCCGGCCGGGTTTCCCAAGCCCAACGGTCGCGCAGTCATTTCTTCTCCAGAATCATCACGGGCCTGCGCTCCGGCTTGCTGGTGCCTTCCTTGCTGAAGAAGGTAAAGCCGACATAGTTCGGGGGGGACTTGCTTGTGATGACAAAAGTCGCGTTTCCGCCGTGCTTGCGGAGAAACTCCAGTATACGGGGATCCGAGAAGGTCAGCTTGCCGTCCTCTTTCGCGCTCACCGGGTCCAAGGTCGTCTCGGCGAGGACCTCCAAGTTGGGATTACCATCATCCGTGGCACTGAGTTTGTCATGGTTCGGAGCAGTTTCCCATGTGAGGAATTTTTCGTCCCATTCCGCATCCGGCGCGCCCGACAGAACCAGCTGGACCTGTTCTTGCGGATCCCCGTCGAAGACGATGACTGCGTCGGTATGCAAAGTCAGGACCACGCGGGCGGAGACGGCGTCCCGCAACGGCGCGTCATCCACATGAAACTGCAGGAATGTTTTTCGGACATTTTGCATGCCGACGAGAGCTCGGGCCGCCACCTTGAGAACGTAGTCGGGCATGCTCTCCTCGGCTGATTCTTTGCCTTTGACGAAACTGTCTTGAACTACGGGAATCACTTCCTCGGCTGCCATCGAGGAAGAGAAGGGCGCTGATAAGCCTATCGCCGCCAAGGCTAGGGTGCGGATCAGGCTTGCAGATCTGAAGGGGACGAGATCATACTTTTGCATATATAGCAAGATATCGGGATATGATTGGTATTGCAACGGGAAATGCTCATCAGTGGCTCGGTCGCCATGAACAAGGTCCAGCGGGAGTCCGCATGGATTCGGCGGCGTGGCCAATCAGGTCAAATGCTATCGTTGGCGGCAGGCGGCGGCGGCATGCTTTCGCCCATGATCGCGCCATTTCAAGACCACGCGACCATCTTGCCCTGATGCGATGCCGCTCATGAGTCACCGCGCAGCCAGCGAGCCGATCCCGTGGGAGGAATGGCGGGCGCCCTCCTCTGCCTATCGTGGCAAGCCTTTCTGGAGTTGGAACGGACGCCTCGACCCGGACGAGTTGATCCGTCAGATCGGCACCTTCAAGGAGATGGGGATGGGCGGATATTTTATGCACTCGCGCACGGGGTTGCAGACGGAATATCTCGGACGCGAGTGGTTCGACTGCATCAACGCCTGCGCGGATGCCGGGCAGGCGCTAGGCATGGAGTCGTGGCTTTACGACGAAGATCGTTGGCCCAGCGGATCCGCCGGGGGCTTGGCGACGCAAGACGCGCGGCACTGGATGAAATACCTGCGACTGACTGTGCTGGAGAGTGGTGCGATGGTCCAATGGCCTTCCAGAGATCATTTTGTCGCGGCGTTCAGCGGATGCTTAGACGGCCTCGATCTCTCATCCTACCGGCGTCTTGACCACGGCGAGGCGGCAGCCCCCGGGGAGTATCTGCTGCTCTTTGCGTGGGAAAGCGTGCTCGCTCATTCCTTTTACAATGGCGCGGCCTACCTCGACACGATGGACCGCGCGGCGACGGAGAAATTCCTGCGCGTGACCCACGATGCCTATCGTGACGCATGCGGAGAACGCTTGGGCACGAGTGTTCGCGGCATCTTCACCGACGAGCCGCACCGCGGTTTCGTCTTCTGCGCGAGTCACGGACAGCCTGGCGTGCCGGAGCCCGGTTGGGCCACGCCGTGGACGCCCTCGCTGCCGGATGCATTTGCTGCGGCTTTCGGCTACGACCTCATTGCCCGTCTGCCGGAACTCTTCCTGCGCTTCGAGGGCCGCCGCTTGTCGCCTGTCAAATGGGCCTACATGGAAATCTGCCAGCGGCTTTTCCTCGAAAACTGGGCCCAGCCCCTGCACGAGCGTTGCCGCGAACTGGGTCTGCTGCTCACGGGCCACGTGCTCAACGAGAACAGCCTTGCCGCACAGGCTGTGCCCTGCGGCTCGATGATGCGCTACTACCCGCATCTCGATTATCCTGGCGTCGATATTCTCGGCTCGCGCAACGAGTGCTACTGGATCGTGAAGCAACTGGCCTCGGTCGCGCGCCAGTTCGACCGCCCTTGGATGCTTTCCGAGCTGTATGGCTGCACCGGTTGGCCGACGAGTTTCGCCGATCACAAACGCATCGGCGATTGGCAGGCACTGTTCGGCATCAATGTCCGCTGCCACCATCTGAGTTGGTATTCGATGGCGGGCGAAGCCAAGCGAGACTACCCGGCCAGCATTTCCTTCCAATCCGCCTGGTATCCGGAATACGCGGCGGTCGAAACCTACTTCAGCCGGCTGCATGTGATCCTCCGTGCCGGACGTCCGCTCTGCGATGTCTTGGTCATCAGTCCCGTGGAATCCCTCTGGGCCCAGGTTCATGTCGATTGGGCCACGTGGCTGCGCACGACCGACCCGGACGTCGCCGCGTTGGAGGAAACCTATGCGAAAGTCTTCGGCACGTTGGCTGGCGCCCAAATCGATTTCGATTATGGCGACGAGGCGCACCTTGCGGACTACGCGGCCGTGGAGCGGGACAAAGCAACGTTGCGCCTCGGGGCCATGTGTTACCGGGTGGTTGTGGTCGGCGGCATGGAAACCATGCGTGCCTCCACCCTGCGCTTGCTCTCTGATTTCCGTGAGGCTGGCGGAACAGTCATCTTCGCCGGCCCACCCCCATCGCACCTCGACGCACTGCCATCTCCACAGCCTGAGGAACTGGCTTCGCGCTGCCTGTATGCGTCGGCAGAAGACCGGACTCTCGGCGACATTGTTCGCGCCCACAGCCCTGCTGCCGGCCGCGTCACGCTGGAGGGAGGCGAGGGGCTTTTCTGTCAGGTCCGCACCGAGGGGGATGCCTGCACATTGGTCCTGCTCAACCCATCGAGCGCGCGCGATTACAACAAGGTGACCATCCGTCTGCACGCGGCCGGACCGCTCACCGAGCTCGATGCCCTGTCTGGCCGGACGTTGGCCATGGAAGCCGCCAACGACGGCCGTTCTTTGCAGTGGCAAACCGCGTTTCGCCCCATGCAGGAGCGGATCTTTGTCTGCGGCACCGAAGTGCCCGGCCCCGGCCCCTCTCCGGTTGCAACCACCACCCGACATGAATCCCTCCCGGGAGATTTCGCCTACTCGCTCGATGAGCCGAACATCGCCGTGTTGGACCGGGCCGAGTTTTCGCTCGAGAACGGGCCGTGGGAAAGCGCCCGCGAGGTATTGCAGATCGAAAAGGAAATCTGCGAACACCTGGGCCGTCCGCTGCGTGGTGGCCAGATGGTGCAGCCGTGGGCGCGCCCGCAGGCATCTCTGGCGGTCGGCCCTGCTCTGGCTTTGCGCTTCACCTTCGATGTGGAAACCGTTCCGAACTCGCCGGTGAAACTGGCGCTTGAGCAACCGGAGAATTTCACGATCAAAGTCAATGGCCACACCCTGCAGCCTGAGTCCAACGAGGGCTGGTTCATCGACCCTTGTCTGAGGTGCATCACTCTTCCGCCCGACGCGCTGCAAGCGGGTGCGAACACCATCGAACTGAGCGGGTCGTTTCATGAGGGCGTGGACCTTGAAGCTATTTACCTGCTCGGGGGTTTCGGCGTGCGACCTGAAAGTGGCGGACGAATCTCGCTGACAACGCTGCCCCGGCGCTTGGGCGTCGGGGATTGGACGCGCTGCGGGCTGCCGTTTTATTCGGGACGAATTCGTCTGACCGTGCCCGTCGGGGCGGCCCGACGACTCGCGCTGAATCCGCGCGGAGCCGCCACGCTCGTCGTGAAAAACCCCGCCACTGGACAATCCCAAATCCTGCCTTGGGAACCTTTCGGCTGTGCGTTGGATGAACTCGCCGACGCGCGCGGCCTCGTTGAAGTCGAATGGGTGCTGACCCGCCGCAACACCCTTGGTCCACTCCATCTCACGCCCATGGACCCGCCAGCAATCGGCCCCATGCATTTCCGAAGCGAAGGAGAGAGCTGGGCTGACGATTTCCAGCTTGTTCCAGTCGGTCTCAAAGAACCGCCCATCGTCGAATGGTGACCCACCAACCCGCGGTTGTATTCGTCAAGTTCGACCGACACCGCAAGGGGTGCCGAGGCAGCGCATCACTCGGCGCCACCGGGAAAGAGCGTTTGGGCCGGGAAGCGAACGCTGGTGCCATCTTTCTTGGTCGCGGTGACCTCCAGCCGCAGCGAGGCATCGCCCACGGACACGGGGACGGAAATCTCGTAGGGGTATTGCACAGATTCCGCTGTGCCGCTACGGCCATCGGAAGATGTCCATTTGAGGCCGAGTTTCTTCAATGTCCCATGTTCGTCCGAGGACCAAAGATAGGCATCCCACGACTCCGGCTCGATTTGCAGGGCGGCAGCACGCACCTCGACCCCGTCCTGAGTTACGGCGAAGGTGGCAGACTCTGAATCCTGCTGCGGTTTCGGAAACTGGCGGTGCGCTGGCACCGAGATCTCCACGTCGGGAATCTTCAGGGCGAGGATGCCCCGTGCCGGGATTTCGACGTCGATGCGGTTGCCCTCGCTGGAGAGCAACCGCCCGTCACCGCCGATGACTTCGGCATTTGCGGCTTTGCGACCACCGAGGACCTCCTTGCTGCTGATCGTCACGGACGTGCGGGCCGGTTCGCGAGATTGGTTCATTAGCACCACGTAGAAGTTCTTCTCGTTGTGGCCGGTCAGGTAGTTGAAAGCAGGGTTCGCCACTTCGACCAAGCCCCGTCGGAGCCACGGCCAGACGTCTTTCTCGCCGTAGATTTCGCCCGGCGCATGGCCGTAGGTCAGCGAGTCGAAATAGGCGTAACCGTATTGCCGCAGCGAAGGAAATTTCACCGCGTTCTTGGACAGCAGCGCCGCCTCGCTGAAAAGGTAGTCGATGGACCAGGTGAGATGGACCGGGATGTGGTGGTAGTAAATCGCCGTCATGTCCGGTCCGCGGAAAGGATACCGGGGATCCTGGGGCAGATCGGTGAATGTGGTGAGGTAATAGCCCGGGTAATTGGCCCATCGGCCGACCACCGCATTGCGTGCGTAAACCGCGAACTCTTCGTCGCCGGTGTGCCGTGCCAAGCGCAGGAAAGTCGGGCTCCACGGGGCTTGCAGGATCATGCGGCCGCCATTGTCTTCACGGACGTAGGTTGAGGGTTGCTCGAAGCCGAGCCCCACATTCGAGACCTGCTGCGCCGGGACAGACTTTTCGGGCGTGTCGCCGGGCTCGACCGGAAAACCCAGCCGGAACTTGACCGGACCGCGATGGAGGATCAGGTCGAGCATGTCGCCTTTGCAGAAGCCGCCGCGATTGATCACGACGAACTCGTCGGGAGGCATGGGTTGCGTCCAGATGCCGGTCATCAGCAACCGCGCTCCGGCGGCCGATGCGTCAAGGAAGCGCTTTTCGCCGGTCATTTCATAGAGATACAACAACCCCTCCCATGCAGGGGTGTATTGGATCAGCCAGAACGGGGTCGGTCCGAGGACCTCACTGGGCGGGGACTTCATCTCCTTTGCGATGTAGTCGTCAGCCTGCTTGACGGCCTCGTCGAGGGCGGCTTTGTCGCCCGTGAGCATGTAGAGCGCAACCCAGTCTTCGAAGGGTTGGCTGTGCGTGAAGCCTTTGGAAACCTTGACGCCCCCTTTTTCTGGCACCGCGATGTCGCGCAGCGCCGGAGTGCGACGGTTCATCATTTCATAGAGCGGTGCAAAGGAGCCCGTGCCGAAAAGATCAACCGGTCCCTTCATCGAACTCTGCCCGTAAACGGTGACCGCAGTGGGATCAGGAATCGGCGAAAAGTGGACCTTGCCGCGCGAAAGCAGGAACTCCAGCGTGGGCAAGGCGCGCCGCTGGTAAATCTCGCGATCCCCCGTCAGGCGGTATAGCGAAACCGGCAACAACGGGGTCGACTGCGTGGCCCAGTTGTGACCCTCGATCTGGTAAGGGGCCTTCGCCCGCTTCCACCAACCGGTGGCCTCGTCGTCCATGAAAAACTCGATCATGTTGAAGACCGCATCATTGAGCGAAGACGCCCCCGGCTCGCGATAGTCACGCCATCCCATCACGCCGTCAGCCACCGACCGGTAAGCGGCATACCAATCGCCCGCTTGCGCCACGACGCGAAAGCGGAAGTCGAGCTCAGCGCCCGCGTCCACGGTGGCCCGGGGCGTGCCGATGACCGGACCGTAAATGGACGGCTGGGCCAGACCATCCGCACTGCGGATGTGCATCCCGAAGTTGGACTGGTCTGGCGTGGGAAATTCAAACGGGATCATGGACGGATCGCCGGCCAGGCCCCAGGTCAGCGGGTTGCCTCCTTCGGATGTTTGCACGAGTGAGAGCGGCGTCGGCGCACAGGCGTCGAGCATGGTATAGGAATTCTCCGGGAAACGCTTTCGCTGCACCATCATGGGCATGAGAAACTCCTCGGCTTCGTCCGGCTTGATGCTGCGGGGGAAGTGATATCCGAGCGAAAACTGCCCCGCCTTGGCCGGCACAAAGCTCAATGTGACCTCGGCCGTTTCCTGCCCGGGTCGAAGCTCCCAGCGCGCCTTCAATGTCCCGGCCTCCGTGGGATGGAAATCCAACACGACGGCGTTTGGTCCGTCAGCCACCGCGCCGCGCGGAATGACTTCGAAGTTCTCCCCGGCCGCCCAGATGACCGGGTCGGGAGATTGCGACGTCTTCACCTTGGCTCCGCCCACCTCGAACTCTGCCAGCACGGGCCAAGTGGGATAGAACTGGTTCAGTTCCATTTTCACGTCCGGATTGGCCGCGACGATCTGGTAGGACTCCGAGGAAGGATCGGTAGGAATCTCCCGCCAGCCATCTCCCTCCCGGACTTCGATGAGCGGACGGATCGAAGGCAATCCCTGCCGGGTGGTCGCCACGAATCGCACACGAAGGTGTTCGTTCTCGATCACAGCAGCCTCCTCCGGTTTCTCTGCATCAGCCCCGGCGGAAATCTGCGGACGGAACGTCTCGACGGAGTCCACCGGAAATGGTTTGACCCAGCGAACACCGTCCGGGCGCGCCTTGCCGTCCGGCTGGAAGTCCGGGTCGGGGCTCAGCACGATCGCATCCGCGCGGGCGTGTCCGATCCCGTCGCGGATGCCCAGCGTGATCAGCGCGGGGCCGGCCGGCAGCTCGAACGTGCCGCCTTTTTCCCAAGTCCATCCGCTTTTTCCGTGCCGCCCGAGTTGCTTAGGGTTTTCTTTTCCGCCCACGCTGACGACGAAGCGCCGCTCGCCCGGACGGTTGGAGGGATAATCCGGGCTCCGGACCCAAAGTGTGTAAGTTCCCGGGGAAGGAATCTCGATCGCCGTGGCTGCCGGGTGCTGAGCTTTGATGCCCGAGTAGAGCCACTTTCCGCCGGAAGCGCCCCTTAGATCGGCACTGGTTACGTCGGCCGCCTTTTGCCAACTGCCCGGAAACTGAAAGGCTTCGCACTCCACGCCGAGTGCCTCCGGTGCGGGACCTGCCGCCAGCGGCAGACACGAGAATAGCATGAGGAGGAGGAGGGGGATGGTGTGACGATGCATGGTGTTGCTTTGTTTTCTGCAGGGTGAAAGTGGCGAGAGACTCGAACCGAAAGTGAGCGAGCTTCTTCGCTGAGATCGCGATGATGGGGATAGGACGGAACTCATTGTTCGTCGTATATCCGGACTTCGAAAATCCTGACCGAGGCGTCCCCGTGCGTCGCGCGGACAACGACTCTCAGCCGGTGAGTTGTCAGCGCCGGGATTCGATGCACGCGCTTTCTCAGAAAGTTGTCTTGCACCTCGACCACCGGAACCAACGAGCCATCAACCTCCGCCTCAACGGTGTAGTCCTTCACGCATTGGGGCACGCCTGCCGGAGCGGGAAAGTAGGCCATTGGCGGACGGTTCATGTCCGTGTCGAACGTGAGATGAACCCTGTTGAAAGAAACCGGACTCGGCCATGTCAGCTCGAGCCATTGCGGCAGTGGTTGTTCCGGATCGCTGGCCCACTGATTGGTTGCTTGGCCGGTCATGCGGCCGATGCCATTGATCACGTGGCCGGCAGAATAGTCGAGCGGCGTGAAGTCCGGCGATGCGGTCAGCAAGGCGTAGGACGTGTTGTTCTTGGCCTGCCATGGCGCGGCCCCGTCGGGTGAGTGCGCCCCCCAGACATCCAGCGGCTCATTCGTCATATACCACCAATCCACGCCCGCCGCCGGCTCCAGCCACACCCAATAGTATCGCATCGCCGTCAGCGCCGGGAGAGGGAAGCGGCACCAAGCAGGGGCACCGGGCAATACGGTGGCAGCCCCCACGGCGAGGTCCCGGGAATCCTCAAAGTCTCCCGGCTGGTCCGCCTCTCGCAGGTGAGCGCGGACGGTGACCGCATCCGTCCGCCTCGAGCGCAGGAGGAGGTAGATCTCGGACAGCGCCTTCTTTCCTTCACGCGGGAAGGAGACGGCCCGCGATTGATCGAGCTCGACCCAGCGACCGCCACGCAAACTTAGGTCCAGCCAGGTTTCTCCGCAGGCCACCGAGGAGGCGGTGACTGTTGCCCTGCGCGCGAGATCCGCAGCGTCCTGATTCGCTACGCCGGGAATGAACTGGTCGTCCTTCAACAATGTCTGCTGAAGTTCGTGGAGATGATCGGCGTAAACACCGCGCGGGCTGGTGTGATGCCGCAGCGCCATTGCCGCCGCCGTCCCCACGGCTTGCCCGATCACACCGAGCGTGCCCTGCACGCGCACGGTGCCGAGCGCGACATGACTCACGCTGGCGCAGCGTCCTGCCATCATCAGATTCTCGATGTTCTTGGAGTAGCAGCAGCGGTAGGGAATTTTGTGCAGGGGAACATGCATGTTCGAATGAAATGGCCCCTCCGGTCCCGAGTAGATGCCTTCAGGATGGTGAACGTCGAGTGGCCAACCCCCGTGGCCGATGGTGTCGTCGAAGTCGAAAGCCCCGGTCACTTCATCCTGCGTGAGGACATGATCTCCGAGCAGACGGAAGCCTTCCCGCCGCGCATTGGAAATGGGCACCCAAACAAGGCGATGCTTTGCGGCCTCCTGCCTGCCAGACCAGCGATTCTTCACATAATCCCAGTAGCCGAAGGTGATCCGGAGCAACTCATCGCGTGCTTGCTCCCCACACCGCATGTCGTCCAGCGATCCACGATGTTCCATCCACCAGTTTCCACCGGTGACACCGCGCACCTGTCTCCCGAACGATGCGTCATCTTGGAAACACGGAGCCCAAGGCGCGCCCGCAAACGGCTGATCTGTTTCCATGGGTTCGGCGCGGAAGCCCAGTCCCTTCGGCCCGAGCAGGCATCCGCTCATGGTGACATTGTCGGCCACTTCCGGGGCCAGACTTTCGTGCCAACGGCCGCGCTCCTCGCGTCCGAACATGCGCTCGGCCCCCGCAAACATCCCGACCCAGCCATCACCCGTCGCGTCGATGAAGAGCTTGGCATCATACCGAAACCGCTCGCCGGTGAGCACATCGATGGCATCGACACCGCGGATCAGGTTCTCCGATTCCAGCCTGACACCCACCACGCGGCGGTTCACTTGCGCGGTCAGATTCGGCTCCGATCCAAACGCTCTTTCCAAAGTGCCCGTCCAACGGGTTTCATTCGCGGCAACTCGGAGGCGGTTGCATTCCTCCACGATGCCGCCTTCGCGGGCATGCCGCTGCCGACTCGCCGCCCCATCGACGCACACCCCGAGTTCGACGCTGGCATTGCCGCCCGGCATCGGGCGGTCCTGCAGCACCAAGACGCGCGCGCCATGCCGGGCCGCGGCAAGTGCTGCACAACTCCCGGCAACGCCCGCCCCGACCACGATCACATCCCAACTTCCGCCGCACATTGGGTCGATCTTCCGACCGCGCTGGGCCAACCGCTCCCGCGTGAAAGCATCCAGATCATCCGGAGGTCGATAGCCCGTGTCGTCGGTTAGGATCAGGGTGCTGATCCTCGCAAAAAACCCCGAGGCATCCTTCAAGGCAAGAGTTGCCGCGCCTTCCTCCAAATAGAAACTGCCGCCGGACTGCCAAGCCCATCGATCGTGGGTTGCTTGGCCCAGCAACTCGGAGCAAGCATCGTTGACGGCCACCCGGAACCTGCCCGGAGAGTGGGCCGGATCCCAGTCCCGGCATCTCACCCAAAGTCGCCATGTGCCACCGTGTGGAATCGCAATTCCAGCCACCGCATCGGCCACCGGTTCCCCGACGCCTTGCGCCACCAAGCAGGGGGCTCCCATCAGGTGCACAAACTGCGTGTCCACCACCCAGCCTCCCAAGAGTTGAAAATCAGGGGCCTCGACCCAAATCAACGCTCGTTGGCCCGAGTCCGGCACATCGCGGGCCGCGCCGGAAGGGGGCTTCCTCTGAGGGGGAGTATTCAGAGTCACGGGACATCTTTTTGCACATGTTTGCTCCATTAGCAAATTGAAAACCCGTCCGTCCGCCCCCCACTGCACCAAACCCCC
>CAZSUJ010000058.1:16611-18054 GCA_964609925.1 uncultured Chthoniobacter sp. | reverse complement strand
AGGCCGCGCTTGAAGGCCGCGAGTTTGTGCACCTGCTCGGCCACCTGCGTGGCCAACTCGCGCGTGGGGCACAGGACAAGGACCTGCACGGCGCGCTCGGCCGCCTCGGTCTTCTCGATCGCGGGGATGGCGAAGGCGGCGGTCTTGCCCGAACCGGTCTGCGATTGCCCGACCACATCATGCCCCTCCAGCAAAACGGGGATGGCCGCCGCCTGGATCGGCGCCGCCTCCTCGAACCCCAATGCGGCCACGGCTTTCAAAACTTCCGGCGAAAGCCCGAGCCGGTCGAAGGTGAGTTTGTCCATTTGTCCCCCACCCTACCGCCCCGCCGCCCCGGCGTCACGAAGGCAACCGTCCAAGCCGAGAGAGCCTGACCCATGCCTTCCGCATCGCGGCACCGAGCCGCCGCGGACGCCGGTCAGGGCTGCGGACGGTCGGAGCGAAGCAGCAACAAGTCGAGTCCGGCATCGAGGAAACCGGTGAACCCCCGATCGAAAGTCACCAGCCGCATCCGGCCGCAGAGCGCAAAGGCGGCCAGGTAGGCGTCCATCCAACGCTTCGGAGCTGGCGAGCGATGCCCCGCCAAGGCCAGCCACTGTCGGTCGAGTCCGGGCGGCTCGGCCGCGACCAACGAGACGCGCGGGTCGCCGGTCATGATGCGCCAAGCCTCGATGGCCTCGTCGTTCGATCGCACCTCTCCCTGGACGGTTGCAGCCGTGGTGAGCAATCGCAACCACGACTGCTGCGTGGCCCGGCAGAAACAGGCGCGATCCGGCCCGGCGAGGGACTCCATCCACTCCACCGCCCGGGCATGGTGCGGGTGGTTGCGCAGGCTGAGTGCGAGGAAGACGGTGATATCGCAAAGATGCTTCATGACGGGCCAGATCGTCAGCCAACTCGGCTTGGAACGCTGCATCGTCCGGAATGTCGAGGGGTTGATCGGTCCGGGACTCCAGAATGGGAAACCGGACACGTCTGCGGGCAACGCCGCCTGTGTCACCCCGCACCTCGCGCTGCAGCCCCCGAGCCACCAACTCTCTGAGCTTGATCCCCTCCAAAGCCGCCTTGGCTTTGGCCTCACGGAAGAGGTCGTCTGGAATCTCCAAGGTCGTTTTCATCCGTGCCATCTTGCCATATTTCCATATTTCCAGCAAGTCTTGGCCTCGCGGAGAGGAATCACCCGCCGACAATCTCCCGCGCCCGCAGCAACGCGTCGTCGAAGGTGGCGCGGAAGTTCTCCCTCCCGATCACCTCGATGAAGCCGGCTTTGCGCAGCATCTGGAGCGGTTGCTGGTGGATGCCGCTGAGCACGACGGTGCCGCCGCGGGCCTTCATGCGTTCGACGATGCTCTCGAGCGCGTTCATGCCGGTGACGTCCATCGCCGTCACCAGATGCAAGCGCAGGATGAGCACGCGCGGCCATTCGTCCAACTCGGCCAGCGC
>CAZSUJ010000058.1:0-16511 GCA_964609925.1 uncultured Chthoniobacter sp. | reverse complement strand
GGGGTGCGTCCGCCGTGGCTGAAATTGGCCGAAGTGCGCGCCACCGCGCCCGTTGCGGGGAGTCCGCCGAAGAACGGGCACACGATGTTGGCCACGCCCTGCGCGATCAGCTCGGTGTTGCTGTCATGGCGGTCGCCGCTGAGGCCGTCCCCGACCACCGCCGAGAGCAGCGATTCAATGGCCCCGAGCAGGGCGATAGCCGTGGCCGGGCCGATCAACTCGCGCACCATGCCCCAATCCCATGCCGGGAGCGAAGGGGCCGGGAAACCCGACGGGATGGCGTCGGGACCGAACTTGCTCCCGATCGTGGCCACGGCGTGGGCTTCGCCCCAACCCGACCACACCACGAACAGCGTGGCGGCGAGCATGACGATGATCGAGCCGGGGATGAAGCGGAGACCGAGGCGCGGCCAGAGAAGGATCGAGGCGAGGCAGACCATGGCGAGTCCGAGCGAATACGGATTGGCCAAGCCGATCTGGCCGAGCAGCCACGGGACTTTCTCGATGAATTCGCGCGGCACGCCGCCCTCCGTGGGCAGTCCGGCGAAGTCGGGAATCTGCGTGATGAAGATGACCACCGCGATGCCGGTGGTGAATCCGCTCGTCACGGGCCACGGGATGAACTTGATCAGCGTCCCGAGCCGCGCGAGACCCATGATGACCAGAATCACCCCGGCCATCATGGTGGCCACGAGCAACCCGGTGTAGCCGTGCTCGGAGACGATGAGCAGGACGATCGGGATGAATGCCGCCGTGGGGCCGCCGATCTGCACGCGGCTTCCGCCGAGGAGGGAGATGAGGAAGCCGGCGATGACCGCGGTGAGGATGCCCAGCGCCGGCGCGGGGAGCGGCGTGGCCGCGCCGGCCGGGATGCTGGCGATGCCGAGCGCGAGCGCCAGCGGCAGGGCGATCAGTCCGACCGTGATGCCGGAGGTGATCTCCCTCCCCCAGTCCACCCCGCCGGCGGTAACGGTCTCGAAGGAGCGCGGCCGGAACGGCAGGCGCCCAAGGACCTCACGAATGCTCAAGGCACCAGACCACACCGACAGGCCCGCCGCCGTAAAGCAGGATTTTCGCCGCGCTTACTGGAAGACCGTCTTGTCCTTGTAGGCGCAGAAGCTGAAGATGTCGTCGATGGTGGTGCCTTTGGTCGGGTCGTCCTGCTTCTTGTTCTTGCCGAGGCTGACGACGATGAAGTCGCTGCGGACGTTCTCGCGGTTGCCTTTGCCGTAGTATTCCACGGCGCCGGAGTTATCGATGTCCCACTTCATCGAATACTGGTTGCCCCAAGGGTCCTTGTAGGTTCCGTCCTCCTTGATCTCGCCTTTGCCGTGGTAGGGGCGCAGGGCGAGCATGACGAGCTTGCTGTCGGCTTCCTTGGTCGGCGGCCCATACCAGGAGAAGAACTCATTGCTGAAGGCGCCGGTCTTCTTCGGCGCGGGCCACTGGTTGTTGTTGTCCGCGCGGTAGAGCGCCATGGCCACGCTGAGGCTGCGCATCTGCTTGGCTTGGACCTTGGTGACGGAAACGCGATCCATCACCGCCGAGTAGGACGGAATCGCGATGGCGGCGAGAATGGCGACGATCGCGATCACGACCAGTAGTTCGATGAGGGTGAACGCCTTGTGATTTGTGTTGATGGGGGTTTGCCGAGGGGGTGGGGTTTTCATTGGGGGTTGGGGGTTAACACACAAAATTCGTCTCAAACGTGCGTTTGTCAAACGGAATCAACTATAATCATTGGAATGATTTTCGCCCCAGTTCAAGCGCCTTGGCGGAGGCTGATTAGCGCTTGCGAGGCGGAGGAAGGGGCGGGCAGTATCGCGACGTTCCTCGCGAAACCATGAAGAAGCTCGCACTCATCCTGTTTTGTCTGTCCCTCGCCTTTCTGGGCGGATGCACCACGTCCGGCAGTCACGGCGGCAGCTACGAAGACGAACCGCAAGACGGCGCGTCGATGGCCGACTCCGGCTGCAGTTCCTAGCAGCCGCAGGGAAAGGTCCGGGATCCTACTCCGGCACGCCCATCTCCTGCCGGAAGCGGCGCCCGCTTTCGGTGACGCGGGAATTGGGGCAGTTGGCCGGCTCGGTGATGTAGTTGCGATGGCTGGAAGGCTTGATGGTGCCGTCGTTCGCAGTCGGGGCGGTGAAGAGGACCCGGGAGTAGCCGACGTCATCACACGTGCGGACTTCGGGTCCGGTGTAACGTTCGGACCACATGACGGACCAGTTTCCCAAACCTCCCCATTTTTTGGGAACGGTGATGGTTCCGATGGTTGAGACTTCACCGGTGGATTGGTCGCGGACCGTGGCGGTCCATTCGGTGCCGCGCCGGCTTTCACCGCTGCGGAACATCCGCAGGCGATACTGCCGGTCGGCGCGCCATTGGTAAGGGATCACGGTCTGATACCCCTCGCCTTCGCTGGTGAAGGGTTGGGCGATGCCGGGGCTGCGGGCCGCGAGGGCTTTCCAGATCGAGAAAATGGCAACTTTTCCATCCGTGCCATCGGGATGTGCCCCGAGGGTCTGCAACCCGAAGTAGGCTGTCTCGCCGTTGCGCAGTTCCACTTGGTGGGACCAGAAGTAGCCGGTGCCGGATGGCGGCTCGCGCTCGATGGTGAGGCCGTGCTCGAAATCCGAGTAGCCGGCCGCCTCGGGCCAGTTCCACTCGGTGTAAGTGCCGGTGGGGCCGTGACGGTGGTCCGCTGCGTGCGATGGGATGGCGGGGCCGAGCAGGATGACGGCCGCGGCCAAGGGCAGGCTCCGGACGGCAGTCATGCGTGCGGACGCGAGGAGGTTCACTCCTTCGGCGGTGCTTCCTTGTCCTTCAGTGCATCACCGAGCGCTTCGCCGGCTTGGCGGAAAGCATTGCCGAGGTTTTGCGCCGCCTGCTTCATGTTCTGGATGCTGCCGGCCATCTTGGCCGCAGTGAAGCGCAGCCGCATGGCATCGGATTCCTGCTGCCAGGTGTTCGCCTCCTTGTCGCGTCCCGCGGCGCGCAGGTTCGCGATCTGCCCGTCGAGGCGCTCGAACCCCGCCTCGATGCGCGCGGCCGTGGCGGGTTCGGGTTTCTCGGAATACGACGCGAGGTCGCGCTGGAGAGAGGCCGTCGTCCGTTCGGGCGAATCGCAACCCGTGAGCGCAAGCAGGGCGAGCGCAGCGAGGACTGGGAGGAGGCGGGGCGTCATTTCATGCGCCGGTAACGCCGGATGAGGGCGTTGGTCGAGCTGTCATGGGCGAGCTTCGGCTCGGCCGGCGACTCGAGTTCGGGGATGATGCGTTGCGCGAGCACCTTGCCGAGTTCGACCCCCCATTGGTCGAAGGAATTGATGTCCCAGATGACGCCCTGCGTGAAGACGCTGTGCTCGTAGAGGGCGACGAGGCGTCCGAGCGTGGCCGGGTCGATGATCTCGGCGAGGATGGTGTTCGACGGGCGGTTGCCCTCGAACACGCGGTGCGGGACAAGCTCCTCCGCCGTGCCCTCGGCGCGGACCTGCTCGGCCGACTTGCCGAAGGCGAGCGCCTCGGCCTGGGCGAAGACATTGGCCATGAGCATGTCGTGGTGACGCCCGAGCGGATTGAGCGACTTGGCGAAGCCGATGAAATCGCACGGGATGAGGTGCGTGCCCTGGTGGATGAGCTGGTAGAAGGAATGCTGCCCGTTCGTGCCCGGCTCGCCCCAGTAGATCGGGCCGGTATCGTAGTCCACGCGCGCCCCGTCGAGACGCACGCTCTTGCCGTTGCTCTCCATGGTGAGCTGCTGGAGGTAGGCCGGGAACCGCTTGAGATACTGCTCGTAGGGGAGCACGGCCACGGTCTGCGCGCCAAAGAAGTCGGCATACCACACGCCGAGGAGGCCGAGCAGGACGGGCAGGTTGCGCTCGAACGGCGTGGTGCGGAAGTGCTCATCCATCTCGTGGAAGCCGGCCAGCATGGCGCGGAAGTGTTCAGGGCCGATGGCCACCATGGTCGAGAGGCCGATGGCCGAGTCCATCGAGTAACGCCCGCCGACCCAGTCCCAGAACCCGAACATGTTGGCCGTGTCGATGCCGAACTCGCGGACCTTCTCGGCGTTCGTCGAGACCGCGACGAAGTGTTTCGCAATCGACGACTCGTCGCCGCCCAGACCGGCGAGGACCCAATCGCGCGCGGAGTGCGCGTTGGTCATGGTCTCGAGGGTGGTGAAAGTCTTCGAGGAGATGATGAAGAGCGTCTCGGCGGGATCGAGGCCGCGCACAGCCTCGGCGAAGTCGTCGCCGTCGATGTTCGAGACGAAGCCGAAGTGAAGGGCGCGGTCGCTGTAGAACCTCAGCGCCTCGTAGGCCATGACCGGACCGAGATCGGATCCGCCGATGCCGATGTTGATGACATTGCGGATGCGCTTCCCGGTGTGGCCGAGCCATTGGCCCGAGCGGACGCGGTCGGCGAACGCGGCCATCTTGTCGAGGACCTCGTGGACAGCCGGGACCACGTCCTGTCCGTCCACCATGATCTTCGCGCCGCGGGGCGCGCGAAGCGCGGTGTGGAGGACGGCGCGATTCTCGGTGATGTTGATCTTGTCGCCGCGGAACATGGCGTCGATGCGCTCGCGGAGGCCGGACTGGGCGGCGAGGTCGAGGAGGAGGCGGAGGGTGTCCGCGGTGACGCGGTTCTTCGAGTAGTCGAGGAAGAGCCCGGCGCCCTCGGCGTTAAGCGTCTCGCCGCGGCGGGGGTCGGCCTCGAAGAGATCGTGCAGGGTCAATCCGGCGATTTCGCGGTGGTGTTTCTGCAGGGCCTGCCAGGCGGGGGACGAGGTCAGCGGTGTGGAACTCATGGGAACCCCAAGGAACCAGATAAGAGGGGGCGAGGAAATGCGGAAATGCCCGGCTTGCTCAGTGCATGCCGGAGTCGCCGGCCAGCGCCTTGGCCATGTCGCCGACAACGGCCTTGGCGTCGCCGAAGACCATGAGCGTCTTGTCCATGGTGTAGAGCTCGTTGTCGATGCCCGCGAACCCGGGCTTCATCGACCGCTTGACCGCGAGCACGGTGCGGGCGCGGTCGGCCTCGATGATGGGCATGCCGTGGATGGGCGACTTCGGGTTGTTGCGCGCGGCCGGGTTGACCACGTCGTTCGCGCCGAGCACGAGCACGACGTCCACCTGCGGCATCTCGGGGTTGATCTCCTCCATCTCGATGAGGTCGTCGTAGGGGATGTCGGCCTCGGCGAGGAGGACGTTCATGTGTCCGGGCATGCGGCCGGCCACGGGATGGATGGCGAATTTGACCGTGATCCCGCGCTTGGTCAGTTGGTCGTAGAGTTCGCGCACGCGATGCTGGGCCTGGGCGACGGCCATGCCGTAACCGGGGACGATCACCACGGTGTCGGCCTGCTCCATGATCTCGGCCGCCTCGGCCGGCGTCGCGCTCTTGACCGTGCCGGTGGTGCCGCCGGCGTCGGCCTGCACGGTGCCGAATGCGCCGAAGAGGACGTTGCTGAAGCTGCGGTTCATGGCCTTGCACATGATGATCGAGAGGATCAGGCCGGAGGAGCCGTCGAGGGCGCCGGCGATGATGAGCAGGCGGTTGTCGAGGACGAAGCCCATGGCCACCGCGGAGAGGCCCGCATAGGAATTGAGGAGGGCGATGACCGTGGGCATGTCGGCTCCGCCGATCGGAATGATGAGCATCACACCGAAGGCCAGGGACAGGATGACGAGGATCGGGAAGAGGAACGACCACTGCGGGTTGATGACGAGCGCGACCGCGCAGGCGATCGCGCCGCCAAGGGTGAGGAAGTTGACGAGCAACTGACCGCGGTAGGTGATCGGGCGGCCGGGAAGGATTTCCTGCAGCTTGCCCGCAGCCATCAAGCTGCCGGTGAAGGTGAGGAAGCCGAGGATGACTTCCGCGGTGATGGCGAAGACGCGGAAGCCCGTCAGCATCTCCCCTCCCTCATGCAACCAGAGGTAATACTTGGCCGTGCCCACGAGGCCGGCGGCGAGTCCGCCGAACGCGTGCGAGAGGGCGGTCCGCTGGGGCACGGCGGTGAGCGGCACTTTCGAGAGCGGCACGCCGATGAGGCCGCCGACCATGACCGCAAGCGCGATCCACGGGAGGCTGGAGACGGCGACAGCCGGGTTGAGCAGCGTGCCCCCCACCCCCAGCACCATGGCCCACACGCCGGCGAAAACGCCCCGCCGCGCGCTCTGCGGCGAATTCATCCACTTGAGCGAGAAGATGAAGAGGACGCTCGCGACGAGATAGCTGAGCTGGACCGCGAGTTCGCGCAGTTCCGGGGTCATGGCTTCTTCTCCGGCTCGCGCGTCTTGAACATCTTGAGCATGCGGTTGGTGATGAGGAAGCCGCTCACGATGTTGACCGCCGCCGCGGCGATGGCCACGAGTCCGAGGACCGTGATCCAGACCGGGTGGTCGCCGCTCACCTCGGGGCCGGCCACCAAGATCGCCCCGACGATGACGACGGCCGAGATGGCATTGGTCAGCGACATGAGCGGCGTGTGCAGCAGGCGCGACACGTTGCGGATGACATCGAGGCCGATGAAGGTCGCGAGGACGAAGACGAAGACCAACGGGAGGTAGGCGGTGAGGGAGGAGGATCCGGCGGTCGAAGCGGCGGCGAGGAGTGTATTCATGGCGGGGCTAGGCAAGGCGGAAGCGTTCGTCGCGGACCTCGCCCGCATGAGTGAGCAGGCAGGACGCGAGGATGTCGTCCGAGGGATCGAGGCGGAACATCTTGGCCTCCTTGTCCCAGAATTCCTCGACGAGGCTGAAAAGGTTCATGGCGTAGACTTGGCTGGCATGCTGGGCCACGCGGCCGGGGAGATTCGTCTCGCCGACCACGAGCACGCCGCCGATGTCCTCGGTGCGACCAGCCACCGAGCCTTCGACATTGCCGCCGCTCTCAACTGCCATGTCCACGATGACCGAACCCGGGCGCATGGCCTCGATCATGTCGCGCGTGATGATGCGCGGCGCCGGGCGGCCGAAGACCTGAGCGGTGGTGATGACGAGGTCGGACGCGGCGCAGCAGGCCTTCATGCCCTCGCGTTGCCGAGCCAACTGCTCCGGCGTCAGTTCGCGCGCATACCCCTGCTCCGTCTGGCCGGTCTCCCCGCCGAGGTCGATCTCGACGAATTTCGCCCCGAGCGAGCGCACCTGCTCGGCGACGACCGGCCGCGTGTCGAATGCCTCGACCCGCGCGCCGAGCCTCCGCGCCGTGGCGATGGCCTGCAAACCGGCCACGCCGGCGCCGATGACGAAAACCTTGCCGGCGAGAAGGGTGCCCGCCGCGGTGGACATCATGGGCAGGATCTTGTTCATGCGCGTGGCACCGAGAAGGACCGCGACGTAACCGCCGAGGTTGGCCTGCGACGTGAGGGCGTCCATCTTCTGCGCCCTCGTGGAGCGCGGCACCATCTCCATGCTGATCGTTGAAATCCCCCGCGCGGCCATGGCGGCCAGCAACGGCTTCTCCGCGAAAGGATCGAGGAAGCTCACATGGACGGCGTTGCCTGCGAGCAGGCTGACCTCGTCGTCCGGGCAGCGCCGCACCCGCAAGACCAAGCCTGCGGATTCAAGCAACTCCTTGCGGTTTACGGACACCACCGCGCCTGCGGCGGCGTAGGCTTCATCGGTGAATCCTGCGGCCAGACCGGCGCCCTGTTCGACGGCGACATCGAGGCCGAGCTTGCGCAGTTTCCCGGTGGTGGCCGGGGTCACAGCGACCCGGGTTTCACCCGCCGCGGTTTCCTTGGGAACGCCTGCGATCATTGGGGGGGGAACCCAGAACTACAGCCCCGGCCGCCGTCGCGCCAAGCAGATTACACCCCGCCACCCGCTATCCACTCATCCACTGCCACAGCTCGCGCACGCCCGCGGCGCCGAGCAGTCCGATGGCGACGACGTAGCAGATGCCGATCACCGCGGTGAGGTAGCCGATGAGGATGCAAAGCCCGTCGCGCTCCATGATGCCCAGCGCCATGAAGATCACGGCGAGGCCCGGGATGGTATTGGTGAGCGGGAACGGGGGCGGGATGGGAAGGCTGAGCAGGATGCCGCCGATCATGATCATGAAACCGAGGAGGTTCACCATCCCCGGCCAGCGCTGGAGGAAATGCATGCGCGGCTTCACCAGCTTCTCGACCCGCCGGTAAAACGAGACCGCCCCGCCGACCAGCCGCCGCAGGAGGTCGGGCGGGATCTCGCGGTCGAGCAGGAACTTCGGCATCCAAAGCCCGTGACCGATGCCGAGGCGCAAGCCGCACACCGCGATGGCCAGCCCGAACGGCATCGAGAGGCCGGGCACCGAAACAGGAAAAAGAAACGGCACGCACAAGAGCACGATGATCGCCGGCAGACCGCGCAGGTGCAGGTGCGCGACCACCGCGCCCAAGGTCACCGGCTTCCCCGGCGCGATCTCCAGCAGGCTCTCCAACTCCTCGCTCAGGCGCGGCTCCGCATGGCTCCAAGACGGAGCCTCCGCGTCCGGCTTCGGGGGTTCATCCTGCGTCATGTCGCGGCGCACGATAGCGGCCCGCGGCGGCCGGGCAAATTTTCAATCGCCGCGACCCGAGCAAGCCGGTAGGGTATCCGGAAATATGGATTCGGATTTGGCGACGGCTGTCAGCGAGGGAAAACTAACCCAGAGTCAGGCAAAAATTCTGCAGCAGCTCGCCCCCGGGGCATTCGCCCTGCACAAAAGCTGGGGCTGCGCCCGCGTGGCCGGCGCTGATTTCCTCATCAGCCAGCTCGAGCTCGAGTTTCCGGGCGGACGCCGCCAGTCGATGCAGATGAGCTTTGCCGCGGCCGCGCTCACCCCAATCTCCCCCGATCACGTCGAGGCCCGCCGCCTCACCGACCCGGAGTCCGTCCGCCGCGAGGCACTCGAGAATCCGGTCGAGTTCGTCCACCGCGTGGTCACGGACTTCCAATCGCGCCTCACCCTCGAGGCCCTTTCCGATCACCTGCAGAAAATCCTGCCCGACGCGGCGTTCCCGGACGGCGGCAAGGAACCCTTCAAGCGCTGGTGGACTTCCCTGCGCACGAAGCTGAAAGCCGACGGACGCTTCATCATTCCCTCGAAGAAGACCGAGTTCGTCCTCGTCCGCGAGCGCCCCGAGTCGCCGCACCTCGACATCGTCGATGCGTTCGAGAAGGCGCGCCAGCCGAAGGAGCAGGCCGCCGCGGCCGAAGCGCTGCTGCGGGGATTGTCCAAATTCGACACGGCGCCGACCGAGCTCGACCGCGTGCTCGGCCTGCTCGACAAGGCCGCGGCCGACTACCAGCGCCGCCAACCGACGCACGCCGTGCACCTGCTCTGCGTCCGCGACGAAATCCTCGAGCGTCGCAAGTCCCCGCTTCCCGAGAGCGCCCTCACCCTTGCCAGCATGCTGGCCCATCCGCCCGCGCACCTGGCCGGCCTCCTCTCGCCCCTGCCCTCCGCCCGCATCCGCCACGCCCTCGAGTCCGGCGCCTCCGCCGGCGACGCCGCGGCCGATCGCCTTCTCCTCGACGTGCTGCAGGAGGGTGACAGCAAGGTTGTGGCCGAGGCCACGCGCCTCCTCCTCGAGAAAGGCCACCTCGACGCCCTGCGCGAGCACCTGCGCCGCAGTCTGGCCGAGCGCAACACGAACCCCGAGCTGCTCGCGTGGTTCCTCTCCAAGCGCCCCGAGGGCCTCGTCGCCCTCCTCGACCCCGCCACCATCGAGGCCGCGATCACCATCGTCGAGCGCGAGACCATCAAGGACACCAAGCGCGCGGTGAAACTCCACAAGGTCCTGGCCGACGACAAGGCGCTCATCGCCGAGGCCATCCGCGATTCCGACGGCGAAGCCACGCGCGACCTCGTGCGCAAGATCATGCGCACGCCCGTCTTCGAGGCCACCGACAAGCGCGCCCTCCTCGCCCGCGCCATCAAGGCACGCCCCGAACTGCAGGAACTTCTCGAGGCCGGCGAGGAAAAGGCCGCCGCCAGTTCCGCTCCCGCCGCCAAAGCCCTCACCGTCTCCTGGGCCAGCCTCGAACGCCGCAAGCGCGACTACGACGAGCTGGTCAACGTCCGCATCCCGGCCAACAGCCGCGACATCCAGGTCGCGCGCGAGCAGGGCGACCTGCGCGAGAATGCCGGGTTCAAGTTCGCCAAGGAGCAACAGGGCGTGCTCATGCGCCAGAAGGCCGAGATCGAGCAGCAGCTCGCCACCTGCCGCGGCACCAATTTCGAGAACCCCGAAACCTCGCGCGCCGGCCTCGGCACCACGGTGCGGTTGCGCGACACGGCCACCGGCGCGGAGGAGCACCTGCACATCCTCGGCGCGTGGGACGGCGACTCGGAGAAACGGATCGTCTCCTACCTCGCCGCCGCCGCCACCGCGCTCATCGGCCACGAGGCCGGCGAGACCGTGCGCATGCCCGCCGAGTCGGGCGACCGCGAAGTCACGATCCTTTCCATCGAGCCCTTCAAAAACCTTGAAATTCTCTGACGACTGCGCCCATTCTGCCGCGAAAGCGGCGCGCGCCCCGTCTCTGACCGCCTGATTTTCATGACGCACACCACCATCACCAACGTCCGCGGCCGCGAGGTCATCGACTCGCGCGGCAACCCCACTGTCGAAGTCGAAGTCACCCTGGCCGGCGGAGCCACCGGCCGCGCCATCGTGCCCAGCGGGGCCAGCACCGGCGAACACGAGGCCTGGGAACTGCGCGACGGCGAGGCCTCCCGTTACCTCGGCAAGGGCGTCTCCAAGGCCGTGGCCAACGTCAACAAGACCATCGCCAACGCCCTCGAAGGCCTCGACGCCCTCGACCAGGTCGTGGTGGATCGCACCATGCGCGCGCTCGACGGCACGGCGAACAAGAAGAAGCTCGGCGCCAACGCCATCCTCGGCGCCTCGCTCGCCAACGCCCACGCCGCCGCCAACGCCCTCGGCCAGCCCCTCTTCAAATACCTCGGCGGCCCCAATGCCAAGGTCCTGCCCGTGCCGATGATGAACATCGTCAACGGCGGCGCGCACTCCGACGCACCCATCGACTTCCAGGAGTTCATGGTCATGCCCCGCGGGCTCCCCACCTTCCGCGAGGCCCTGCGCTGCGGCGCGGAGATCTTCCACGCGCTCAAGTCGGTCCTCAAGGGCCGCGGCCTCGCCACCAGCGTCGGCGACGAGGGCGGATTCGCCCCGAACTTCGCCTCGGCCGAGGACGCGCTCGACACCATCGCCGTCGCGGTCAAGAAGGCCGGCTACAAGTTCGGCAAGGAAGTCTTCATCGCCCTCGATTGCGCCTCGAGCGAGTTCTACGACAAGGCGAAGAAGGCCTACGTGTTCAAGAAATCCGACAAGAGCGTGCGCTCGGCCGAGGAACTCGTCGGCTACTACAAGAAACTCTGCGCGAAGTATCCCATCATCTCGATCGAGGACGGCTGCGCCGAGAACGACTGGGCCGGATGGAAGAAACTCACCGAGGCCCTCGGCGACAAGGTCCAGCTCGTCGGCGACGATCTCTTCGTCACCAACGTGGACTTCCTGCGCAAGGGCATCGAGTCCGGCGTCGCCAACTCGATCCTCGTCAAGGTCAACCAGATCGGCTCGCTCACCGAGACGCTCGACGCCATCGAGCTGGCCCGCGAGAACCGCTACACCGCCGTCATCAGCCACCGCTCGGGCGAGTCCGAGGACGCGACCATCGCCGACCTCGCCGTGGCCACCAACTCCGGCCAGATCAAGACCGGCTCCCTCTCCCGCACCGACCGCATCGCCAAATACAACCAGCTCCTCCGCATCGAGGAACTGCTCGGCAAGGACGCGGTTTACGGCGGCAAGATGCACACATGAAGTTCGACCCGCAGGAAGACGACGATTTCCCGTCCGCCCCGCGCCGGCGGAGGCACCAGCCTGATTTCTGGCACAGCCTCAACCGGTTCGTCGCGGCCCTCGTCCTCCTCGGAGTCTTCGGAGGAGTCGCCATCATGTTCTACCCCGTCTGGCGCCAGCAGCAGGACATGCGCGCCCGCATCGCCACCCTCGAGCACGAGAAGTCGGTCAAGACCGCGCAGCTCGAGCACAGCCGCCGCGAGATCGAACTCCTGCGCAAGGATCCCGAATACGTGGAGACCATCGCCCGCGACCGCCTCAACCTCATGAAGCCCGGCGAGACCATCTTCCGCGTGGAACTCCCCCGCACCATCGGCTCCAGTGTCCAACCCTGATTTCGAAAGCCTCGACACCTCCGGGCTCGCGTCGCGCCTGACGCAGCTGCGGAGGTTTCTTTGACTACGACAAGCTCGCGGGTGAACTGACGGCCGTCGAGGGACGGATGGCCGAACCGGGATTCTGGGACAACAAGGACAAGGCCCAGGCCGACGTCGAACGCGTGTCCCGCCTCCGCGGCATCATCGAGCCCTTCCGCGGACTCGAGACCCGCATCAACGACCTCGGCGTCCTCCGCGAACTGGCCGAGGACGAACCCGCCGGCGAGCCGCGCAACCAGGCCGAGAACGAGGTGGTCAAGGAATGCCGCGAACTCGAGCGCGCCCTCGACGAATTCGAGATCCAGTGCCTGCTCGGCGGCGAGTTCGACCGCAACGACGCCTACATGACCATCCACTCGGGAGCCGGCGGCACCGAGGCCTGCGACTGGGCCGACATGCTCATGCGCATGTATCAGCGCTGGATCGAGCGCCACGGACTCAAGTCCGAGATCCTCGACATCCAGCCCGGCGACGAAACCGGCGTGAAGTGGGTCACCCTCCGCGTCGCCGGACAACACGCCTTCGGCTACCTCCAGACCGAGCGCGGCGTGCACCGGCTCGTCCGCATCTCCCCGTTCGACAGCAACAAGCGCCGCCACACGTCCTTCGCCAGCGTGGACGTCACCCCCGAGATCCCCGAGGACGCCCCCATCGAGGTCGAGGAGCGCGACCTCAAGATCGACACCTACCGCAGCGGCGGCAAAGGCGGACAGAACGTCAACAAGGTCGAGACCGCCGTCCGCATCACCCACACCCCCTCCGGCATCGTCGTGGCCTGCCAGGCCGAGCGCAGCCAGCTCAAGAACCGCAACCTCGCCATGAAAATCCTCAAGGCGAAGCTCTATCAGGTCGAGCAGGACAAGAAGCGCGCCGAGGTCGAACGCCAATACGGCGAGAAAGGCGACATCGCCTGGGGCAACCAGATCCGCTCCTACGTCTTCCAGCCCTACCAGATGGTCAAAGACCTCCGCACCGGCGTCCAGACCAGCGACGTCCAGGGCGTGATGGACGGCGACCTCGACGCCTTCATCCACGGCAAACTCCGCGGCCTCACCTACAAAAAAGGCGCCACCGACGAGGAAGACGACCTGTAAGGTAGGGACGAGCGGCCCGCTCGTCCGCGGCCATCGGAACGGGCAAACTGTCCCCTCTCGCCAGAGCCCTGGCCGTCCAACCTGGGTCAATTCATCACCCGAGGCATCTGACCAATGACCAATGACTAGTGACCAATGACCAACGACCAGTGACCAGTGACTAGTGGTCAGTGCCAAGGGAGCCCGCTCCCTCACCCATCCAGCGGACTCCGCACCACCAAGCCCGGACGGTTCAACACGTGTGAGCACCGGAGCCCGGGGCGGGCTCGGGGCAGATCCCGCGAACGCGGGACCCGCAGGGCGAGAGGCCGCGGCGCGGCCCGAGTCAATAGATCATCGTCGTGCTCCTACCCATCAAGCGGACTCCTCACCACCAAACCCGGGCGATTGAGCACGTGGGTATAGATCATCGTCGTGCTCACATCCGCATGCCCGAGGAGCTCCTGCACCGTTCGTATGTCCGCCCCGCTTTCCAGCAGGTGCGTCGCGAACGAATGCCTCAGCGTGTGTGGGGTCACGGGTTTGGCCAGATCCGCCTTTGGGGCCGCAGCCCGCACCACCTTCTGCAGCGCAATCTCATGCACATGATGCCGCCGCAGCTTTCCTCCCGCTCGCGGATCCCCGCTGATGCGGCTGGAGGGAAAGACAAACTGCCAACTCCAATCCTTGGCCCGGGAGGCGTATTTGATCCGGGCGGACTCTGGCAACGCCGCCTCCCCTAATCCCTGTGCCAAGTCCTGATGGTGCAATTCGCGCACCCGCTCCAGATGAGCAGGCATGGCCGCCGCTGCCGACACCGCCAAAGGAACCACCCGGTCCTTGCCGCCTTTGCCCCCGCGCACCGTCAACAGCAACCGCGACAAATCCACATCCTGCACCCGCAGCCTCACGCACTCGAGCAAGCGCAGGCCCGAGCCGTAAAGCAGCTCCACCGGCAGCCGCCAGCCCTCCGGCACCTCCCTCAACAACGCCTGCATCTCCTCCCGCGTGAGCACGACCGGAATTCGGCGGCGCTGCTCCGCTCGCCGAACTCCCACGAGATTCCCGAATTCACGCTTCAACACCTCCCGGTAAAGCAGGAGCAAGGCATTGAATGCCTGATTCTGCGTCGCCCCCGACACCCTCCGCCCTGCGGCCAGATAGTCCAGATACCGCGCCACCTCCTCCGGGCCGAGCGCCTCCCGCGTCTCGGGGAGCGTGAAGACCAAAAATCGCTTCACCCAATCCGCATACGTCTGCTCGGTGCGGTAGGAATAATGTCGCGTCCTAGCCACCTGCCGGACTTCCTCGATGAACCCGGCATACCGCGCCGGCAAGTCGCCGTCATCCCGCCTGCCCTCCCATTGCCGCATGGCGTGAGCCTCCGACAGCGCTGGACGCACCAGCGGACGCTCCGTGGCCGTGATTTCCGGCACCACCACGCTCCAAGGCTCCGCCCAAGGTTGAGGATAAACTGCCTGATACAGCACCCTCAACGCCTCGTCTGCCTGCATCACCTTCCAGCCTTCGACCCCTTCATCCACCATCTGACGGTAAAACGCCTCGACATCTTCCGGTTGCGCCTCATAGAACTTCTTGGTTCCCAAGAATCGGCCCAACTCCATGACCCAAGCCGTTCCATACCTTCGAGCCTTCTCAGGCACCCCTGCCGTTGCGAGAGCTTGCTCCAGACGTTCGACGAACGATGATCTTCGAGGCCCTTTTGATTCCATCCACTCAGTATTGGCACGCTTTATTGCAATAGCAAGCCAGTTGTCTATTACAATATTCAAGCCGGCTTGCTAATATACGTTGGGCAAAATGAAAACAATCACTCTCATATTTTCTCTGTTCTTGGCCGTTATTGCCCGTGGTGAATCTTGGCCCGGCTTTTTGCACCCAATAATAATCGTGCGAGATCAGCAGGTTAATGAGACCCCCGAAAAATCGTCGCTGTGTATTCGAATCCCCGACGCTCCGTTCGACAAAAATGAAATTATCATCATTTACGATACGAAGAGCCGGAGTGTTATTCACGCTAGATGGATGACAAAAGACGGTTCTGAATTAGTTCTACCCACAATGGGAGTATCTCTTGGTGCACGACCAGAGACTCCACATCGTCCGGTTATTATTTTATCCACAGAAAAACTGAAAGATACCGAACCAGCGCGAGTCGCTTTCCTTGGCATTCTCTGGAATACTGACGAAAAGAAATGAAAACCACGGAGCCCAACAAGTAGATGGAGCCAATGCGATTGCTTGTCACAGATCCTGCTTTGCAGGCTCTGCGCCAAGCAACCGCATGGCTCATCACGACGTTCGGCAGAGACTCAGATTCTCTGTAGCAATAGCATCCCGTCCAGAGATCGCGCTCGCCGGGAAGTAGGCGGGTTCTGCCTTCGCCAATCAGCCAACCTTTCCAGTGGTGGTTCGATGGGTGATCCCACCACTGGAACGATTTTTTGTAATACCATCTCCGTAGCGAGCGAGGCTGTGGGATGTATGGTGTCGCCCACGCTGCCCAGATAGGAATGCGCCAGCGTTTTTTCACGCTGCCCGCCTGAAAATGCCGAACAATGCGGTCGAGATAACCGCTGGAAGCGGCTACGTTGTATTTGGTTTTCATAGATTTTTATTCGCTTCCAGCGGCATCTCACCGCTGACGTTATGCCTCGCCATCTCGGACGCTGGGATGACGCGATATTCCCGCTCCCTGCCGGGGTGAGTTTTCCGTGCTCGCACAATGGCAGCGACGGCGTGAACCCGTGTCTTAAAGATCAGTGCGCAGCTTGGCGTGTAGTAGCGCGTTGGGTCGCTTTCGTAGCCGGCCAGCCAGCACATGCCGCCCTGCGTGTCAGGCAGCCCAACGGCATAACCAGCGGATGCAGGCAACCTCGTGGGGCGCTCTGTCGGCGTTTGAGAGTCAGTTTCTTCGGCCATAGTTTTGAGGTTTTTGATTGTCTTTCGTGGTCATGCCCCACGGGTTGCCTGATCCTGGACGTTCGGCTAAGAAATAAAATCCTATGAGACCACCTGAAAGAATCGATCAGATCCTCGAACTCATAGGTGTGATCTGGAAGAAGAATCCAAACATGCGGTTTATGCAGCTTCTTTACATTTTGCAGATGGAGTGCGCGGAGTTGATCCAACCCCTGCGACTGGACACAATGGAATGAGAGTCTGCGGGTAGGTTTGT
>CAZSUJ010000057.1:0-18372 GCA_964609925.1 uncultured Chthoniobacter sp. | reverse complement strand
CCCAAGGCGAGGTCTGGATCGTGGATTTCGGACTCGCCGCGAAGCAGCGCCCCGTTCTTGTGCTGGCCAGTCCGCAACCGGAGGACGCCCGAGCCTTGGTCGTGGTGGCTCCCCTGACTTCCCAAATACGGGGACTGCGCGGTGAAGTTGACCTCGGCAAACCCCGCTGGCTGCCCAAACCCTCTGCCGTCAACGTCCAAGGTCTGGCCAGCATCAACCCCGGCGCCCTTTTGCGCAGGCTGGGCCGGCTGCCGGACTCCCAGCTCGTGTCCGTGAAGTCCGCCATTCGCGACCTGCTCAACCTCTGACCCGGCACCGCGACCGGCCACCTTCGGCCGCCATTACAGCGGTTTCAGAAAGCATGTAGCCACAACCGAGGCTTGGCGAGATGGCCCTATACCAATCGCCCGTCGCAATTGGACTTCCCGCCGAACCTTCTGAGGTAGGGACGATCCGCCGGATCGTCCGCCTGAACAGATCGGACGACCGGGCCGGTCATCCCAACCTTCCCGATCGAAAGTCCGAAAGCATGGGGACGTTGGTATTAGGCAAATCGGGAAAGATTGGAGAGGATAAGCAGAGGAAAGTTGTGCCGGCTGATTGCCTTCGGCTGTCTCCGTCCGCTGCGGCGGACTCCGGCTCCGGCACAACTTCGAGTCTTCTGAGGGAGCCATCAACGCACGACCAGATGAGCTATTCTTGCGATATGGCGCTTGGCTCGCCGTCAGGAAGCCTTTTTGCGCCGGTGTGCCGGCGCAAAATCATCCTCCTCCATCCTCTGCTATCCGTGGCTATGGCTTTTCCGAAAATGCTCTGGCTCACCGCCCGCTTTCCCTGAGCGCGGCTTTTGGCCTTGCTCCTCGTGGCTCCACCCCTACAAAGAACCCGGAACTGCCACCACAAACACAAATCATGAACTGGTATATCGACGCTTGGAAAAACTACGTGAACTTCAACGGCCGCGCCCGTCGCAAGGCCTACTGGATGTTCGTCCTCTTCAACATCATCGCCGCCGTGATCCTCAGCATCGTGGACGGAATCATCGGCACCGGCGGCCTCCTCGGCGGCCTCTACGCCCTCGCCGTCTTCATCCCCGGCCTCGCCCTCCTCGTGCGCCGCTTGCACGACATCGGCAAATCCGGATGGTGGGCCCTCATCGGCCTCGTTCCCCTCATCGGCGTGATCGTCATCATCGTCTTCGCCTGCATGGACAGCCAGCCCGGCACCAACGCCTACGGCCCGAATCCCAAGGGCGCCTGATCGTAGCGCTCCCTTCCAGCGGCAGGGCTCCGGCCCTGCCGCTTTTTTTTTGCCCCTCCCCCAGCGCATGTCCCACCCCCCGTGATGGGATGGCGGCATGAACGAACTCACCGACCTCCTCTTCGCCATCCTCGCCCTCGCCGCCTTCGCCTCGACCGTCCTCCTCCTCTCAGACCTCGCCGAACGCCGTCCGCCCGCGCCCTGAACGGACCGATCTCTTGATTTGCCTGCAACGCTATGCCTTCATGCAGGCATGAGCGAGAGGCGACCCGTCCAATACACCGTCCGTGACGTGCCGCCGTGCGTGGACGCGCGCCTGCGCGAGGTCGCGGCCACGGAGGAAGTCAGCCTCAACCAAGCCACCCTCCGCGCCATCACCCGCGGCCTCGGCATGGACGGCACCGCCGTCCGCCAACGCTCTCTGCGGCATCTCGTCAGCACCGCCCCCAAGACAGGTCTCAAGGCTTGGCGAGAGACCCTGCAGGAGCAGGACCGTGTCAACCCGGACGACTGGCGGTGAAGATCCTCATCGACTCGGACCGCTTCCTCGACTTCTGCGAAGGACAGCCGGACGTCCTCTGCTCCCGCAACGCCCATTTCGATCTCATCCCGACGATCCCGCGGATCGGGTGACTCCCAGCCCCGGCAGCCATCGGACCTTACCCCGGCCAATCCCCGGTAGCCGCACTCCCCTCTGAAGCCATGCGCTGATAAAAAGCTTCCACTTCTTGATGCGATGCCCCATAGAGCTTCTTCGGAGCGATGAACTTTCCGAGCCTCCTAACCCACGCCGTCCAACACGGACGCTTGTTCTGCTCCACCCCTTCCGTCGCCCAAAGCGCGTCAACCCGCTCTCCCCAGCCGGATATCTCTGTAGCCGGTCTCCTCACGGGTTGCTCTTATTGCATTGACCAACGTGTTGGCCAATTCCGTTATTTTACAATGTTGTCCAATATACGTTAGCCTACAACAATGATGAATGACAACAGCACAATTCGCGATACCGCAGAGACGGTAAAAGGCATTTTCGAAGCCGTCCCTGTATATCCAGATGTTATTCAGCCAGCCGCCAAAGAAGTCGGCACCGCGCTACAAACAGTTGCGAAAACTCTCCACATACTTTTGGCACCGGTCTCAGCACTTGTTTGGGGCTACGAAAAAATTCGAGATCACGTTACAGAAAAAGTAAGTGAGAAGCTCAAGGAATTACCGGCTGAGCGTCTTCAGTCACCTGAGCCTCACGTGGCAGGCCCTGCGCTTGAAGCATTACGATATACAGGATATCAAGAGTCGCTTCGCGACCTATATACGAATCTGCTTGCTACCTCCATTGATTCAAAAACTGCCCATGAAGCACACCCAGCTTTTGTTGAAATAATCAAACAAATGTCTCCTGACGAGGCGCTCATTATGCGTTATTTCGCGGGAAGCCAAATTCACCCGATGCTTGATCTCCGAAAAGAACTAGTTGATTCACGTTTGGGGACATGGGTCCTTAGAAACTTTTCACTAGTTCCAAAACAAGCCGGAGTTAAGTGCCCAAACCTTGGTTCAAACTACCTTGTGAATTTACAGCGCTTGGGCTTATTAGAACTTAGAGAAAATTACACATTACAGCGAGAGGGAGAAGATATTTACACATCTCTCGAGAACTGCCCTGAAGTAAAGCTCGCTGTAGAAGGTATAGATAATCTTGACGGCTACAAGCCTCAGGTTGCCCATGGAGCAATTATTGTTACCGATCTAGGCATGCAATTTCTTCGCGCGTGTGTATATGAAGAAACTCATAAATAGAGCTAACAAGGCGCTGCAGCTGATCCTTAGACGCGCACCGGCCGGTTCTGCTTCGACCGACCGGCCTTTCTCTCACCTCTCTCTTTACGCTTGGTCGCCCGTTCGGCCTAGCTGAGTTCGACGTAGGCCCTCACGGGCAGCACGCGGCCCTATAAACAGCAAGCACACCACCATCTTTCGAGGCTGCGCCCGCCACCCAAAAAGAGCACCGCAGCCATAAGGTCTAGGCAACTGAGGAACACCCATGAGCAAACCAGGCGTCCGAATAGCGGGCATTTTGTGCCTTCTGTTCTTGGCGCAGCTATTGGCTCAGCAACTGTTGTTCGTTTTCTGCACGCCAACGCCCGACAACTCGCAGATCGCGGCTTTTGTAGAGCGGTATCGCCTCACAAGTAGCATTTCGATTGGTGTGGCGGTTGCTATCGGTGCTGCTTTGTCCGTTTTTGTGCTACTCCGACAAACGCCTCTGAGGGTCGCCGCCCTCGCGGTATTCTGTGCGTTTCAGCTGTGGCATGGCTACATCTCAGGGGTTGCCGTCTTCTTTAGCCCATCGCTCGGCGACGGCTCTTTGTCACATGCAGTAGATCTGTGGTGGGGGCTCCACTCCGGACGGGCTTGGATTCACATCCCATCGATACTCTTTCTCATCTTCATGACTCTCTTTTTGGGCTTTCAGGCATATACGATGCGTAGGCGAACCGATAATGCCTAACAAATCAGACCAGCCAACCTCGTTGCGCTCGGCGAATGTCCTCCAGTGTTCGGTGATGGCATGAGACCGGCATTCCCAGTGTCCAAGCTGGAGGTGTCGATGCCAGGAGAGGGCAAGTGGTGTCTCGGTCCATTATTCGGTTTCTCGCCCGAGACGATACTTCGCCGCTCCACTGCCCTGATCCGCGCCGCGCTCGACGGGTATCTGAGCACGGATCTTCCCTTGGTTCGCGACTCAATGATCGAGGCGAGCAAAGTGGCCTGCTCGGCGTGCAGCCTTTACGAACTCTACTGCTTCTCCTCGCCGAAGCACCCGCGATTTATTTCCGTTGCCAAAGAGACCTCTTCCACAAACCTGTTGCGGAGTTTTCTCAACACGGCTGAAGGACGTCGGATTCTTGATTTAATGGTGAATGAGAAAGAAGAAGATCGGAAACACCGAGCATTGCCGCCCAGCAAATCGAGCCAAGGAGTCGATTGCTGACGGCAAACGTTCGCCCAACTAACAAAGCCACTCGTCATGGGGTATCACATCACGCTCAACAGACCTGAACCGAGCACTGGCATCACCGAGCAAGAGTGGAGGGACTTCATGGCGAGCCGTCCTGAACTAAAGATTGTAGAAGAGACCCCAGACTTCATCACCGCCATTCTTGATGGAGATGACAACCTAGCTCTGCACTATTCAAGGGGAGATGCCTCGGTGTTCACAAAGAATCCACAGGGGCCGAGAATCATCGAGTATATGGCCTCCATCGCCCCTCACTTTGGCGGCGTTGTGACCGGTGACGAGGGAGAGATCTTCTCATCAGCGTCAGACTGGGGCACACAAAGCGATTGGGATCGACCTACACCGAAGAAGACTTTCTGGCAGAGGGAGTTCACCACCGGAAACATCATTCGAATGGCAGTATTGCTTTTGGTCGCAGCTACACTGATATACAAGCACCTCATCGCACGCCACTGAAACCATGACAGTGACCACCGCGAGAACAAAGGCGAACAAAGCGTATACAGGCAACGGCTCGAAGGTTACCTGTCGTGTTATCGACGCTTCCTGCTCGCCGTTGCCTGATCCGAAGCGTTAAGCGTAAAGATGGCATCACTCCCCGACATCTCTCGATACCTCCACGTCAAGGATGGCTTCTGTTACCCCGACTGGGCTGCAATTTCTGAAATCATCGAGAAGTCCCTCCCTGAATCCGAATGGAACACGGCGTGGAAAGAAGCCTCACGAGCTTGGGTCGAGCGAATTCGAGAGAAGCTTGGAGGAGACTACCAAGTTCATGAGACAGCGAACTTCATGATTCTATCTGAGGCGCCAATGGGCGTCATCAAGGACGCTTGCAGGGCATACGAGGATTCGCTGAAGAGGATCCTACTGAGCCTACGCGGGGTCGCTTCGGACGAGGGATTCGGCAAGCATGTTGTCATGATGTTCTCTAGTCTCGACGACTACTATGGCTACATCACCTACTTCTATCCCGATGGAGAGAGTCCGATGTCTGGCGGAGTTTGTCTCAGCGGCGAGGGCTACCTCCATTTCGCCTTTCCGACGACAGACTACTCCTCATATCGAACAGTTCTTGTTCATGAGCTGACGCATGGATGCCTCGGGCACCTGCCGATTCCAACATGGCTCAACGAGGCTTTGGCGATGCGGATGGAGCAGGTGATTTGCGGATCAGACATTTTCCACCTCGATCAGGAGGTCTACGATAAGCACTCCGCACACTGGAACGAGGGGACGATTCAGCAGTTCTGGACAGGCGAATCGTGGGGGATTCCAGGCGACAGCTTTGAACTCAGCTACAATCTTGCTCAGGTTCTTTGGCGGAAGATCGAATCCGATCTGGCAGCGCAACGTTCTGAGATTCTTCAGTTCGTCTTGGACGCGCACTCTGATGATGGCGGCGAGGCTGCCTGCCAAGCGATTTTCGATCTCAGCCTTGGCGACCTTGTCATGGATTTCTTGGGTGAGGGAGCGTGGGCTCCAACACCAAACAAATGGCCTAACAGGGAAGCGCACCCAACACCTACCCGCGTCACGCTTCGTGCTGTCGCTTCGCTCCTTGGCACGAAGCGCGCCACGGGCAGGTGCGGGTGACCTTGGGCGTTCCCCCGAAACCCGCCAAGCTTGATAAAAGGCCCACATCTGTCCATTATCCTGTCCAGATGACTGCCATAACCTACACCGCAGCGAGAGAGAACTTGGCATCCACCATGGACAAGGTCTGTCTGGATCATGACCCGGTGATCATCACCCGCAATCGCGATCAGGCTGTCGTCATGCTTTCGCTGGAGGACTACGAATCGCTCCAGGAAACGGCCTATCTCCTTCGGTCACCCACCAACGCCAAGCGCCTGATTGCTTCCATTGAAAGCCTGAATTCAGGCCGCACCGTGAAGAAGAGCCTCAAGGACTTGGCGGAAGCCTGAACCCGGAAGGGTGGCCTAGCAGGCTGAACGTCCACATTCCTCGCACAAAGGCTCCGCCCCACCGAGAGCCCTACCGAGTGGCCCCGCGCCTCCCTTCCTCCCCATCTCTCAACCCTCATCCCTCAACTCTCAACTCCCTCCCCCCTTGAACCTCGTTTTCTCCCCGCAAGCTTGGGAAGACTACCAACACTGGGTGCAGACCGACCGGAAACTGGTCCGGAGGATCAACGAACTGATCAAAGATACCGCGCGAAGCCATTACGAGGGCATCGGCAAACCCGAGCCCTTGAAACACGCGCTCGCGGGCTTTTGGTCCCGCCGCATCACCGACGAGCACCGGATGGTTTACCGCATCTCCGGAAAGAATCTCGAGATCGCACAACTCCGCTTCCACTACGCAAAGTAATCCCGAACACCCCGCCCGGTTGAGGCACTCGCAGTTGTGCCTTTGCCAAACGGCACATCTTTTCCCGATCCATCCTCCCCCATCCGTGGCCAAACGCCTTGTTCAGACCGCCGGGACGAACGCGGCATTCACCCCACCGACCGCCGGTAAGCCCGCCAGCCGCCGAAGTAGGTGATGTCGAGGGCGTTTCGGACAGCGGAGCCTTCGCACAGGAAGCCGGGGACGGATGAACCGTCTTCGAGACTGATGGATCCGATGCCCAGCGGCGCCGGGATGGCGGCGACGAACCGTCCGAAAGCGGCCTCGGAAAGCGACCAGATCTCGACCTCGATCGAACCGCCGCCCTCGGAGCGGACCAGGCCCGGCTTGGGCGGACGGCTCTCCGGCAGGGCGAAGAGCCGGTAGCACGGAGCCGTGCGCGTCTGCGTGACGAAGGTCCCGCCGAGTTCGAGCAGTTGACCGTTCAACGGCTCGCCCCGCAGGTGCGCGCCCACCACCGCCACACGGATGTGGCCGGGCGGCACGGCATGCACAGGCTCCCCGAGGAATTCGCCGGCCAGCCGCGCCTGCGTTGGCTCGGTCCAAGCGGGTCCGATGAAGGTCACGCCGAACGGCAGGCCGTCCGTGCGGAACCCGGCCGGCACGGCGATGGCGCAGAGGTCCATGAGGTTCACGAAGTTCGTGTAGCGGCCGAGGTTGGAATTGAGGGCGACAGGTTCGGCCAGCATCTGCGCGACCGTGTAGATCGTCCCCGCGGTCGGCAGCAGCATGGAGTCGCAACGCTCCCACAGCGGCGAGGTCGTGCGCACGAGTTCGTTGAGACGGTATTGCGCCTCGAACGCTTGGACGGCGGAGAAGCGGTCGCCGCCCGCAACGATGCCGCGCACCACGGGGTTGATGTCCTCCGGATGCGATGCAAAGAAAGTGCCGAGGGCCGCGCGACGCTCGGCCACCCACGGCCCCGTGTAGAGGAGCGCGGCCGCTTCGAGGAACGGCGCGTAATCGAATTCCTCCAGGGTCCACCCGAGCGACGCCGCATGCCGCAGCGCCTCGGCGTAGAGCTGCGCGCAATCGGTGTCGCCGAAGAAATCCCGCTGATCCGGCGCCAGCACGGCCACGCGCCCCGTGCGCGGATGGAAGCCGGACGGCGCGCGGCGCGACCACGGGTCGGCCGCATCGAACGCGGCCACCGCGGCGTCCACCGCCAGCGACTCGCCCAGCGTCTTCGTCATCACGGTGATGCAATCGAGCGAACGGCAGGCCGGCACGAGGCCGGAGTTCGACCAGCGTCCGCGCGTGGGCTTGAACCCGACGAGGTTGTTGAACGCGGCCGGCACGCGTCCGGACCCGGCCGTGTCGGTCCCCAACGCGAAGTCCACCTCGCCGCTCGCCACGGCCACGGCGGAACCCGCGCTCGAACCGCCGGGAATGTAGTCGTGGTTGAAGACATTGCGCGGGATCGGGTGCGGCGTGCGCGTGCCGTTGAGCCCGGTGGCGAATTGGTCGAGGTTCGTCTTGCCGATGACGATCGCCCCGGCGTCGAGCAGGCGCTGCACGACGAAGGCATTGCCTTTCGGACGGTAGGAATACGCCGGACAGGCCGCCGTGGTCGGCAACCCGGCGACATCAATGTTGTCCTTCACCGCGAAGGTCAATCCGGCAAGCGGCAGGCCGCTTTCCGCCACCTCCTCGGCTTGCGCGAGCGCGCTCCGCTCGTCCACCAACGAAAGCCACACACCGTCCTTCCCGCGCTCGCGGATGAGGGAGAAGGCTTTTTTGACGCGTTCGACGGGGGTCATGGGGCGATGATGACGAGGGTCTGTCCGGGAGCGACCATCTGTCCTTCCCCGGTTCTCACAGCATGAACCGTGCCGCTGGCGGGCGAAACCACGGGGATCTCCATTTTCATCGCTTCAAGCACAAGCAGCGTCTCGCCCTCGACAACCGACTGCCCGGGCGCAACGCAGACTTTCCACACGTTGGCCGTGACATGCGAGTCCACCGCATGGCCGCCCTCCGGCACTTCAACACCCGGCTCGGGCGCATCCTCGTCCACGGGATCGGCCGCCACCTCGTCCGCCCCGGCCAAGGCCCAACGCTCGCGCTCCTCGTCGAAGGCGCGCTGCTGGCGCGATTTCCACTCCGCGCTCTCGGCGGCGATGGACCCGAGGAACCGCCGGTAATCCCCGAGGCGGAAAGTTCCCTCCTCGATCTGCAGCCGGTGTTTGCCTTGCGGGAAGTCCTCGCGCAACCGCAGGAGTTCCTCCGCGCTGACCGGATGGAAACGCACGCGGTCGAAATGCCGCAGCAGCCACGGCTCGGCGAAGTCCGCCGTCCGGCGCCAGCGGTTCCACATCTGCACGGTGCGGCCGACGAACTGGTATCCGCCCGGCCCCTCCATGCCATAGACACAAAGGTAGGCGCCGCCGATACCCACCGCGTTCTCCGGCGTCCACGTGCGCGCCGGGTTGTATTTCGTCGTGACCAACCGGTGCCTCGGATCGAGCGGCGTGGCCACCGGCGCACCCAGATAGACATCGCCGAGACCGAGCACCATGTAGTCAGCCGCAAAGACGATCTCGCGCACCTGCTCGATGGAATCGAGGCCGTTGATGCGGCGGATGAACTCGAGGTTGCTGGGGCACCACGGCGCATCGCGGCGCACGGATTGCATGTATTTCTCGATGGCCAGGCGCGTGGCCGGGTCGTCCCACGAGAGCGGCAAATGCACGATCCGGCTCGGCACCTCGATGTCGTCCAGCGGCGGCAGGGTCTTCTCGACCTCGATCAACAGCGAAAGCAGCTTCTCCCGCGGCAGCACCCGGTTGTCGAAATGGACCTGCAGGGAACGGATCCCGGGCGTCAGGTCGAGGATTCCTTCCTGCGGATGACGCTGCAGCCAATCCATCAGGGCATGCGCGCAGAACCGCAACGTGAGGTCGAGGACCGGCGGACCGTATTCGACCAGCAGGTAGCGGTCGCCCGCTTGGCGGTAAACCACCTGCGGGTTGTCGCCCTCGGCGGGCAGCACATGCAGGATGGCCTCCCCCTCCCCGGCCGCAGGCCGCCGCAAGGCCGGAGCCTCAGCCTTCCCTTGCAGCAAGGCATCCTGACACCGCTCGGCCTCCGCCGCTTCCTCGGCCGTCCAACGCACGAAGCGCACCTCGTCACCCGGACGCAACTGCCCGATCTTCCAAAGTTCCGCCTGCACGATGACAGCCGGACAAACAAACCCGCCGAGACTCGGCCCGTCCACCGCGAGGATCACCGGCATGTCGCCCGTGAAGTCGATCGCGCCGATCGCGTAGGCGTTGTCGTGGATGTTCGACGGGTGCAACCCCGCCTCCCCGCCATCCGTCCGCGCCCACTGCGGCTTCGGCCCGATAAGGCGCACACCCGTGCGCGACGAGTTGTAGTGAACCCGCCAATCGGTGGAGAAGAACGTGGCAATGTCGTCCGGCGTGAAGAAATCGGGCGCCCCGTGCGGACCATAAAGCACGCCGATCTCCCAACGGTTGCCGTAAGCAGGCGGCGGCACGGAAACGGCCCGCCCGGTTGCCTCCCCGCGCAGCTTGAGCACATCGCCCGCGCGCAGGATGCGTCCGCCATGCCCGCCGAAGGCGCCGAGCGTGAAAGTGGACTGGCTCCCGAGATAAAGTGGCAGGTCGAACCCGCCCGCCACCGCGATGTAGGTGCGGCAGCCCGGACCCTCGATGGCCCGCAGGCGGAGCGTCTGTCCCGCACGCACCGCCACCGGTTGCCAAAGCGGCACCGCGGCGCCGTCCACCTCGGGCCGCATGTCCGCACCTGTGATGCAGACCAGCGCGTCGCGATGGAATCGCAGGCGCGGCCCCGTCACGGTGCATTCGAACGCCGCCTCGCCCTCGGCGTTGCCGAGGATGCGATTGGCCGCGCGGAGCGCGAAATGGTCCATCGGACCCGAAGGAGGAACGCCCACCTCCCACAACCCGACCCGCCCCGGATAGTCCTGCACCGTCGTGTGCGTCCCCGGTTCGAGGACCTCAATGGTCCGCGGCGTGAACTCCATCGTCTGGAGAGAGCGTGTCGTGGTCGTGCCGGAACGGAAGGCGTCCGACGCCAGAATGGCCCCGAGGTAATCAATGTTCGTCTCGATCCCGTCGATCCGCGTGGCGCGCAGCGCCGCGGCCAGCTTTTCGAGCGCCTCCCCGCGCGTCGGCGCATGCGCGATCACTTTTGCCAGCATCGGATCGTAATGCGGCGTGACCTCCGCGCCGCGTTCGACCCAGCCGTCCACGCGCACACCTTCCGGAAAGGACACCTCGGTCAGCAGGCCGCAGCTCGGCTGGAAATTCTTCGACGGGTCTTCGGCGTAGATCCGTGCCTCGATGGCGTGGCCCGAAGGACGGTGGACATACGTCTCCAGCGGCAGTTTCACCCCGGCCGCGAGCCTCACCATCCATTCGACGAGGTCGAGCCCGGACACCTCCTCGGTCACGCAATGCTCGACCTGCAGGCGTGTGTTGACCTCGAGGAAGTAGAACTCGCCCGACGAGGCGTCATACATGAACTCGCACGTCCCGGCCGAACGATAGAGCGCCGCGCAGCCGAGCCGTCGAGCCGCGTCATGCAGTCGCGACCTCAGATCATCCGGCAAGCCCGGCGCCGGCGTCTCCTCGATCACCTTCTGATTGCGACGCTGCGCCGAGCAGTCGCGCTCGCCCAACACCGCGACCGTCCCCTGTCCGTCCCCGAAAATCTGCACCTCCACGTGCCGCGCGGCTGCGATGAATTTTTCCAGGAAGATGCCCGCCGCCTTGAAATTGCTCTGCGCGAGGCGCTGGACCGAGGCGAAGCGTTCCGCCAGTTCCTCCTCATTCGCCGCCATCTGCATCCCGATGCCCCCGCCCCCCGCCGTGCTCTTGAGCATGACGGGAAAGCCAATCCGCCGCGCCGCCACCACCGCCTCCTCGACCGAGTCGAGCAGCGGCGTCCCCGGCGAGACCGGCACGCCGGCCTGTTCGGCCAGCGCGCGCGCCGTGTGCTTGAGCCCGAAGTCGCGCATGTTCTGCGCGGTCGGACCAACGAACACGATCCCCGCCGCTTCGCACGCCGCCGCGAACTCCGCGTTCTCGCTAAGGAACCCGTAACCCGGATGAATCCCGGTTGCTCCGGTCGCCCGCGCCGCCGCGAGAATTTTCTCCGCATCGAGGTAACTCTGCGCCGCCGGGGCCGGCCCGAGAGCCACCGCCTCCCCCGCCATCCGCACATGCGGCGCATGCGCGTCCGCCTCGGAATACACCGCAACCGACGCAATGCCCATGCGGTCGAGCGTGCGGATGATCCGGCAAGCGATCTCCCCGCGGTTGGCGATGAGGAGCTTAGTCATTGGTCGTTGGTCATTGGTCATTGGGACCGATCGAGCGGAGGTAGGCGTTGAGCGAGCGCGGGAGGGTGGACAGCAGTTCCTTCAACTCGTCCGCTTGGGATTTGGTGAGCAGCTTTCTTTGATGTGCTCTGCGGAGGAAGTGGCGCGTTTCGCAGAGCGAGCCACGCGCGATGGCCACGAAGCGCCTGTTGTCCGCGTAAGTGGAGCGACCGTAGCCCTCGGCAATGTTCGCACCGACACTATCGGCCGATCGCACTAACTGCCGCCCGACGGTCGCCTTCGCAAACTCATCCCACCCGCCCACGATCCCCCAGATCAAGTCAGACAGCCCTTCCGCCGCCCGGTAGACATTCAAATCCTCAAAAGACTTCCCCTTCATAACCCAATGACAAATGACCAATGACTAACGACTAATCCCAAACCACCACTTCCACTGGCGTCGGGTTGTAGGCGTTGCACGGGTTGTTGAGTTGGGGGCAGTTGGAAATGAGGCACAGCACGTCCATGTCGGCGCGCATTTCGACGTATTTGCCGGGTTCGGACACGCCGTCGGCAAAGGTGAGACCGCCCTCGGGGGTGACGGGGACGTTCATGAAGAAGTTGATGTTGTGCGCGAGGTCGCGCTTGGTCACCCCGAACGCCGACTTCAGCATCTGCAGCAGGAAGGTGTCGCGACAGGCGTGCATGAACCGCTTCTCCAAGGCGTAACGCACCATGTTGCTCTCGGCCGCGCAGGCACCGCCGAGGGTGTCGTGCCGTCCGCAGGTGTCCGCCGTGATGGTGAGCATGGGACGCAGCAGGTTCGACATGAGCACGGTGCCCGTCGTGAGATAGATGCTCCCCTGCTCGCGGATGGTGTCCTGCGCGCTGTAGCGCTCGGCCGGATCGGACGCGCTGAAGAAGAATGTGTCGGCGGCCTGGTTGCCCTCGAGATCGACGATGCGCAAGGTCTGACCGGACTTGACCGGATGGAACCAGCCATCGCCGGCGGGGATGACGTGGCGCAGGACGGCATCCTCCAATCGCAGGGGGCTTTCGGTGTAAACGAGCGTGCTCACAGGTGCAGCCTTTCGCTGAGGGTCATGGCCCGCCCGCACTCGGGGCGGAAGTTGCGGCAGAAGTCGTCCGGCCCGGGTGCCTCCGCCTCGCTGATCTCCACGCGCACCGGCACCCGCGGATACTCGCCGCCCGGATGCATGGGGTGCGGACAGTTGGCCAGCACGACAAGGACATCCGTCTCCGTGCGCAGGGTGATTGAGGCCTCGGCCGGACAGTGATCCGCGACGAAATGCATCACGCCGTCGTCGTCCACCGTGACCTTGGAGAAGAAGTTAACGTTGGCCACGATGTCGCGGAGGCCGAGTCCATGCTTGCCCAGCTCGACGAGGAAGTTGTCGCGGGCGTTGCGGTGCCATTCGTTGCGGTGCTCCTGGTAGCGCCGCGTGCCGAACTTGGCCTCCACGTGCGTGGCCGTGATGTGCCCAGCCAGCGGGTCGTGCCAGCCCAGCGTGTCCTCCACGATCGAAACAAGCGCGTGGCCCATGTCGCTCATGAGCACGTGCCCGCGGGTCAGCTTGGCCGTGTGCAGGGCCTTGAGGGTGTCGGGAACGTTGAGCCGGTCGAGCGGCTCGGCCGCGTTGTAGAACAAGGCCGAGACATTGGCGCCGGGGCCGAGAGCCTCAAGGCGTAGAAGGCGGTGGCGACGCAGGCGCATGGACCACATGGCTCCGCCGGGGAGGTCTTCGCGGAGCAGACTCATCGTGGAGACCTCCGGTGGCCGCGGTTGGCGGCGTGGACGGGCGGGATGAGGACATCGGTCAGGCTCAGCTTGCAGGACACGACACCCTTGCAGGCGAGGATCTTGTCCGTGATCGCCCGCAGAATCCGCACCGGCCCCTGCACGATCAACACCTCCATACGGTGGCCGTGTTCCAATTGCACGTGCAGCGAGCTGATGACCTCGGCCAGATGCAAGCGCTCCAGTTGGAAGAGCCTCTGCACGAGGCGCCCGCTCGCCTCGTCATAGACGATCGAGATGATGCCCGCCATGACCGTCCCGGCGTCGGCCCCCTCGCGGCGCTCAAGCAGGGAGCGCGCGATCATCTCGCTGACGGCCTTCGAGCGGTTCTCCAACCCCCGCTCCGCCACCATGAGGTCGAGCGCGCGGGAGACATCAGCCGGCAGAGAGATGCTGATGCGCCGGACGCCGTCCGCAGCCGCACCGCCCCGTCCAGCCCTCGGGCGCCTTTTCTTGGTAATACTCATTGTGCGTTTCGTAATACTGCAATGGACGTCAAGCGCCTCACTCCACATCGTCCCCCGCCCCGGTCAGGCGGATGCGCGGCAGGATGGGCGCGGCGTCCTCCGGTCCGTGGATCAGCTCCTCGATCCGCCGCTTGGCCGCGAGGAACTCGGGCGTGAGGGCCTGGGCGGCGCGGCGGGGACGGGGCACCGGGTTCTCGATCAGTTCCAAAATGGAACTCGGGTTGGCCCCGAGCACGAGGATGCGGTCACCCAAGAGCACAGCCTCGTCGAGATCATGGGTGACGAAGATGATGGTGACATCCACCTCGCGCCAGATCTGGAGGAGGTAGGACTGCATCCGCGCCCGTGTGTTGGGATCGAGGGCGCCGAACGGCTCGTCCATGAGGAGGATGCGCGGACGGTTCGCAAGCGCGCGGGCGATGGCCACACGCTGTTTCATGCCGCCGGACAACTCGTGAGGGTAGGCGTCCTCGAACTTGGAGAGTCCGACCAGTTCGATCCAGAACCTCGCCTCGCTTTCCGCCACCGTCGCCCCCTGCCCGGTGACCTGCAGTCCGAACATGACGTTGCGCTTGACCGTCAGCCAGGGGAACAGCGTGTAGCTTTGGAAGACCATGCCGCGGTCGGAACCGGGCCCGTCCACCGGCTTGCCGTCCACCAGCACCTCACCGGCGGTGCGGCTCTCGAGGCCGGCGATGATGCGGATGAGGGTGGATTTGCCGCAACCCGAGGGCCCGACCACGCAGAGGAACTCCCGGCGGTGGACCTGCAACGAGATGTTGTCGAGCGTGGTGTGGCTGTGGAACACCTTGGTCAACCCGCGGACGTCGAGCATGACCGGTCGCGCCAGCAAGCGGGCGAAGCGGGCAGCGACCTCGGGGGACTGGTCGCGATGGCTGGGCAGTTCGAGCGCGCTCATGCGGCGGAGGCCGCCTCCTTGCGGCGGCGGTTCAGGAGCGCGCTGCGCAGCAGGCCGGGCTTGGAGGTCTTCTGCCAGGGGAAGATCTGCCGTCCAATCCACGCCAGCACCCGGTCGGTGATGAAGCCCATGATTCCGATCATGATGATCGCGGCGAAGACGTTGTCGTAGATGCGATACTTGGCCTGCTGGTTGATGAAGAAGGTGATGCCCGAACTGGCGCCGATGAACTCGGCCACGATGAGGTAGGTCCACGCCCAGCCGAGCAGGATCCGCATGTCATTGTAGAGGTCCACCATGCAACCCGGCACGATGACGCGGGAGAGGAGTTGGCGGCGTTTCGCGCCGAGGGTCTGCGCGGCCTCGACCAGCGAGACATCGAGCTTGCGCACGGTGTTGGCCACGACGAGCACCTGCTGGAAGAAGGTGCCGATCACGATGATTGCGATCTTGGGCGCGTCGTAGATGCCCAGCACCGCCACGGCCAACGCGCCGAAAGCCGGTGCCGGCATGTAGCGCGTGAAATCCACGAAGGGCTCGGTCAGCTTGGCGAAGAATTGGAAAGTTCCGCAGAGGATTCCCAAAGGCACGCCGACCACGGAGCTGATGAGGAAGCCCCAGAAGATGATCTGCACGCTCTGCCAGAGGCTCTCGTGCAGCCACTTTTCCCCGGTGCGCCGCGGCGGGGTGGTGAAGGCGCGGTAGAACGACTGCGCCACCTCATGCGGTGCCGGCAGGAACACCGGATTCGCCGGGAGGCCGGCAGCCAGGCTTCCACCCGAAGCCGCCATCTTCGCGTTCTCCGCCTCGAACGTGCGCCGCTCGACCAAGCCGTCCACCGTGAAGTAGGAGACGCCGCCGGGGTCGGTGATCTTGACCAGCGGATGCCAGATGAACGGCACGTAGCTGACCAGCGCCCAGACGGCGATGGGGATGAGGAAGGAAAGCCAGACAAGGAAAGCCTGACGCCCCGGCGAAAGTTCGCCGAAGGGCGCCAGCCAACGCTTGTCCGTGCCTGCCATGGTCGTCCCGCGCGAGGCCGGGGCGACTCAGAGGCCCTTGACCAGGGAAGGATCGAAGTAGTCGTCGATCGGCTGGGGCTTCTCGTAGACCTTGTTGTCCACGTTGAATTTGTCCACGAGCTTGCTGCTGCCGTAGATCGAATCGAGTCCGTCGCCCTTGGCGAAGGCCTTCTTGGCCTCGTCCGGGCTGAGGATCTTCGTGCCCTTCAGCAACGGCTTGTATTCCTCGGCCGGGAGGTTGACCCGGGCGGCCATGATCTCGACCGCCTCGTCCTGCGTGGCCGGGTCATTGACGAACGCCGCCACGCGATTCCAAACCTTGACCACCTTGGCCCAATCCTCCGGTCGCTCGGAGAGGCTGGCCGGGTTGACCGCCAGCACATCGTAGATGAGGCCCGGGACGTCCGCGCTGGAGTAGATGGCCGTCGATCCCGGCACCGCCTTGAGCGCCTGGCCGGAATTCGGCTGCCATGCCGCAATGGCAGCCACGTCACCCGAGGCGAGAGCCTTGGCCGTCTCGGCGGTCGGGACGTTGACCAGCTCCACGTCCGCCTCGGTCATGCCATTGGCCTCGAGCGCCTTCAAGAGGAGCAGATGCCCGACGAAGCCGACCTCCACGCCGACCTTCTTGCCCTTGAGATCCTTGACCGACTTGATGCCGGGTTGGGCCACGATCATGTCGTTGCCGTTGGAGAAGTCGTTGATGAGGATCGCCTTGCTCGGCGCCCCGGTTGCACCGGTGACGAGGGCATCGCCGTTGGTCACGCAGACGGCATCGATCTTGCCGGCGGCGAAGGCCTCCATCGAAGGCACGTATTCGAACCATTCGAAGTCCACATCCACGCCCGCCTCCTTGAACCAGCCCTTCTGGATCGCGACTTCCCAAGCCACCCAGCCGGGCCAGTCGCTGTAGCCGATCTTGAGCGGGGCGGCGGTGACGGTGGCGGCGAGCGTGGCGAGCGCGGCGACGGACGTCATGAGGCGGCGGAGGACGGTGGTTTTCATGGTCGGATTGAGTGGATGGATATTACGGGTGGTTGATTCCGTAATACTGAGAGCAGATTGCGTGCCACCGCGGCGGGAGAATTTCCAGGGGCTCCGGCCGGGAGCCCGCCTACTCCAGAACGAGGTCCCGGCAGCGATCCTCGAGCACGGCCCGGATGGCCTCGACCGCGGCAGGATCGAGGACGCTCGGGGAACTCTCTCCTCGGAAAAGCGAGGTCAATTCCGCGTCGGAAACCACCCGCAGGTCGGAGTCGCCCTCGCACCGCACGCGCCAGCCCGGCAGCACCATCACCGGGATGACTTGGATATCGCGCTCGAGTGATTGTGAGAGCCACGAGGCCAGCGTCTTTGCGCGGAAGCGGAGATCGTCGGGGCCGAGGAACTCTTTGCCCGAGGGGAAGTGGAGGAAACGACCGTCGAAGACGACCTCGTGTCCGTCCCCGGCGCGGCGCGGCCTCCTCGTCTTGGTCCCGATCGCGTAAACGCCCCCAGGCCCGACGACCACATGGTCCACGTTGAAAGGACCCGCACCGGGCTTGCCGTCGAAAGGCACGTCGTGGAAGACGCTCCATCCGTAGGCCCGCAATTGGTTGAGTTCCTCCCCGATGACCCGCTTGCCCAAGTAGCCGAAGCGGTGGCTGGCGATCTTCTTGGCATGGCGGTTGAACCGCAGGAGCAGCAGGACGAGCGCCGCGGCACCGACGAGGCCGAGCAGCCGGCCGACAGGTTTCTCACCGGACCCGAACGCGTAAACGCCGAGCGCGAAGAGGAAGGCCGCCGCGGGAACGAGGAGGATTTCCGCGTCGAGACGCTCGACCTGCACATCGAGGCGGCGGCGCAGAGACTCGCCGGCCGGGCGCAGATAGGTTTTCGCGAGCGGCAGCCTCGTGCCGCGGCCGATTCGGCGGCGGATGAGGGCAAGCACCGCCACCCAAGCGAACAAGACTCCAATGCCGGCCAGTGCAGCGATCAGGAGCGGGGGCATGAGAGTGTGACCGAAACGGCGTGCGATCGCGGATGTGATGGATCTAGCGGGATCACTTGCGCTGCTCTCCGCGTGTCTCGGCCTGCGGCCTCGGCTCGAACTTTGTTCTCATCCCCCCGGATTTCTTTTGGTCCGCCTGCGGCGGAGATGGCGGATGGGGGGGGATTGGTCGCCGTGGCGACCTGTCTCGGCCTGCGG
>CAZSUJ010000056.1:0-19205 GCA_964609925.1 uncultured Chthoniobacter sp. | reverse complement strand
TGACAGAATTGCTGGTGCCTTTGGTCAGACGTCCCGGATGTTGGTGGAGAGAACTCGCTCGAAGGCTGTCGATTAGCCGACTGTCAAGAATTGTTGACTGACCCCAAACACCTATGGATCGTCAAGCCGCCCGTGATTTTCCGCCGTTTCCGTCCTCGCCAAGGAATCGGCGAGCCCGCAGCCCGCTGACCATGACCACCGAGTCTCTGCGAAAGCGTTGCAGTTGGTGCGGGACGGATCCCTTGTATGTCGCCTATCACGACGAGGAATGGGGCGTGCCTGTGCATGACGACCGCGTGCTCTTCGAGTTCCTCATCCTGGAAGGTGCGCAGGCCGGGCTCAGTTGGCTGACTATCCTGCGCAAGCGCGAAAACTATCGCGCCGCCTTCGCCAATTGGGACATGGAGAAAATCGCCCGCTTTTCCCCCCGCGACATCGAGCGGCTCCTGCGCGACCCGGGCATCGTGCGCAACCGGCTCAAAGTCGAATCCGCCATCCGCAACGCCCGCGGTGCCCTTGACCTTATTGAGAGGCACGGCTCCCTCGACGCCTTCCTCTGGCGCTACGTGGACGGCCGGCCCCGTCAACACGCTCAGGCCTCCATGGCCCAACTCCCGACGCGCACCGCGGAATCCGACGCCATGAGCAAGGACCTGAAAAAGCTCGGCTTCAACTTTGTCGGCTCGACCATCTGCTACGCCTTCATGCAGGCCGTTGGTATGGTCAATGACCACGTCACTGCCTGCTTCCGTCACCGGGAGCTTTTGGCGTCGTGAGCCAGTTCATGTGGCGCCAGCAGCGCTCTCGAGTGCCCCTTCCATCGTGGTTGCCGGATCGCTATCAGGCTGCATGAACCCAGCGCGTGGGGGTGTCGTGATCCAGGGCTCATCGGTCTTGGTTTTCCTCAGGATTAGGCAACGCTGGAATCCATGCCGGCTCACCACTGGACCAACGATCGCCGAGTTCAGCGCTTTGAGCACCTGCCGTGGCTTTTCAAGGGCGAGGCCACGCCCGCCGAAAGGCGCGCCCAACTCGCGCACCAGCGCGCCCTTGGCAAAGACACGGGCTCGCGGTTCGGACCCCGCTGTTACGTTGCCCGGTCTGCGTTTGTCGGCGGCGAATCCGGCGGAGGGCTCGTCCTTGGTGCCGACGGTTTTGTCGCCGCCCATGCCTATGTCACCGGTCCTGTCCGGCTCGGCGACCACAGCACGATCAACCCGTTTGCCACTCTCCGCGGGCCGATCACCGGCGGTTCAGGCGTCCGGATCGGCGCCTACGCCTGCCTCGTCGGGTTCAACCATGGCTTTGCCGATCCGGACATCCCCGTTTACCGGCAGCCCTGCACCAGCCGTGGCATCACCCTTGGCGACGATGTCTGGATCGGCGCCCATGCCACCATCGTGGATGGCGTTGCCGTGGGCAGTCATGTGATCGTCGCAGCCGGTGCCGTTGTGACGAAATCCGTCCCGGACTACGCGATCGTGGGAGGGAACCCCGCGCGTGTGATCCGCCTCCGCAAGTCCCCGGCTGTGCCGGTTGCTCCACGTCGCCGCGCTCCCTCCTCGCTCGAAACCCGTCTTGAACGCTTCGGGGGCCGCGTCGCCGGGCAAGTTGATGCACTCCTCGGCCGCTACCAAACCTGGTCACGCCTTGCTGGCGGTGTTGCTTGGCGGAACGAGCCGGGTGGCCGCCTCCGCATCCGCCCGTGGTGTGACGCCGTGGAGATCGCCGCGATGTTCGGACGGGTTCCTCCCGGCCTCGCACCTGCGGAGTGGATCACCCGCCTGCGTGACTTTCAGGACCCTGTAACCGGCTTGGTGCCCGAGCACGCATTCGAGGACGCCCATCACAACGGTCCGCTTGTGCCGCCAGAAGATCCCGCCCGGGCGGCGCGCTACAACACGATGGCGCTTCATTATGCTCTTGAATGCCTTGGCTCCTCGCTGGCCCGGCCGGTGAAGAACGCGGCGGATCTTCGTCGGGCGCCTCTTCTCCGCCATCTTGCCCTTCTGCCCTGGAAGACGAATGCGTGGGGTGCAGGCGACTGGATCGACACCTATGCGACCTGTCTCCTCGCCAACGCAGTCCATTTCCGCCACCGCCCGCCGCTTGCGGCGCTTTTCAATTGGCTCGAAGCCCGGTGCGATCCCGCCACTGGCATGTGGGGCAGTCCGACCGGCGACAAGCGACTTCTCCTCCCGGTCAACGGCTTCTACCGGCTCACACGCGGCACCTATGCCCAGTTCGGACGTCCTCTCCCCAATCCCGAAGCAGCGATGGACGTCGTCATGACACACTCTGGCGACCGGGCCTATTTCACCGCTGCGGAGGAGAACGCCTGCAACGTTCTCGATGTGGTCCATCCATTCTGGCTCTGCCTCAAGCAGACCGACCGCCGACGCGCCGAGGCCGAGGCCTGGGTGGTCCGGCGTCTGCCCCGCGTGCTCCGCGCTTGGGAGAACGAGCGCGGGTTCGACTTCCAGATCGAGCGCCGCCGCCCGTCACTCCAAGGCACGGAGATGTGGTTGAGTATCGTCTGGCTGATGGCGGACCTGCTCGGACTCTCCAACGCAGTCGGTTACCGCCCGCGCGGTGTTCATCGTCCGGAATCTCCCGGCAAGGGGCTCGTCTGACAGCAGTCGCCGCGAGCGGATCCTGAGAAGCAAGGCAAAGGGGTCGGTCATGAAGCAAGGCAAAGGGGTCGGTCATGGTTTATTGCACTTTTTCCGGGGGAAGGCTGGCAGCCTGACGGTGTTGTTCCTCGCCGCTGGGCAAAGTGGAGCCTGGGATAGGCAGTGGGGTGAGCCAACGTCCCTTCGTATGGAAGCTGTCAAAGGCCGGTAGATTGGCATGTGACCGTATTCCCATACGCTGACCCATATTCATGAAAACCACCATCGAGCTCCCCGATGATTTACTGGTTGAGGCCAAGATCGTCGCCTCCCGGCGGCGCACGACTCTGAAGGCCATAATCGAACACGCTTTGCGGCGCGAACTGGCCCCCCCTCCGCAAACGACCAACCCGGCTCCGGATAAATTCGAGATCGGGCCCCTCGGATTCTTGGTGCTCAAGAGGGGGCATGGAGAAAAGATCACCTTGGATAAGATCAAGGAGATCGAGGCGGAAATTAACGAGGAGGAGCGCCGCCGTGCCTTTCCTCCGCCGAGGGCATGATTCATCTGCTCGACATCAATGTCCTGATTGCCCTCTGCGATCCGCCCCCCCCGCACGCTGCCGCTGCCCGCAAGGCTTTTACCGCCGAACTCACGCGCGATGGGTGGGCCACCTGTCCGCTGATCGAGAACGGGTTTCTCCGCATCCTTGGCAGCCGCAAATACCCCGGTGGTCCGGGTTCCGCCCAAGCCGCCCGTCACCTGCTCGCCGGCATCTTGGCCAGTCCGGGCCATCAGTTCTGGCCCGATGACCTCAGCCTCACCTCGGCGGGCACCTTTCCGCACCTTCCAGCCTCGGAGCAGATCACCGACTTCTGCCTTCTCGCCTTGGCCGTGAAACACGGCGGCCGCTTTGCCACCTTCGATGCCAGGATCGACCCCTCGCTGATCCCCGGAGGCGCGAAAGCCTACGTTGTCCTCTGACGGCTGGGCGCGGAAGCGCAGCCAACCCTCGAAGATGTGGATGGCTGTCGGCTGCAAATCGCTCTCGGCGGAAGAGTCCGATCTGCAGCAAGCAACCTACGGTTGGACGATCTCGATCTGGAGGCGGTAGAACTCGGCTCCGGCGGGGGTGGCGCCGAGGTTGATCTGGCCGCCCGGGGTCACCATGGAAGGGGTGAGGGTGACGTTCTGCCATGGTGTGGAGAGGTTGGTGGTGGCTTGCAGGGTGAGGACGGTCAGGCTGTTGGTCCCGGCGGCGGCGACGCGGAAGCCGCCGTTGGAGAGAGGGAAGTCGGGAGGGATTTGGCCGCGCCAGGAGGATTCGAGAAAGGTTGCGGTGTTGGTCCAGGAACCGCCGCGGAGGGTGCGGGTGGAGGCGGGGTTCGTGTTCGCGCCGCTGAACGCGGTTTCCGTCCACTCCTCGAGGTTGCCGCCTTGGGCCATCGTGCCGAACGGGCTCAGTCCGCCGGCATTGGTGGCAGCGGCGGGACCGACGAAGGCGATCTGGTTGTAGACGGCGCTGCCGGGTGATGAGCCGAAGGCCACGGGCGTCGGGGCGGAATTGCTGCCGGTGGGGAAGATGAAGTAGTTCGAGCCTGCGGGGTTGTAGTAGGCCGCCTTATACCACTCGTTTTCGCCGGGCAGGAAATACTTGCTGCCGGCGTTGCGGTAGGGGTTTGCCGCGTTGTAGCCGGGGTCGTTGGTGGCCCAGAGCAGAAGATTCGCGGTGGAATCGTAACCGGGGTCTCCGGGTTGCAGGGCGAACTTGTAGGCGGCCGGGTAGCCGCTGTTGGTGTTGAGCCAGTTGACGAAGCGGGCGGCTTGGTTCCAGGACAGTCCCGATGCTGAAACTTCGGGCGGCCGGACATCCGGGGTGAGGTTGAGGCCGCCGAGGGTATTGGCGCTGGCGATCATGGCGGTGCTGACCTCGTGGACACCCATGCGGTATTCGTAGCCGACGGCGCCGTAGCCGTTGGTGTCCGCCGTGTTGCCGGCCGCGCCGATGGTGACAAAGTCGATGGTGAACTGGTTGGTCCCGCTGCCGAAGGTGTCCGCGGAGGCTGGCAAGAGCAGTCCGGCGAGGAGAGCGGCACCGACGGACCAAGACCGGAGCAGGGAGGGGTTCATGCGGTGCGTTCTATCTTCGGCGGGAACGTGGAGGAAGGCCGTTTTTGCGGAAGCGCGGTTGGCGTAGAGTTGCTCGCGCCAGTCGAATCCCGGGTCGGAGCCCATGCGGTCGACGAGGACGCTGCATTTACGCATGACAGCAGCCGGCTCACCGTTCGCACGTTGTCGCGACTTGGTGTAATGGCTAGTTTTGAGAGAACTCGGGGCCTTGGTGGCCTAGCTCATCCTCTTCCATCCGTGGCCAAGGACTCATCCACTCTTTCAATCGAACACGACCCCGTGCTCTTCGGGGCGGACACGATGGCGGGGATTGTGGCGGTGGAGTTTTCGGCGCCGGACCGGGTGCAGGTTTACCGGCGGGAGGGGGCGGGCACGACGGTTGAGGAGGTGCGGCACTGTCCGTTCGCGTGGGCGAGCGAGCCGGTGCCGGGGGACGTGCGGGAGTTGGAAGGCGCGGGTGCATTCCGTTTCGTGGTCACGTTCGACACGGCGGCCGCGTTCGCCAAGGCACGGACGGCGCACAAGCGGGAACTCTTCGCGTTGCCCGATCTCGTGCAGCAATACCTGCTGCAGAGCGGACGGACTTTGTTCAAGGGCATGTCCTTCGGCGACCTGCGCCGGATGCAGGTGGACATCGAGACGCACACGGGGGCGGACGGGGCCATGTCCGACGCGGCCCGCGATCCGATCCTGGCCATCGCGTTGAGCGACAGCTCGGGGTGGGAGCGGATCCTTGTCGTTGATGATCCGGCGGACGAGAAGCAGGAGCGGGCGGCGTTGGAGGAATTCGTCGCGCTGGTGGCGGCGCGGGATCCGGATGTGATCGAGGGGCACAACATCTTCAAGTTCGACCTGCCTTACCTCGAGGCGCGGGCGCGCAAGCTGGGGCTGAAGCTCGCGCTCGGACGGGACGGCAGCGTGCTGCGCTCGCATCCGTCGCGGTTGCAGATCGCGGAGCGGCTGATCCAATACCGCAAGTTCGAGATCCACGGGCGGCACGTGGTGGACACGCTGTTCCTCGTGCAATTCCACGATGTGGGGGCGCGGGAGTTGGAGAGCTTCGGGCTCAAGGCGGCGGCGCGGCATTTCGGGGTGGCGGAGGAGGACCGGGTGGAACTCGGGGCGCGCGAGATCACGATTTCGCACCGCGAGGACCGCGCGACTTTCGAGCGCTACGCCCTGCAGGACGTGCGCGAGACGCGGGCGCTCTCGGCGGCGCTGAGTCCGGCGTGGTTCACGCAGGCCATGATCTTTCCCTACAACTACCAGGACATCGTGCTGCGGGGGAACGCGACCAAGATCAACAGCCTGTTCCTGCGCGAATACCTGCATCGCGGGCACGCCATTCCGGCCCTCCCGGAGGCGGCGAGATTCGAGGGGGGCCTCACCGAAGTCTATTTCACCGGCGTGGCGCAGGACGTGTGGCACTGCGACATCGCCTCGCTTTACCCGTCCGTGATGCTGACCTTCGGCATCTTCCCGGCGTCCGATTCCCTGGGCATCTTCCGCGACCTCCTGGCACGGCTGCGCCGTTTCCGGCTGGAAGCCAAGGCGGCCATGCGGACGTCGTCCGGCGCCGAGCAGTCGCGCCTCGACGCCCTTCAGGGCACGTTCAAGATCCTGATCAACAGCTTCTACGGCTATCTCGGCTTCGCGCAGGGGAACTTTGCCGATTTCGAGGCCGCCGCGGCGGTCACGGCCAAGGGACGCGAAATCCTGCGCGGCATGGTGGATTGGCTGCGCGCGCGGGGCGCGGGGGTCATCGAGATCGACACCGACGGGATTTACTTCACGCCGCCGGAGGGCGCGACGTGGGACGGGCTTTACGCCGATTTGTCCGCGACCCTGCCGTCCGGAATCGAGGTCGAGTTCGATGCGCGATACGCGGCGATGTTCAGCTACAAGGCCAAGAACTACGCGCTGCTCGGCGCCGACGGGAAGCTGTCCATCACCGGTGCGGCGCTGAAGTCCCGCGGTCTCGAGCGATTCCAGCGTGTTTTCATCGAGCGGGCTGTCCGCTGCCTGCTCGAAGGGCGTCCGGCGGAAATCCCGGCCATGCGCGACGAGTTCGCCCGCGCGCTGCGCGAGCGCACGTGGCAGCCGGAGATGTTCGCCAAGACCGAGGCGCTGCAGGATTCCCCCGAGGCGTATCAGAAGAAGATTGCCGCCTCCTCGCGCAACCGCGCCGCCGCGTTCGAATTGGCGCTGCGGAGCGGGCGCAAGATGCAGGCCGGCGACCGCGTGACCTACTACATCACCGGCGACAAGAAATCCGTGAAGGCCTTCGAGGCGGCCAAACTCGTGGAAGAGTGGGATCCGGCGAACCGCGACGAGAACGTCGCCTACTACCTGGCCAAGCTCGACGAACTCGCGGCCAAATTCGACGAGTTCGTCCCGGCCGGAGTTGCCGGAGACCGTTTGCTCTGACGTGCGCTCGCCTCGGCGTGGCCTCAGGGTTTGGCGGGCACCGCGGCCTCATACCAACCCCGCGTCTGAACGCAGGCCCGGCAGACCGAGAGCATCACGGGAACCTCGACGAGCACGCCGACCACCGTGGCCAGCGCCGCGGGTGAGGTCGGGCCGAAAAGGGTGATGGCCACCGCGACGGCCAGCTCGAAGAAGTTGCTGGCGCCGATGAGCGCGCCGGGTGTGGCCACGTTGTGCCGAACGCCGAAAAGGCGCATCAGTCCGTAGGTCAGGCTGCTGTTGAAATAGACCTGAAGAAGGATCGGGATGGCCAGAAGCACGACCGCGAACCAGTTCGAGAGGATGTTGTCCGCTTGGAACGCGAAGATGAGGGTGAGGGTCGCCAGCAGCGCCACGATGGTCACGGGGCGGAACAAGGGGAGGAAGCGGTCGTTGAACCACTCCTCACCCCGGGCGCGGATGAGCAGCGTGCGGCTGATCCATCCCGCCGCCAGCGGAATGACAATGAAGACAATCACCGAGGTCAACAGGACGCTGCCGGGGATGTGAACACCGGTCACGCCCGCGAGCAGCATTACAATCGGCGCGAAGGCGAAGACCATGATCAGGTCGTTGATGGCGACTTGGGCCAGCGTGTAAGGACCGTCCCCGTCGGTCAGGTAGCTCCAAACGAAGACCATGGCCGTGCAGGGGGCGGCCGCGAGAATGATGAGTCCGGCCACGTAGTTCTTCGCCGTCTCCGGATCAATCCAGCCGAGCGCATGGCCGAAAAGCTGCGTGATGAACAACCACCCGAGCAGCGCCATGCTGAACGGCTTGACCAGCCAGTTGACGAAGAGCGTGACGAAGAGTCCCTTCGGTCGGGCGAAGACGCCGCGCAGTCCGCCGAAGTCGATCTTCAGCATCATCGGGTAGATCATCAGCCAGATGAGCACGGCGATGGGGATGTTGACGTGCGAATCGCGCGCGAACTCCATCTCGCCGACGCGCCGGGTCAGGTCGGGAAGCAGTTTGCCCAGAGCGAGGCCGAGCAGCATGCAGGCGAAGACCCAGACGGTGAGGTAGCGCTCGAAGAAGTCGAGCCTCTTGGCCGGTGCGTCCGCGTTCACGATGGCAAGGCGGTGCAGGGTTCCGTCCGCTCCGCCCGTTGCAGGCTGCCGGACGGCAGTGGGTTGAATCGAGGCCGCAGGAAGCCGCGGGGCCGTTTGTGGATGAACTTCATCTCCATCAAGGCGATCTATACTCGTCTCCGAGTATATGCGGCAACACGTATATATGTGTGGTCCTGCCGCCGCGGGGGCGAGGGCGCTCAATCCGTGATGCGTCCGGAGCGTCGCCGCTTGATTTCACCGCGACGTCGCTTCGACTCGACCATGCGGCGTTTCGTGGCTTTCGAGCGCTTCGCTTTCCGGCGACGTTCCTTCGAGAGGTCGGCGAGCCTGGCTTGGCGTCGGGCCTCGGCGGCGGCTTCGAGTTTGGCGGCGAGCAGACGGACCGCCTCGGCGCGGTTCGCGGCTTGGGAGCGCGAGGTGCTGACGCGGACGGTCAGGCCGGTGGGAAGGTGGCGGAGGGTGACGGACGTTTCGACCTTGTTGACGTTCTGACCGCCGGGGCCGCTCGAGCGGCAGAAGATCTCCTCGACCTCGTCCGGACGCCATTTGCTCATGCGGGGACTTTCACGGCGGGTTTGAACGGGTGCAAGGCCTGTGGTCTGCTGCGCACATGGTTGACTTCAACACCATCACGGACGGCGGGGTGACGCTCGATGAGATTGCTGCGGGTAACTTGAGCGTGCGCGTGTCGCGCACCGGGGCCGAGATGGTGAGTATCGCCAAGGGTTACGGGGGCGGCCGGGTCGGGTTTCTTTACCGCGATGGCGAAACGGCACCCCCCGCTTCGGGATGGGCGAACCACGCGACGGTGATGGGGTATTTCTTGCACCGCCTGTGGCACGAGCAGTCGGATTATCGCGGACGGATCATCCGCGGCGGCAACCACGGATTCCTGCGGCGCTTCGCCTTCGACGCGCCCCGCCGCACCGCTGACGGCCTCGTCTATTCCGTGCCGGCTGACCGTGTGCCGCCGGAGGCGTATCCGCTGCGCGTGTCGCTTGAGTTGGCCTACCGATTGGTGGGCGACGCGGTGCGGGTGGAGTTTGCCTTCACCAACGAGGAGCCGGAGCTGACGGCCCACGTGAGCTTCGGGTTGCATCCGGGTTTCGCCGTGGCCTCGCTGGCCGACGCGCAACTGCATCTGCCGCCGGGGCGCTATGTGAGGTATTTCGCGCCGGGGAATTTTCTGAACGGGCAGACCGAAGTCGTCACCGTGGCGACGGGCGAGATGCCCTTTGCCAAGAGCGGGCTGCCCGATTCCTACCTGCTCGGTCTGGAGGGTGTGCCCGAGCGGACCATCGTGCTCGAGTCGCCGGCGCGGGGGACGCGGGTCAGTCTCGATTTCGCCGAAGTGCCGTTCCTCACTTTGTGGAGCGAGTCTGACGAGTTCTTCTGCGTCGAGCCCTGCTGGGGCCTGCCGGATTCCAACCCGCCCGTGCCGTTCGAGGACAAGATCGGCATACAAGTGATTCCTCCCGGTGGCATTTTGCGGCGGTCCTTCGGCATCCGGCCGGAACTCCTACGCTGAACCTGCCTGCGGCGGACCGCGACGAGGGAGGTGTCCGTATATGCCGGCAGATCGCCCAGCATCGCATCCGTCAACAGACTAAATTCGTCTTCCATCGCCCATACATGCACTTTCTGCATAAAGTGCATGTATCCGTCTTTGTTTGGGGTGAGGGTGCTTGGTTGGGAGATCTTGAAGGCACGGGGGCGACCGGATTGGCCAAGGGCTCGGCAGCCGTTGGGCGCGGCTATCTCCTTCGGTCGGCTCCTTGCTCCTGCACCTGCTGCACAACAAACCGCGCCATCGGCTTCAGGAAGTCGGCACTTGCCCCGCTAATGATTGGTTGTCCGTCGTGTTCAGACCGCGTTCTGTCTCAGCCATTCCCTTTGCGCGTCGGTTGCTCTCAAGGCCAACCCCTTGCCATGACTTGCTGAAGGTTCGGCGCACTACCCGCCGCTGGCGAACTCTTCGGCTGGCAACCGACCACTCCGGAGGGGTGCGGCCGGTCCGATCGATCGCCCGGCATCAGGGTCACCTTGGGTGGAGCCCGGAGTGGTGGCGAGCGAGTCTGAGGGAGCGGATGGCCCCCGCGCGTTGAACTCCTACGGCAGGTCGGCGTCGAAGTGGGCGAGGTCTTGGAACTCCGCGAAACGGGCCAGAATGTCTGCCTGTCCGACGGTGCGAAGGCGCTCGAGGCTGAAGGCCTCGACGTTGTAGCTGGCGAGCACGCTGCCGACGACGACGGCGGTCTTCAAGGTGCGGAAGCTGACGTCTCCGTTTCCGCGGCTGGCGAGGTATCCGGTGAGGCCGCCGGCGAAGGTGTCGCCCGCGCCGGTGGGGTCATGGATGTCCTCGAGCGGGTAGGCGGGGCAGGAGAAGAACTCGTCTTCGCCGAAAAGGAGGCACCCATGTTCGCCTTTCTTCACGGCGACGATGCGCGGGCCGAGGGATTGGATTTTTTTGCCGGCTTTGATGAGGCTGGTCTCCTTGGTGAGTTCGCGGGCCTCGCTGTCGTTGAGGATGAGCATGTCCACGCGCTGCAAGAGCTTAAGCAGGGCGGGTTGGGCGATGTTGATCCAGAGGTCCATCGTGTCGGCGATGACGAACTTGGGTTTCTCCATCTGCTCGAGGACCTGGAGTTGCAGGTCGGGGGCGATGTTGGCGAGCAGGACGTAGTCGCTGGTGCGGTAACGGTCCGGCAGGGTGGGCGAGAAGGCTTCGAACACGTTGAGGGCGATCGAACGCGTCTCGCGGGTGTTCATGTCCCACATGTATTCGCCGGACCAACGGAACGTCTTGCCGGGCGCGCGCTGGACGCCCTCAAGATCAATGCCACGGCTTTGCAGGAAGCTCCAGTGTTCCGCCGGAAAATCTTCGCCCACGATGCCGACGAGGCGCACGGGGGAGAAGTAACCGGCGGCGATGGACGAGTAGGAGGCGGAGCCGCCGAGCAGGTCGAAACGTTCCTCGACGGGGGTCTTGACGTCGTCGAGCGCGAGGGAGCCAACAATGAGAACGGACATGGGAGGGGCAGATTAGGGGGCGCGCTCGCCGTGTCTCAAGGCGAAATCAGGGCTCGGCCGTGATGGACACGGTGCGGTGGAGGGTATTTTCCTCCCAACGGGCCGCGTAGTCGAAGAGGTGAGGGGTGGAGAGGAACGCGGACATGGCATGAAGCGTGCCGGGGTCGGACGGCAGGGGCGGGGGGACGAGCGAGGCGAGACCGGGGTTGGCCGCAAGGGCTTCGGCCCACGATGCGGTGAAGGCGCCGAGTGCGCGGGTGCGGAGGCGGATGGCCTGCACGCTGGGCTTGTCGCCGGACGCCGGGCCGGCGTCGGCGAGGACGCGTGTGAAGGGCTCGGAGGTGCCGAGAACCCAGCGGTTGTTGGCCACGGCTGCGGCGACGGCGAGGTCCGGGCCCGCCAGCGGCAGCGGGTAGGAGTAGGTGACTCCCCCGTTGGTCAGGGCGGAGGCAATCGGCGCGGGCCAAGGTCGGCCGAGGCTGGATTCCTTCGCTGCGCGGATTTCGCTCCACAGGCTGTCGAGGGCGGCGCGGTCGCGCAGTCCCGCGGCGATGGCGAGGCGCGGGAGGCCGGCTTTGGCCGCGGCGGCGTCCACGAAGGGCGGGCCGGGCATGCGTCCATCCAAGCTCAGGGCGAGAGCCACGTCGTTGCCGAGCGCGCGGCCGAGGAGGTCGGCGGCGGATTGTCGGATGGTATCCGCGGGCGGTTCGATGGCTCGGATGAGAGCGCGGGCACGGGTCAGCTTGGCCGGGTCGAGGAAAACGGGGCCGAGGGCGTCGAGCCAGTCGGCCGTGAAGCTGGCCACGTCGCCCCCGAAGTCCACCAGTCGGGGCGCATAGCCATCCTGCCAGTGCTCGGTCCAGAGCAAGGCCATGGCCGGGGCGGACGCAAGCAGCGCGGGGGCATTGGTGGAGGCGAGGCGGGGCGCAAGCGAGCCGCCGAACAAGTCGGCCCGCCAAGCGGGGCCGTCCTTGCGCACGAGACCGGCGGTGGCGGAAACGCGCGGCTGGAAGAGCGTGTCGGCCTCCGTCCGCAGCGTCGCGGCGGCCTCGCGCAGCGGGCGGATGCGCTCGGCTGGGGCGAATTCCAGCGCGGCATCGAGCGCGGCGTCGAGGTATTCGCCGACGGGTGGCGGAGACGCGGCGAGACCGGTGATGAGCGTGCTGGCATAGAAGGTCGCTGCAACGTCCGGTCCCAGCAGGGGCCGCAGGTGCCCGAGGTCGGGGGTGGCGGCGAGGGACTGGTCGAAATTCCCTTCGATGAACGGCTCCACGCTGTCGGCCCCGAGCGTGACGACGAAGCAATCGTGCACGCGGCCGAAGGTGACCACCGTGGTTTTGGCCAGGAGGTCGCGGATGATGTAGGTGGCGGTGAAGGGATCGCCGATGTGCGCGGCGAGGAGGGCGCGGGCCCGCAGGGCCGGCTCGCGCTGCACGAGGCTGGCCACGGGCACGCGCACGCGGGTGAAGTCGCCGAACGGTTCCACCCGCACCGTGTCGCGGGGCATCTTCTCCGGCAGGCGCTTGACCCAGCCGTCGAGGAAATCGGGCAGCGCGTTGTCGCCCGCGGGCAGCCGGATGCCCAGCATCACGGGCGGCACGGCGGCGTCCTGCACGAACTTCTTGAGCGCGGCCTCCATCGCGGGCGGCATGGGCACGAGCACCTCGGACATGGCGGCGGCATTGAGGTCGTCCTGCGGGAAGAGTTCGGCTTCGGGCGCCTCGGGCGGGGTGCTCCCGGGCGGGGTGAACAGGTTGCGGATGCTGGCCGCATCGAAGAGCCGCTTGATCCGCTGCAGATCCGCCAACTGCGCCGCGGTGCCGGGACCGAGGACGACGAACACTTCGTCCGTCGAGGTGAACGGCACGGCCGCCGCGAGTTGCGCGGCCTCGGGGACGCTGCGGACACCGTCAAAAATCGTGCCCCAGGTGGAGCGTTCCCAAGCGGCTTGGACGGCCTTGTCTGCCGACAGCGCATCCCACGCGGGACGCAAGGCCTCGAGCGCAACCGCAGGCCGACGGATCGAAAGGAAGCCCTCGGCGTCCGCCCGGACGTGGCGGATGAACCCGGCATCGCTCCACGGGTCGGCGGCCGGCTTCGGCTTTTCGCATGCGGTCGCGATCAGCGCGAGGCCGAGGGCGGCGACGGAGAAGCGTGGGAGGCGCGGCACGGGAAAATTATCGCCGCGGCTGCGGGGGGCGGTCCACGGAATTCGGGGATATTTGCTCCTTGCCCCGGGGCGTGTCGGGGCCTAATCGGGAGGGCTCTCTTCATGAGCACAGCCCTGTCCACCGACATCAACGACGCCCGGATCGCGGCTTGGAACCGCGAGTTGGAGCCGCTTTCCCCCCAGGAGCGGGTCGGCTGGATATTGGGCGAGTTCCCGGGGCAGACGGTTCTCAGCACGAGTTTCGGCATCCAGGCGGCGGTGATGCTGCATCTGGTGACCCAGGTGGATCCAAAGGTGCCGGTTGTCTTCGTGGATACCGGCTATCTCTTTCCGGAGACCTATCGTTTCGCCGAGGAATTGACGGCGCGACTCGGCCTCGATCTGCGCGTTTACAACCCCCTAATGACGCCGGCCCGGCAGGAGGCGATCCATGGAAAGCTCTGGGAGCAGGGCGTCGAGGGCTTGGAGAAATACGGCCGCATCAACAAGGTCGAGCCGATGAACCGCGCCCTCATCGAACTCGGGGCCAGCGTCTGGATGACCGGCCTGCGACGCGACCATGCGGCGACGCGGGGTGATTTGTCCGTGCTCAAGCGCCAGAACCGGGTGCTCAAGGTTCATCCGATCATCGATTGGAGCGACCGCGATGTTTACCAATACCTGCAGAAGCACGAACTGCCCTACCATCCGCTCTGGGAGGAGGGCTACATCAGCGTGGGCGATGTCCACAGCACCACGCGGTTTGCCGACGGCATGAAGCCCGAGGACACCCGCTTCGGCGGCCTCAAGCGCGAGTGCGGCCTGCATGAACTCTCGGGCGAGCCGGAATACATGATCTGAGCCGGGGCTTTCCGATCGCTGGTGAATCCTACACGTGCAGCCTCGTTCTTGTTCCTTGCGGTCTTCACCTTCGCGCCATGCGTCATGGCAAACGAGGAGGCGTCGCTCCAAGTCGGAACGTTCCGGTCTGACAAGGAGGTAACACTTGCCAGATGGCGGTCCGAACAAACATTCGGCAAGCTAACTGAGCAGTTTATCGAGGCGATTGGGAAAGCGCTCGGCCAACATGTCGTCAAGGTGACCCAGACCCATCTTGTATCCGAGGTCGATGGTGTCGTCGAAGAGCAACCTTATGAAGTTGTCGCTCGAGAAGGCGCAACACTCACAATCCGAGCTTACAACTCCGTCTTGCGCCGCCATCTATTGAGCCGAATTGAACTGGATGAAGACGGTTATTGGATCTACTCGGATGACCCAATGAAGGGGTATTGCGAGAGGTATAAACGGATTGAGTGATCGAAGCCACGAACGGCTGCCGCATTTCGACCGCATATGCTCAGAATCAGCCTGCTCAGTGGTGGCGTCATCCTGCTCTTCGCCAGTTGCTTGTTGGCGCTGCTCAGCGGCCTAGGGCAGGGCATCAATGATGGCGAGTGGCGCAACATCTCCCGCACAGGCCTTCCTTCAGCTCCCGACCGGCTTCAGTGGTCGCCTTGGCAGCCAAACGACGGATCGGTTTACCCCTTTCACTCAGTCGGCGGAGAGAACAAGCCCGACACGCTGCCCGAGTTCCGTGTCGGGCGCCGCGGGGGAGTCTTCTTCGACTTTGTTTTCTATCAGGGGCGCTACACGCGCGACGGAATCATCCACGAGTTTCCCGCCATCGGTCCCGGCTGGGGCGCGCGTTACCATTGGATTTGGTCTGGCATAGCTTTAGCTCTCGGCGTTTGTCTCCTTGGTGTAGCTAGGAGCATGCGCGTTCGCTGAGCTCGTGCAGAGATCTCAGGACGTCTCAGGTTGTGCGCGATCGAGCAGGGAGGCGGCCTGCACGAGCTTTCGGGCGAGCCGGAATACATGATTTGAGCTCCTGCGTCCTGTAGCGGCTGTCTCTGACAGCCGGGGTGGCGGGCGGCTGGTGGGGACACCGGCCCTACAGGTCAGCGGTGCGCCAACTCTGCCGCCAACTGCATCGCGGCGAGCATGCTGGAATGCCGGGCGTGGCCGGTGCCCGCGATGTCGAACGCCGTCCCGTGGTCAGGGCTCGTCCGGACGAAAGGCAGGCCGAGGGTCACGTTCACGCCGGTGTCGAAGGCGAGAAGCTTGAGCGGGATCAACCCCTGGTCGTGATACATGCAGAGCACACCGTCGAATTCACCCGCGGCGGCGCGGTGGAAGACGGTGTCGGGGGCGAACGGTCCCTCGAATACGCCCCCGCGCGCGAGCGCTTCCACGGCGGGGCAGATGATGTGCTCCTCCTCGTCACCGAACTGTCCTCCTTCGCCCGCATGCGGATTGAGTCCGGCCACGGCGATGCGCGGGGCGCGGCCGAGGCGGCGGTGCAGGGACTCGGAAAGCAGGCGCCCGACACGGATGATCTCGTCCGTCCGCAGCAAGGCGGCCACTTCGCGCAGAGGAACGTGGATCGTGGCCAGCGCGACTGTGAGTGGGCCGCCGGTCAGGCACATGGCGAAGTTGTCCACCCCGGCGCGGGCGGCGAAGAACTCGGTCTGCCCGGGGAACGGAAATCCGGCGGCGGCCAGTCCGGTTTTCGAGACCGGCCCGGTGACCACGCCGGCGATCTCGCCCGCGGCCAGCAACCGCGCGGCCTCCTCCAGCGCGTCCCACGCCGCGCGGGCCGATTCCGTGGTGGGGCGGCCGGGCGTGTGGCCGGCGTCCGACCCGATGACGCGGAACGTGCAGTCGTTCGGCAGGGCCGGGTCGGCGAGGGCGGCGCGGAGGATTTCCGGGCCTATGCCCGCGGGGTCGCCGTGTGTGAGGCCGAGGACGGGGAGCGGGGGCACGCTCAGTAGATCTTCACGTAGGCCTTCTCGCGCAGGGTGGCGATCCACTGGTCCTGCAGGCGGAGGCGTTCCTCCTCGAAGAGTTTCTTGCTGATCTCGTCGCGCACCTCGGCCAGCGGGCGGGTCACCGCGGGTTTTTTCGCGTCCACGCGCATGATGTAGAACGTGTCGCCGATGCGGATCACGTCGCTGAGTTTGCCGGGTTCGAGCGCGAAGGCGTATTTGTTCAGCTCGCCGGTGAGCGTTTTCTTGTCGATCCACCCCCAGTCGCCGCCGAACTCGGCTGTGGTGTCATCCGAATACATCTGCGCCATGCCGGCGAAGTCGCCGCCCTCGGTGAGCTTGGCGCGGATCTCCTCGGCCATCTGGCGCTTGGCCTCGATCGGGTCGCTCTCCTCCGATTCCTCCGGCCGCAGGATGATCATGCTCAGCTTGATCTCCTCCGGGGTCGAATACTGCTCGAGGTTCTTCCGGTAGTAGGCCTCGACCTTGTCGGGGGAGATGACGAAGTCCGAGCGCACGGCGCGCTGGCGCATGGCCTGGACGATGATCTTGTCGCGCTCGATCTCGCGGAAGCGGGCGAGACTGAATCCCTGGGCGCGCAGGGTGCGGACGAAGGCGCTGCGGTCGCCGCCGAACTCCTCGCGCACGATGGTGTTGATGCGGTCCTCGACGATGTATTCGGGGATCTTGAAGCCTTCCTTGTTGAAGTAGTCGATGATGAGCTGGCGGTCGACGAGGTCCTTCAGGGCGGCATCCTGCGATTCCTTCATCTTGGCCCGCAGTTCCTCGCCGGCATACATCTCCGAGAGCGAGCGCTGGCGGAACATGAGCATCTCGCGCACCTGTCCGTAGGTGATGACGTTCGAGTTCACCACCGCGGCCACGCCGTCCACCATGCGTTCCCGCGGTTGGGCCATGGCCGGGACGGCAGCGGCAAGGGTGAGGACGAGCGCGAGGAGCGGGGCGGACGGGAGGCGGGCGGAAATCACAATTCCCCCAAGAGTGTAAGAATCTGCCGCAATTTCAAGGAGGGATCGTCCGAGGACAGCCGGGGGTGGCGGTGGCCGATCATGATGAAGTCCCCCCCGCGGCGTAGTCGCAGCACCGTTCCCTCCGTCTCAAGGAGGTCCACCCCGGCGGCGGCGGCCCGCAGGCGGATGGCCGCGACCTTGAGCAGGTGGCGGGCCGGCGGGGGCAGGCGGCCGTAGCGGTCGCGCCAGCTTCCCTGCAGTTCGTCCAGCGCGGCCGGGGTGTCCGCTTCGGCCAATTGCCGGTGGGCGGCGATGCGTTCCCGCGTGTCCGCGATGTAGTCGGCCGGAATCCACGCGGGCAGCTGGCCTTCGGCCGCGTTGGCGGGATCCGATGCGATGAAATCGAGTTCGACCCGGATGTCGGGCCGTCCGGGCGTTTTCTCGCCCTTGAGCCGGGCCACGGCGGCCTTGAGCAGGCGGCAGTAGAATTCGAAGCCGATGGCGAGGATGTGCCCGCTCTGCTCGGTGCCGAGGATGTTGCCCGCACCGCGGATCTCGAGGTCGCGCATGGCCACGCGGAAACCCGCGCCGAGGTTCGAGTATTGCCGGATGGCCGCGATGCGCTTGCCCGCGCCGCCTCCCGCGAGGTCGCGCGGCAGCATCAGGTAGGCATAGGCCTTGTGGTTCGACCGGCCCACGCGTCCGCGCAGCTGGTAGAGGTCGGCCAACCCGAAGCGGTCGGCGCGGTCGATGATGATCGTGTTGGCGTTCGGGATGTCCAAGCCGCTCTCGATGATCGTGGTGCAGAGAAGGATGTCCGCCCGGCCGGCGACGAATCCCGACATGATCTCCTCGAGTTCGTCCTCCGGCATCTGTCCGTGTCCGGTCACGATCCGTGCGTCGGGGACCAGCTCGCGCAGGCGCTTCTCGAGCAGCCCGATCGATTTCACGCGGTTGTGGAGGAAATAGACCTGCCCGCCCCGGGCCAGCTCGCGCCGGATGGCGTCGCGGATGATCCGTTCGTCGTAGCCGCAGATGACCGTCTCGACGGGCACGCGGGCCGGGGGTGCCGTCTCGATCGTGCTCATGTCGCGCGCGCCGAGTAGCGAGAGGTAGAGCGTGCGCGGTATCGGCGTGGCCGAGAGGGTGAGGACGTCCACCCGGCGGAAGTTCTCCTTGAGCCGCTCCTTGTGCAGGACTCCGAACCGCTGTTCCTCGTCCACCACCACGAGCCCGAGGTCCTTGAAGGCCACGTCGCGTCCGAGCAGGCGGTGCGTTCCGACCACGATGTCCACCCCGCCGTCGCGGAGACCCGCAAGCACTGTCTTCTGCTGCTTCGGCGTGCGGAACCGGCTGAGCAACTCGACCGTCACGGGGTAATCGGACATGCGCTCGCGCATCGTTTGCCAGTGCTGCTGCGCGAGCACGGTGGTCGGGGCGAGGAAGGCGACCTGGCGTCCACCCATGACCGCCTTGAATGCGGCGCGGATGGCGACCTCCGTCTTGCCGAAGCCGACATCGCCGCAGACCAGCCGGTCCATCGGGCGCGCGGATTCCATGTCGCGCTTGGCCTCGTCGATCGCGCGTTGCTGGTCCGGGGTTGTCTTGAACGGGAACGACTCCTCGAACTCGCGCTGCCAAGTGGTGTCCGACGGCGCGGCGATGCCCGGCTCCATCTCGCGCTCGGCCTGGATGCGGAGGAGTTTCTCCGCGTAGGCCATGACGGACTTCTCGGCCTTGCTGCGGGCGCGCTGCCAGCGTCCGTCGCCGAGTTCGCTCAAGGCCGGGTTCTTCCGGCCGATGCCGACATAGCGCGAGACCTTCCAGCCCTGGTCGAGAGGCACGTAGAGCTTCGACCCGCGGGCGAACTCGAGGGTGAGCACCTCGCCCGCCTCCTCCTGCCCCGGCAGGACGCGCAGGCCGCGGAAGCGGGCGATCCCGTAGTCGA
>CAZSUJ010000055.1:0-19745 GCA_964609925.1 uncultured Chthoniobacter sp. | reverse complement strand
CGAGAACCTGCGGAACCAGCCCTCGCTCCTCTTCTTCGGCCGCCCGCCGAGGACTCCCCCCGCCGAAGGCCCCCGCCGCCAATGACCCGCCCGGGAAACCACCTTCCCTCCTTAGCATTGCAGCCCTTATTGAATTGGGCTCAATCAAGCCTATTTCCATATCAAGCCGATTGAGCCCAGTTTGCGTTCGGCATAAGAATGAAGCCTCTCCGCAAGATTTACCCAATTGCGTTCGTTTGCATTTTGATCATCTGCCTTCTAACGCCTGTTTTGTATGCGCACTACCTATCGACTAAATCTGTAATGCAGGATTGGGCCCGCTATGCGGGGCGCCTCCAGGCGGAAGCGTGGTTTCAGAACAAGCAGTATCGCTTTCTGGAGCCCGCCTCTCATGAAAGCACCAACTCTGCTCCCCTGACTCAATTCACTGGCAGAAAAGAGAATGGCGTCGAGATTTGGACTTGGCGTTCCTACCGAATGCCTTGGCTGCTATTCATTCCTGATGCTGATGGCGTTTTTGTAGATTCATTTAACCAGCATATGAAGCGACTTCTTCAACCAACAAACAATGCAGACGGCACTCCGATCAACAGCGAAGAGCAGTGATTTCTCAGCGTCCCCGCCATTTTCTACAGAAGCACGACGAAGCAAAAGATCGAACCAACCGATGCACTCAACTCCCTCCCGCTTCGCGTCCGGTCGTGAGTGATCGCCGACGTTCATAGCGGCAAAGCCGCAGATCAGCGTGCTTTCCGAGACGGAGGATCGACTTGGGGGATAGGCCCAAGCAAATGTCACGGCACCACTTAGCTGGCCGTTGACTCTGGCCATGCGCCGGACACAAAGCTCAGGGCTTTGTTTGGCCTAGAGGCCGCCGGCGGGTTATTGCTTCGGTCCGCCGAATCCGAACTGGGCGCCGATGAACGCGATGTTCTGGTTGTAGTCGCCCTGCTGATTCTGGTTGCCGGAGACGATGCCGTTGTATTGGTAGCCGGCGTTGAACGACCAGTTGCGGTTCAGAGCGTATCCGATGGTGACGCCGGCCGAGTAAACGTTGTCGGAGAACGAACCGAAGTTTGCATCCGGCTGGTCGTAGTAGTTGTTCTGGTAATTGAGGTAGGCGCGGGCCGAGATGCGCGCGGTGATGTCGCGCTGGACGGAGAAGCCGAGGAGGAGCTGCTGGCCCTGGTTGATGTCGCCGAGGCCGGAGGCGGCCGTGCCGTAGCGGCTGTAGAGCGCGATGTCGGTGGACTTGCCGAGGGCGTAGTTGAAGTCGAGTTGGCCGAACGGCCCGAGGTAGTTGTTCTGTCCGCCCCCGAACGGGTTCTCGTTCACGCGCTGCTCGACACCGCCGCGGAAGACGACTTCCGAGCTGGGGTTGAGCGTGTGGTTGAAGCCGGCGAGGAAGATGTTGCCCCAGCTGTTGAGGCTCGTGTTGATGAAGTAGTTGCGCGAGTTGAAGCGGTATTCGGCGACGAGGTCGGTCGTGGGCTTCCAGAGGTAGACGAACTGCTGCCCGAAGGTCTGCTCGACGCGGCCCACGAGGTCCTGCTGGATCTGGTCGGCGTAGACGACGAAGAGCGGGCTGTAGCTGCTGATGGTGGCGAATTTGGGCGCCCACCTGTATTCGAGGCCGAAGACCGAATCGCTGTAGAAGTATTCGCCGACGTTCGAGGTCGGGGCGCCGTAGAGGTTCGACGCGCCCTGCGAGAGGAACGACGTCATGGTGGTGAACGAGAGTTCGAGCCGCTCGCTCGCCTTGTAATTGCCGGCGAAATTCCACGTCGCGTTGGGCAGCCAGTTGTCCTCGATCGGCGCGCTGTAGTAGTAGGTGAGGTTGGCCGAGATGCCGGTGGAAAGGCTCAGGCGCGGGCCGCCGAAGACGTAGGTGACGTCGGCGTTGATGGCGGTGTAGACGCTTTCGACGGGGTCCACGGAGGCCGTGTTGACGTTGCTGTTGTAGCCCTCGCTGATGCCGAAGCTGAAACGGAACGGGCTGCGCTCGAAGCGGCCCTCGCCGATGTCGATGCTCTCCAACTGCACGTTGGTGGGAGTGGCGACTTCCTCTTCGACGACGCGGGGTTGCGGGGCGCGCGCTTTGCGGGGCGCGGGCTTCGCGGGCGTCGTGGTGCCGGTGGGGCCGGCCGTTGCTGCGGTGGTCGCGGCCGACGACGTGCCCGGCATGCTGGTGGGCGAGGGCGGCCTTTCCTCTGTGTAAACCTGGTTCGTATCCGTGTCGCGCACGGGGTAGGTGAACCGGAACCCGGCGGGGTTCGTGCCGCCGGCCGGTTGCTCGAACGACTGCATGGTCTGCGGTTCCCCTTCGACGAGGGCCGCGGGCGATTCCTGCGCCGGGGCCGGTTGCCATGCGATCAGGCTGGCGGCGGTCAGGAGTGCGATGCGTGAGGGCCTCATGGGATGACGGGTTATCGGTTCATGACACTGCCCGCAAACCCGCCCCGGGGAAAGGACAAATTGCCCCCTTCCGCAAAAAGAGGGCCTCAGTTCCGCCGCATGACGGTGTCCCGGACGAAAAGGCCCCCGGTTTCCGGGTAGTCCAGCGTGTAGTGCAGGCCCCGGCTTTCCTTGCGGCTTAGCGCGCAGTCCACGATCAGCGCTGCCACGGTGACGAGGTTGCGCAGTTCGAGGAGGTCGGTCGTGACGCGGAAGTTCCAGTAGAATTCCTGCACCTCTTTCTGCAGGTTCCGCAGGCGGGTGGCGGCGCGCTGGAGGCGTTTGTCCGTGCGGACGATGCCCACATAGTCCCACATGAGGCGGCGGATCTCGTCCCAGTTGTGGTAGATGACGACGAGTTCGTCCACGTCGGTCACGCTGCCGGGGCGCCATTCGGGCAGGGCGATCTCGTCGGGTTCGCGCGGGTTGCGGGTGGCCTTGAGGAAGGCGCGGTGGGCGAAAACCAGGGCCTCGAGCAGGGAGTTGCTGGCCAGGCGGTTGGCTCCGTGCAGCCCGGTGCAGGCGACCTCGCCGATGGCGAACAAGCCTCGCAGCGTGGTCTCGCCGTGCTCGTTCGTGCGCACGCCGCCGCATTGGTAATGGGCGGCGGGCACAACGGGGATCGGCTGGCGGGAGATGTCGATGCCCAGCGCCGCGCACGTTTCAAAGATTTTCGGGAACCGCTCGCGCAGGAACTCGCGCGGCTTTTGCGTGATGTCGAGGAAGACGCACTTGGCCCCGGTGCGCTTCATCTCGGCGTCGATCGCCCGCGCCACGATGTCGCGCGGGGCCAGCGACTTCAGCGGGTGGTATCTGTCCATGAACGGACGCCCCGCGCCGTCCACCAGCACGCCGCCCTCGCCGCGCACCGCCTCGCTGATGAGGAAGGATTTCGCCTCGGGGTGGAAGAGGCAGGTCGGGTGGAACTGGATGAATTCCATGTTGCTCACCGCCGCCCCGGCGCGCCAGGCCATGGCCACCCCGTCGCCAGAGGCGATGTCGGGGTTGGTCGTGTAGAGGTAGACTTTTCCGCACCCGCCGCTGGCCAGCACGATGCGATCGCATCGCAGCGTGACCACACGCCCGGCCCGCTCGTCCAGAACGTAGAGCCCGACCACGCGGTCGTCGGTCGCGTAGCCCAGCTTGCCCGTGGTGATGAGGTCCACTGCCATGTGGTCCTCGAGGACGGTGATCCCGGGGTGCGCCTCGACCGCGCGCAGCAGCGTGTTCTCGATCTCCAGGCCGGTGAAATCGTGGGCGTGGAGGATGCGGCGCTTGGAGTGGCCGCCCTCGCGGCCGAGGTCCAACTCGGTGAGGCCGTCCGGCCGCTCGCGGAGGTCGAATGACATGCCGAGTTCCATGAGTTCGCGGATGCGCTCGGGTCCCTCGCGCACGACCAGTTCCACGATCTCCCGGCTGCACAGCCCCGCCCCGGCATCGAGCGTGTCCTGCACGTGCAGATCGAAGGAGTCCTCCGGGCTCGTCACGCAGGCCACGCCGCCCTGCGCCCACGCGGTGTTGGTGGCCGCGCGTGCCCGTTTGGTCACGACGGCGACGCGGCCCGTGTCCGCGGCCTTGAGGGCGTAGGTCAGCCCGGCGATGCCCGAGCCGACGACGATGTGGTCAAATTGTTCCATGCGGGGGTGCGAGGCGGACGTTGTCGATGAGCCGCGTCCCGCCGAAGCGTATGGCTGCGGCCAGCACCGCCGGACGTCCCGGGGCCGGCGGGCTCTCGAGCGTCTCGGCGTCCACCGCCTCGACGTATTCGGCGTCGCAGCCAGCGGCCTCGCGGATGGCGGTCTTCGCGGCAGCGGCCGCCCCGGCCGGGTCGTCCGCACAGGCCGTGGCCGTGTCGCGCAGGGCCGCGGCAAAGCGCGCCGCGCGTTCCCGCGCGTCGGTGTCGAGGTAGCGGTTGCGCGAACTCAGCGCCAAGCCGTCCGCTTCCCGCACCGTCGTGTGTCCGACGACATCCACTCCGAGGAAGAGATCCCGGACCATGCGGCGGATCACGGCGAGTTGCTGGTAGTCCTTCTCTCCGAAGACGGCCACGGCCGGGCGCAGGATGAGGAAAAGCTTGGCCACCACCGTGCAAACGCCGCGGAAATGCCCGGGCCGGTGCGACCCGCACAATCCGCGCGACAGGTCCGTCTCATCCACGAAAGTCGAGGCTCCCGGCGGGTAGAGATCCTCCGCGGTCGGGAGAAAAACCGCGTCCGCTCCCCCTGCACGGCACACCTCGAGGTCAGCTTCCGGCGTGCGCGGGTAGCGGGTGAAGTCCTCGCCCGGTCCGAATTGCGTGGGATTGACGAAAATGCTCACCACCACGGTGCCATCCGGTCCGGCGATCCGCCGCGCCGCCGCGACGAGCGCCGCGTGGCCCGCGTGGAGCGCGCCCATGGTTGGAACCAGGACGAGGGGTTGCGCCGCCTGCCGGGCGAAGAGGCCGACCTCGCGAACGCTGACGAGCGTGCGCATCGCGTGCGCCGCGGGGGTCAGTTGCCGGCGGGCGATGCCGCCGGGGTTGGCTCCGCGGCCGGAGTCGCGGTGGCTGCCGGTTCGGCGGCCAGACTGGCGGCTGCGCTCGCCGCCTCGCTTGCCTGCTCCGCCGGAGCGGGCGTCGCGGTGGCTGTGGCGGCTGCCGGCACCGGTTGGGCCATCAGTTCCCGCTGGATGGCCGTCTCACCCGTGCCGCGCTTGGCATAGAGGATGGCCAGCACGAGGGTCAGGGCGAAGAAGACGATGCCGAGCCAGACGGTGAACTTCTGCAGGACGTGGGTGGTCTGGGCTCCGAAAATGTTCTCGGTCATCCCGCCGCCGAACGCCGCACCGAGACCCTCGTTCTTGGGCCGCTGCATGAGAACCACGCCCACCATGAGCAGGCACACGAGGACGTGGAAAGTGACGAGAATGGCGATGAGGACCGACATGAACCGTGCAGGATGGCAGGACGGCTCGGACTTGTAAAGGGAGCGCCGCGGGGATTCCGCGTTGATATTTCGGCCCCCGGGGCCATAACTCTCGCCCTGTGAACGCCAGCGACCTCCGGGAAATCCTGCAATACGTTCCGCGCTTCCGCGAAAAGATCTTCGTGGTCGCGGTGGACGGTGAAATTGCCGCGTCCCCGAACTTCTCCAACATCCTCCTCGATCTCGCCGTCCTGCGGTCGCTCAGCATCCGTGTGGTGCTCGTGCACGGGGCCAGCCACCAGATCCAGGTCGCCGCGCGGGCGGCCGGCTTTGTGCCGAGCAATACCGACGGCACCGGCATCACCGACGACGAGACCCTCGAGGTCAGTATCGATGCGGCCATGCGGCTGACCCACGAGATCCTCGAAGGGCTCGCCTCGGTGGACCTGCGGGCGGCCTACGCCAACGCCGTCATCGCCCACCCGGCCGGCATCCTCGGCGGCGTGGACCAGGGCCAGACCGGCCGCATCGAGCGGGTGGACGTGAAGTGCCTGCACATGCTCCTGCACGAGGGCATCATCCCGGTTGTCCCGCCGCTCGGGTTCGACGGCGAGGGGCACACCTACCGGGTCAACTCCGACCACGCCGCGGCCGAGCTCGCCGAAGCCCTGCAGGCCGCGAAGGTCATCTACCTCTCCGCCGACACCCAGCTGCCCGGCGTGGGCGGCCTGCCGCGGCAGATCGCCATCGCCGAGGCCGAGGAGCTGTGCAAGAAGCGGCGGGGCGCCGAGGGGGCGAACCTTTTCTCCAAGCTCGATTACGGCGCCAAGGCCTGCCGGCAGGGCGTGCCGCGCATCCACATCCTCGACGGCCGCATCGACGAGGCGCTCCTCGACGAGGTGTTCAGCAACGAGGGCATCGGCACGATGATCTACTCGAACGAATACCAGCAGATCCGCAAGATCTTCAAAAAGGACGTGCGGGCGATCATGTCGCTCATCCGGCAGTCCATGGACAACGAGGAACTCGTCCGGCGCACCCGGGCCGAGATCCTCGAGCAGATGCAGGACTACTGGGTCCTCGAGATCGACGGCAAGCTGATGGGCTGCGTTGCCCTCCACATCTACCCCGAGGAAGGCTCGGGCGAGCTGGCTTGCCTCTACGTGCAGAAGGACCACGAGAACGAAGGCCACGGGCGCAAGCTCATGGCCTTCACCGAGAACCTCGCCCGCGAGAAAGGCCTGCGCCAGATCTTCGCCCTCAGCACTCAGGCGTTCAAATACCTGCAGCTGAAAGGCGGCTTCGCCGAGGCCTCGCCCGACGCGCTGCCGGCCGAACGGCGGAGGAAATACGACGCCGGCGGGCGGCATTCGAAGGTGCTGGTCAAGGCGCTCGGATGATCCCGCGCGCCATGCTTCCCTTCGCGCGCGGCGGTTGCACGCCCGCGCACAGTCGCCCCGTCCGGCGCGACAAACGGTCAAGCGCATTTCCGGCAAATTTTTCCGCCGCCGGATAAATTCTTGAGCGGGTTTTCGCGCGCCGATACGCTCGCGCTCGTGAAGCCGCGGGGGAAGAAAATGGATTGTGAACAACTTGTGAGCAACGTTGGACGCCCGCTGAACCCAATGGCTTCCGGGCGCTTCTGGAGGCAAACCTCCACCCCCGCCTGAACATCGCCCATCGGCCGGCACGTGCGGCCTGTGGACCCCCAATCAAAGACGCCTCAACAGAAGTAATTTATGCCACAAACCGCCTCCCGGCGCGCCCCCAAGAAGGCACTCGCATCGAAAAAACGCACCTCTGCGGCCACTTCGGCCACCTGCCCTGAGACTCCCGCCTCTGAGACCGTGAATAACTCCCCCTTGCCGGGCGAGTTGGAAACACTGTGGATCCAGATTTCATCGGCCTTGAAGGCCGAAGTGGGGGAGGGCGCCTACGACCGCTGGTTCTCCACATTGCGCCTCGCCGGGGTGACCTCCAAGGCCCTGACCCTCGCCATCCCGAACAGCATCTACCAAGTCTGGATCGAGACGAACTACGCCCGCGAAGTCCAAGCCGCCCTGCTCACCGTTTTCGGCGGCCGCCGCGCCCTTGAGTTCGTCATCGAGAACGGGGCCGCGCCTCGTCCCGCCGAACAACCAACCGCCGCCGCCGAGCCGGTCGAGGAGGCCGCGGCCGAATCCGAGCCCGAGGCGGCCGACCCGCGCGGACTCAACCCCCGCTACATCTTCGACACGTTCGTCGTCGGCACGAACAGCGAGTTCGCCCACGCCGCCTCGCTCGCCGTGGCCAAGGCCCCCTCGCGCACCTACAACCCGCTCTTCATCCACGGCGGCGTCGGCCTCGGCAAGACCCACCTTTTGCACGCCATCGGGCACCACATCGCGCAGACCCGCAAAGGCGCGCGCGTCGCCTACGTGCGCAGCGAGACATTCACCAACGAGTTCATCCAGGCCATCCAAGTCAACGGGCTGGTCAAGTTCCGCAAGCGCTACCGGCAGGCCGACGTCCTGCTCATCGACGACATCCAATTCTTCGCCGGCAAGGAGCGCTCGCAGGAGGAATTCTTCCACACCTTCAATTCCCTCTTCGAGGCCCGCAAGCAGATCGTCCTCTCCAGCGACCAGCCGCCCAGCGAGATCGCCCAGTTGGAGAAGCGCCTCGTCTCGCGCTTCGAGTGGGGCCTCACGGCCGAGTTGCAGCCGCCCGACATGGAGACCCGCCTGGCCATTCTGCGCAAGAAGGCCGACAGCCTCCTCGTCAAACTCCCGCCGCACGTGCTGGAGTATCTGGCCCACCGCATCAAGTCGAACGTCCGCCGCCTCGAAGGCGCGCTGCTGCGAGTGGCTACCTTCGCCTCGCTGAGCGGACGCCCGCTCGGCGACGATGCCATCGAGCACCTCCTGCGCGACATCCTTCAGGAGGAGGCCCGCCGCGCCGTCACCATCGAGCAGATCCAGCGCAAGGTCGCCGAGCATTACGACGTGCGGGTGGCCGACATGACAAGCAAGCGCCGGCCGGCCCACATCGCGTTCGCGCGGCAGGTCGGCATGTGCCTCTCCCGCCGCCTCACCAAGTGCTCCCTGCAGGACATCGGCGAGGCCTTCGGCGGCCGCGACCACGGCACGGTCATCCACGCCTGCAAGACCGTGGAGGCCCGGATGGAAAAGGAGGAAAGCCTCCGCCAGGTCGTCCGATTCCTCGAAGCCGCCCTCCAGCGTTGAAAACTCGCGGGGCTTTCGCTTTGACAGGGCACCGTAATTTGCGGAGATAAATCCGCGCATCGCCCCTTGGCCGGCACCTCATCCCAATCATGAAATTCACCATCTCGCAGGACGCCTTCTCGAACGGACTCCAAAACGCCGTCAGCGCCGTCAACCCGCGCAGCACGCTTCCCATCCTCTCGAATGTCCTGCTGCAGGCCTCCGGCGAGACGCTCACCCTCACCGCCACCGACCTCGATTTCACCGTCCGCACGAAGGTCCCGGCCAAGGTCGGCAAGTCCGGCTCCACCACCCTGCCGGCCCGCCGCCTCAGCACCCTCGTCAAGGACCTGCCCAAGACCGAGCTCGAGGTCGAGGTGGACCCGAAGTGCGTCGCCACCCTGCGCAGCGGGGCCGGCGTTTACCGCATCTTCGGCATGCCCGAGGCCGAGTTTCCCGGATTGCCCGCGTTCGAGGACGCCGTGCAATTCACCTTCAAGGCGGCCGACCTGAGGGACGGCCTGCGCAAGACGCACTACGCCATCTCGCTCGACGAGACGCGCTACGTCCTGAACGGCATCTTCTTCTCGTTCAAGGGCGACAAGCTCACCCTCGTCGCGACCGACGGACGCCGCCTCGCGCTCGCCGAGGTCAACGACCTCGAGATCGCCCCCAGCCAGGAGCGCGACTTCATCGTCCGCACCAAGGCCATCCATGAACTCATGCGCGTCCTCTCGGACGACGGGCAGGTCACGGTCAGCCTCTCGCAGAACATGGTGCAGTTCGACTGCGGTCCCACCACCATCATCTCGAAGCTCGTCGAGGGGAACTACCCCAACTACCTCCAGGTCATCCCGAGCAAGGTCAACGAGCGCATCACCGTCGAGCGCGAATCGCTCCTCAACGCCGTCCGCCGCGTCTCGCTGCTCAACAACGAGAAGACGGCCTCCGTCCGCCTCAACTTCGGCAAGGGCAACATCGACATCACCTCGAACACCCCCGAGGTCGGCGAGGCCCGCGAGTCCATGGCTGTGAACTACAAGGGCAAGGACATCTCCGTCTCCTTCAACCCCGAGTTCCTCATGGCCCCGCTGCGTTACCTGCAGGAGGACGAGATCCACTTCGAGCTCATCGACGACATCAGCCCCGGCGTCATCAAGATCAACGCCCCATTCGTTTACGTGCTCATGCCCATGCGCGTGGGCTCCTGATCTCGGCTTCGCTGGGAGGAACGTTGCCCGCACCCCGCATGAGACATCTCCTCCTCGCCGCCCTCCTTCTCGCCGCACCCGCTCTCCTGAGCGCCTCGGAGATCCGCATCTCCGACGCCCAGGCGCGGCAGATCGGCGAACGCATCTGGAAGAACGAGTGCGCCGGCACCCGCGACGGTCTCACCTCGTGGAACAAGGGCGAGAACTTCGCCTCGCTCGGCATCGGCCACTTCATCTGGTATCCGGCCGGCAAGCCCGGACCGTTCAAGGAGAGCTTCCCCGCCCTCCGCGACTTCCTCCGCCAGTCCGGCGTGACCATGCCGGGGTGGCTCGCCTCCGCGAAAGCCTGCCCGTGGCCGGACCGCGCCTCGTTCATGGCCGACTTCCGTTCGCCCCGCATGGAGGAACTCCGCTCACTGCTCGCCGAGACCGTCGGACTGCAGGCCCGGTTCGCCGCCCTCCGCCTCGAGGCCTCGCTTCCCAAGATGCTCGACGCCGCGCCCGCCGCCGACCGCGAGCGCATCAAGCGCAACTTCTACCGCATGGCCGCCGCGCCCGACGGCCTCTACGTCCTGATGGACTACGTCAATTTCAAGGGCGAAGGCACCTCGCCCACCGAGCGTTACCAAGGCCAGGGCTGGGGCTTGTCGCAGGTTCTCGCCGGGATGTCCGAATCCGGGCCCGCCCCGGAAGCCTTCGCCGTCAGCGCCGAACGCGTCCTCACCCGCCGCGTCGAACTGTCTCCGCCCGCGCGCGGCGAGGCCCGCTGGCTGCCCGGTTGGCGCAACCGCGTGTCCACCTACGCGCCCTGACATGCCCGAAGTGACCCGCGAGCACGTCGTCGGTGTGCTCGAGCGCATCGGCCTGCTCCTCGAACTGCAGGGCGAGAACGCCTTCAAGGTCCGCGCCTACCAGAACGGCGCCCGCGCGCTCGAGATGCTCGAAGGCGACCTCGCCACCCTCGTGCGCGAGGACCGGCTCGCCACCGTGCCCGGCATCGGCGCGGCCCTCCGCGACAAGATCACCACCCTCGTCAACACCGGCGAACTGCCCTACTACGACGAGCTCCGGGCGCAGTTCCCCGCCGGGATCTTCGAGCTCTTCGATGTGCCCGGCCTCGGACCGAAGAAAATCAAGGCCCTCCACGACAAGCTTTCCGTCGCCTCGCTCGCCGACCTCGAAGCCGCGTGCCGCGACGGGCGCGTCGCTTCGCTCGACGGCTTCGGCGCGAAGACCCAGGAGAAGCTGCTCAAGGCGCTCGACACCCTTCGGCAGGGCTCGGGCCGCCACCTCGCGTCGGTTGCCGCCCACGCCGCCGCGACCCTGATCGACGACTTGCGCTCGCACCCCGACGTCACCCGCGTCTCCTCCGCCGGCAGCACGCGGCGGCGCAACGAGACGGTGCACGACATCGACGTCATCGTCTCGACGCGCGAACCCGCGGAGATTTCCGCCGCCTTCCGCGGACACCCGCTTGTGCGCGAAGTCCTCGCCGCGGGCGAGACGAAGTCGAGCGTCGTGCTCGAGGGCGGCATCCAGGCCGACCTCCGCGTGGTCACCGACGCCGAGTTTCCCTTCGCCCTCAACTACTTCACCGGGAGCAAGGAGCACAACATCGTCCTCCGCGGACTCGCGCAGGATCAGGGCTGGACGCTGAACGAATACCGCCTCGCCCCCGCGCGGGACGATGCCCCGCCCGTGCCGACCATCCGCGAGGAGCGTGACATCTACGCCGCCTTCGGCCTCGACTTCATCGAGCCCGAGTTGCGCGAGAACCGCGGGGAGTTCGACGCCGCCCGTGCGCACACACTCCCAGACCTCATCCGCCTCGAGAACATCCGCGGCACGTTCCACTGCCACACCCGGGCCAGCGACGGACGCAACTCCCTCGCCGAGATGGCCGCCGCCGCCCGCGAGCTCGGGCTGCAATACCTCGGCATCGCCGATCACAGCAAAGCCTCCTTCCAGGCCAACGGCCTCGACGCCGCGCGCCTCGCCGCCCAGTGCGCGGAAATCGATGCGCTCAACGCCGAGTCCCCCGGCTTCCGCCTGTTCAAGGGCACCGAGTGCGACATCCTCAAGGACGGCTCGCTCGACTTTCCCGACGAGGTCCTCGCCACGCTCGACTACGTCGTGGCCAGCGTCCATTCGTCCTTCACTCTCGGCGAGGCGGAGATGACCGCGCGCCTCATCCGCGCGATGGAAAATCCGCACGTCACCATGCTCGGCCACCTCACCGGCCGTCTGCTCCTGCGCCGCGAACCCTACGCGGTGAACATCCCGGCTGTCATCGAGGCCGCGGCCGCGACCGGCACGATCATCGAACTCAATGCCGACCCGCACCGCCTCGACCTCGACTGGCGCTGGTGGCGGCTCGCGAAGGAAAAGGGCGTGCGCTGCTCCATCAACCCCGACGCCCACTCGGTCGGCGGCCTGCAGAACCTCTTCTTCGGCATCGGCGCCGCCCGCAAGGGTTGGTTGACGAGGAAGGACGTCGTCAATTGCCTGCCGCTCGACAAAGTCATCCCCGTCCTCCAAGCCAAACGCCACCGATGAAAAAGCCCCCTGGAGGGCGGCCGGCCCGGGCTGCCGCAGATCGGACCTTGCAGGCCTGGCTCCGCGCCACCCGCGCGGCGGTCGAGAAGGCGCTGCGCTCCGCCGTCCCTCCGGCGAAAACCAAACCCGCCACCATCCACCGCGCCATGCGCTACAGCCTGCTCTCCGGCGGCAAGCGCCTGCGCCCCGTCTTCTGCTGCGCCGCTGCCGAGGCCTGCGGCGGCACCCGCGCGTCCGCCCTGCCCGCCGCCTGCGCCGTCGAGATGGTGCATGCCTATTCCCTCATCCATGACGACCTCCCGTGCATGGATGACGATGACCTGCGCCGCGGTCGTCCGACCTCGCACAAGGTCTTCGGTGAGGCCGTGGCCGTGCTCGCCGGGGACGCACTCCTTACCGCCGCATTCGGAACCCTCGCCACCGCGCGTCCGGGCGGACGTCACACCGTCGCCGCGCTGGTCGCAGAACTGGCACGCGCCGCGGGTTCCCGCGGGCTCATCGCCGGGCAGGTCGCCGACCTCGAGGCCGAGGGACGCAAGCCTTCCGAACCCGAGTTGCACTTCATCCACGCGGCCAAGACGGGCATGCTGCTGCGCGCCTCGCTCAAGCTCGGCGCCATGTGCGCCGGCGCCACTCCGGGGCGCCTCACCGCGCTCGACCGCTTCGGCTTCGCCCTCGGACTCGCGTTCCAGATCCAGGACGACATCCTCGACGCCACCCAGAGCGCCGCGCGCCTCGGCAAGACGGCCGGCAAGGACGCCGCGGCGGGCAAGATGACTTTCCCTGCGCTCTACGGGATCGAGCGCTCGCGGGAACTCGCCGCGCACTGGACGGACCAAGCCACGCAAAGCCTCCGCATCTTTGGCAAGGACGGCGACACCCTGCGGCAACTCGCCGCCATGCTGCTCCAGCGGGAATCCTGACTCTAACGGCGGTGTCCCCACCGCCGTCTGCGTCTTCATCGGCGGCGGGGACGCCGCCGCTACAACCTCACCAGAACCGGACTCCGAAAAGGATGAACCCCTTCGGCTTGCCCTCGTCGTTCGGGTCCCACGACGTCAGGTAGCGCCCGTCGCCGTAACCTTTCGCCGCCACCGGGTTCACCAGCTGCCACGGCTGCTTGGTCATGAACGCCGCTGCCACCACGCCCTCAACGACCGAGTCCGGGTCGAGCGGGGTCACCGCGCGCTGGGGTTGCGTCACTTCGCGCCGCGGCTGCCGCGGGGCGACGAAGTCCTGCGCGAGACAGGACGCCGCAAGGCCGAATGTGATGAGAACCGGGAAAATGCCGCGCATCACTCTCGTTTAGGCGGCGGGCCCCGCCCCGGCAACCCTGAAAATCGCTCTCGCCATGCCGTGCGCGCGGCGGAATCATCCCCGCCGGATGGACTACCTGAGCAAAGCCCGCCGGGTCATCGGGATCGAGGCGGATGAGCTGCGGCGGTTGGCGGAGAACCTGGACGGCCGCGCCCTCGGCCGCGCCGTGGACGCCATGCTCAAATGCCTCAGCCGCCGCGGGAAGATCGTCGTCTGCGGCGTCGGCAAGTCCGGCCACATCGGCGACAAGATCGCCGCCACCCTCACCAGCACCGGATCGACCGCCGTGGTGCTCAACTCCCTCAACGCCCTCCACGGCGACCTCGGCCTCGTGGCCGACGGTGACGTCGTCCTCGCTCTCAGCCATGGTGGCGAGACGGCCGAATTGCTCAACATCCTGCCGCCGCTGGCCCGCTTCAAGGTCAAGCTCATCGCCATCACCGGGCGCCCCGACTCCACGCTCGGCCAGGCCGCCGACATCGTGCTGCCCGTCGCCATCCAGCAGGAAGCCTGCCCGCTCAACCTCGCCCCCACCTCCAGCACCACCGCGATGCTCGCCCTCGGCGACGCCCTGGCCATGGTCCTCCTCGAGGCCCGCGGGTTCCGCGCGGACGACTTCGCCCGCATCCACCCCGGCGGTAGCCTCGGCCGCGTCCTCCTCCACCGCGTCAACCAGATCATGCGCAAGGCCTCGCGTCTCGCCGTGGCCCGCGAGGAGGACACCATCCTCGACGTGCTCAAGCGCATGACGAAATGCCGCACCGGCGCGGCCGCCGTCGTGGACGCGCGCGGCCGCCTCATCGGCGTCTTCACCCACGGCGACTTCGCCCGGCATTACCAGCAGCGGCCCGACGTCGGCACGCGGCCGGTCGGCGAATTCATGACCCGGTCGCCCGTCACCGTCGGGGGCGACAAGCTTGCCGCCGAGGCCCTGCACGTGCTAAAGACCCACCGGATAGACGATCTCATCGTGGTGGACCGTGACAACCGGCCGATCGGCGTCGTCGATTCCCAAGACCTCTCCCGCCTCCAAGGCGTCTGAGCCCCGCCAACCAATCCCTTCCCGAAAATCCCATGCCCGCCGCCAACGACCTCCGCAAAGGAATGGCCATCAAATACAACAACGACACCTACGTCGTTCTTGAGGTCCATCACCGCACCCCCGGCAACCTCCGCGCCTTCGTCCAGGCCATCATCCGCAGCATCAAGACCGGCAAGTCGAGCGATGTCCGCTTCAGCTCGACCGAGAAGGTCGAACTCGTGGACCTCCAGCGCCGCCAGCTTGAGTTCAGCTACAAGGACCACGAGGGCTACCACTTCATGGACCCCGAGTCCTACGAGACCATCGAGCTGGACGAGCACCTGCTGGCCAACTCGAAGGATTACCTCGTCGAGAACCTCAAGATCGAGGTGCTCTACGCCGAGGGCCGCGCGGTCGAGGTCGAAGTCCCTTCGTCCGTGACCCTCAAGGTCATCGAGTCGGCCGAGGGCGTGCGCGGCGACACCGCCAGCAACGTCCAGAAACCCGCCACCCTCGAGACCGGCCTCATCGTCAACGTCCCCCTCTTCATCAAGGAGGGTGAGATGGTGAAGATCGACACGCGCAACGGCGCCTACATGGGCCGCGCCTGAGGCGCCCGACCCGCGCCATGGCCGGACGCGCCCGCCGCCCGAAAGAGCCGCGGGGCAAACGTCTCAACACGTCGCTCGCCGCCCCGGCCTACGAAGACGGACTCGTTGTCCCCGTGCGCTGGGTGAAGTTTTTCGTCGGCCTGTTCCTGCTGCCGGCCTGCTACATCCTGACCGCCGCGTTCTTCAGCGCGCTTTTCGACGCGCTCACCTCGCAGGCCCCGGGGCGTCCGCATTTCTGGATGACGCCGGAATTCTGGTTCTTCGGCCTCGGTCTCGCCGTGTGGCTCATCATCTTCTTCGGGCTGCCCCGCCCGCTCTGGCTCTACGTCTTCGGGCACGAACTAACGCACGCCCTCGCCGTGAAGCTGGCCGGCGGCAAGGTCTCGGACTTCGCGGTCAGCAGCCGCGGCGGCCACATCGTCTCGTCGAAGATCAACACGTGGATCGCCCTCTCGCCGTATTTCGTCCCCATCTACAGCGTGATCGTCATCGGCATCTACGGCGTCGTGTCGCTCACCATGGACCTGCAGCCGCACCGCGAGCTGGCCACCGGTCTGCTCTACGGATTCCTCGGCCTCACCTGGGGCTTCCACGCCACTTTCACGCTCTCGATGATTCCGAAGGGCCAGACCGACCTCGCCTACGGCGGCACGTTCTTCTCGCTCGTCGTCATCTACCTGATGAACCTGCTTGTCCTGTCGGTCCTCCTGATTCTGGCCACACCCTACGTGAGTTTCGCCAGCTTCGCCGGCGAGATCGACACGCACGCCACGATCTTCGTGCGCGAGACGGTCCACTTCAGCTCGTGGGCCCTCGACCGCCTGTTGCATTGAGCGTCGGGGCCCAGGGTCAGAATTTCCAACCCACGTTGAGGCTCAGGAACTGGGCGGTGAAGTCGGTGCGCCCGAAGTCCACGTTCCAGTAGGCCGAGGTGGTCAGGCTCTCGCCGAACTGCGCGGTGACGCCCGCCCCGCAGAAGACGCTGTCGCGCGTGGGGTCGGAGGTCATGTAGCCGAACGTCGGGCCGGCCCCGCTGTCGAGGGCCGCGTCGATCGTGCGCGCGTCGTTCAGGAACTCGTGGACCCAGAACATGCGTCCCTCGGGAATGATGGCCACCTTGTCGCTGACCTTCCACGTGTAGGCCAGGCGTCCGCCCAAGGTGCTGCGCAGGCTGTTGGCATCCTGCTGGTCGAGCCGCAGGTTGAGGCTGTCGGCCCCGCGCTCGGTGAACGGCGCGATGCCCACGTAGGTGTATTGCGCCCCCGCGATCGGGCCGAACGTGAAGTTGCCCGCCTGCCAGTCGTGCCCGAGGTTGACCGACGCGCTGAACTGCCCGCTGTCCTGCGAGCTGCGCGCCGTGCGGTCGATGGTCGAGAAGTCGATCGGACGCAGGACCTTGAAGTTGCCGTAACCGCCCGAGACCACGCTGTCCGCATAGAAGCCGCCCTTGGTCAGCGAGGCGTAGGCGCCGAACACGGCTGAGTTGGCCGTGGTCCGACCGCCGCCGTCGTAGCGCGCGTAGTAGCCTTGGTAGCCGCCGAAGACGCCGGTGGTGAGCGCGGACTTCCCGGAGCGCAGCCGCGCATCGCCGAACGTGTAGTCGGCCCCGAGCAGCACGGCCCCGCCGTCGTAGCCGTGCGAGGGCACCTGGTTGGCGCTGGTGACCTTGGCGAACATGCCGCTGCCCTGCGTCCAGAGCGACCAGCGCGGGTCGACTTCCTGCACGACGGCGTTCTTGAGGTCCTTCGGATCCGCCGTGCGCTGGCCGCCCTTGTCGTAGGCGAGCGGCTGGGACTCGATGCCGGAGGCCTCGAAGCTGCGTGTGCCGAGCCGCGTGCTGCCCATGCGCTGGTTGAGCATCTGGATCATGGCGAACGTCTGCTCGATCGCGATCTCCGCGAGGCTTTCGTGGAAGGTTGGCGCGATCTGGTCGAGCGCGGCCGGGAACTGCGAGGCGTCGAGGCGGTCGAGAGCGATGCTCACGGTCTGGCGGTCGCCGCCGGTCGCGGGGATGTAGGCGTTGAGCGCACCGGCCACGGCGCGCTGGTTCGCGGTCGCCGCGACGAGGGTGTAGCTGGTCGGGGCGATGAGGAGCGAGCCGGTGCCGCCGTTGACGAGGAAGCGGCCGCGGTAACGCTCGGGCGACGGCATCGCGATCTGGTCGAACGCCCCGGTGATGCCCGCCGCCTGCAGGAAGTCGTATTGCTGTCCGTAGGCGAGTGTGCCGCCGGTGTCCTGCACGGCAAGGGTGCCGGCGAGGTTGGCCGTGCCGCCCACGACGAGGCGGTCGAACAACGAGGTGCTGGCGATCTCGAGCTGCAGGGTGCCGGTGGCGGACTGCGTGTAGTTGCCGCTGACCGAGAGCGTGCCGGGCGAATTGCCGGGGGCGACGGTGCCGTTGTTGATCACGCTGCCGTTGATCAAGCCGCTGCCGCCGAGCAGCGCGTTGGCGAAGACGTTGAAACCGCCGGGCGCGGTGAACTGGCCGTTCACGGTCATCTGCCCGCCGGTCAGGTTGGCTGCGCCCTGCACGAGGAAGTTGCTGCCGATCTCGAGCGTGCCGGCGCCCGTCTTGGAGAACGACCCCGGCACGAGCACGCTGCCGCCCGCGAGGCCGGCGTTGCCCGAACCGACATCGAACACGCCGCTGGTCACGGTCAGGTTGTTGAAGACCTGAAGTTGACCGTTCGGCGCGAAGACGAGCGAGTTGACCGTGTTGCTGTCCGCCGGCGCGCCGGTCACGACCGGCCCGTTGACGAAGAAGTTGGCCGTCGTCGGCGTCCACGGTCCGCCGATGTTCTGTAACACCGGACCGGTGGACGAACCGGCGAAGCTCACGAGGAGGCTGGTGCCGAGGCGGGTGAACACGGGGTTGAGCCCGAGGAGCGGGTTGCCCGAGATCAGCGCCATCAGCGCGTCGTCGAGGTTCGCGGCGTTCAGGATGTTGTAGAACGTGTTCGGCGTGAATCCGGCGCCGGCGGTGAAGTCGAAGGTGCCGCCGCTCTTGGCCACCCGCAGGTCGCCCGCGATGTTGACGAGGCTGGTGACCGCCCCGAGCGTGCTGCTGATCACGCCGCCGGTCCAATCGAGCGAGGCGACGTCGAGTTGGCCGGTCGGCGCGAGCGTTCCGCCGCCCAAGGCCACCGGACCCGTGCCGAGCGCGGTCGGGGTGGCCGTGCGCAGGGTGCCCTCGTTGACGAAGGTCCCGCCCCGGTAGGCGCTCGCCCCGCTGAGGGTGAGCGTGCCGGGCCCGTTCTTGAAGAGCAGCAACCCGGCCGACCCGCCGTCGAGGATCGTTCCGCTGAAGTTGCCCGAGTTCACGTTCAGGACCGCCGGGCCGAGCGTGTTGATGATCGAGCCCGTGCCTTGGAGGTTGCCGATGGTCTGCGTGGTCGTGCTCTTGAAGGACAGGATGCCGAAGATGCCGTTGACCGTGACGGTCGAGGCCGGGTTGATCTGCTCGGAGCTGTCGACGAGCGTGACGGCTCCGCCGACATCAATGAGCAGGTCGCCCGCGATGGCGATGGCCCCGGGATCCTTCTCCAAGCCGAGTTCGACGCCGTCGCCCACACGGGTCAGCCCGGCGTAGGTGTTGTCGTCGGGTCCGCAGAATGTCACGTCGCCCGACAGCCCCGGGGCGCCCATGACGAAGCTGAGCCCACCGGCGCCGCTGATCGCGCCGACAAAACAGACGCTGCTGCTGTCCTCGGTGAAGGTGACCGTGCGGCTCGCCGCGCCGAGGTCCACCGTTCCCTCGAAATCGAGGACGGACAGGACATCCGCGGCGATGTTCACATCGCCGAGCAGCGTCACCGCGTTGCTCAAGCCGACGTTTTCCCCCGACACGACACCGAATGTCGTGCCTCCGCCGATCTGGATTGCGCCCGAGCCCAGCGAAAGGTCGTCGCCGACCAGCAAGGTCCCGCTGCTCAAGACCGTTCCGCCCGCGTAGCTGTTGGCGGCCGTGAGCGTGAGCGTGCCGGTGCCGAGCTTGGCCAGCGACCCGCTGCCGCTGATGACATTGCTGGACGTAAGCTGACCCGCGCGGTTGAAGACGAGGGCGCCGTTGTTGGTGATGTTGCCCGTGATCGAGCCGGCCGTTCCGCCGTTGCCAATCTGGAGCGTGCCCGCGGTGATCTCCGTTCCGCCGGCGTAGCTGTTGCTCCCGGTGAGCGTGAGCGTGCTGCCGCCGAGTTTGGTGAGCGACCCGCTGCCGCTGATGGCATTGCTGAATGTGATGGCGTCCGAGCGGTTGAAGACGAGGGCGCCGTTGTTGGTGACGTCGCCCGTGATCGAGCCGCTGGTCCCGCCGGTGCCGATCTGGAGTGTTCCCGCGGTGATCGCCGTTCCGCCGGTGTAGCTGTTGCTGCCGGTGAGCGTGAGTGTGCTGGCACCGAGTTTTGCCAGCGATCCGCTGCCGCTGATGACATTGCTGAACGTGATGGCGTCCGAGCGGTTGAAGACGA
>CAZSUJ010000054.1:0-19812 GCA_964609925.1 uncultured Chthoniobacter sp. | reverse complement strand
GATCGACGAGACGCCCGAGCAGCGCTTCGCGGGTCATCTCCATCCCGGTCTGCAGCGGCAGGAGCATGCGGCGGTAGTCCTCGGGCGAGCCCAACCCGTAGATGCATGAGACGCTGGCCACCACGAGCACGTCGCGGCGGCTGAGGAGCGAACTGGTGGCGGAGAGGCGCAGCCTTTCGATCTCCTCGTTGATGGACGAATCCTTCTCGATGTAGGTGTCCGTGCGCGCGATGTAGGCCTCGGGCTGGTAGTAGTCGAAGTAGCTGACGAAATACTCGACGGCGTTGTCGGGGAAGAACTGCTTGAACTCCGAGTAGAGCTGGGCGGCGAGGGTCTTGTTGTGCGAGATGACCAGCGTCGGTCGGTCGAGGTTGCGAATGATGTTGGCCGCGGTGAACGTCTTGCCCGAACCGGTGACGCCGAGGAGCGTCTGGTGGCGGTTGCCGGCCTCGAGCGAGCGCGTGAGCTTCTCAATGGCCGGTCCTTGGTCGCCGCAAGGCGAATGGGGGGAGGCGAGGTGGAAGGGCATGGCGCGGTCTGGCAATTTAGAGGCGGTGTGGCGGCTTGCCAACGGGCATCATGATGGTTGAGAAAGTGCGCCCGGTGAACTACTCTCCGCGGCCGGAGGCGTCCTCATGATGTCTCCCAACAAACACCCGCACCACCATGGTCAAAATCGTCACCCAACTCGCCGTCTTCATCGAAAACAAGCCCGGAACGCTGGCCGCCGTCTGCGAGACGCTGGCCAAGGAGGGCATCAACATCTTCGGCTTGGCCACATCGGACACGACGGACCACAACGTGGTGCGTCTGGTCCTGAGCGATCCGGATCGCGCGCTGGCCGTGTTCGAGGAGCGGGGGACCTTGGTCGTGGAGAACGACGTGCTCGTGGTCGAGAACCGCAACCAGCCCGGTGCGCTGGTCCGCATAGCCAAGGTGCTGGCCCGCAAGAAGATCAACATCGAATACGCCTACCTCGCGAGCCATCCCGGGGACGTGCGTGGGTTGCTGATCCTGCGCGTGGACAACACCAAGGCCGCGCTGGCGGCGCTGAAGACGCTCAAGATTTGACCGCGCGGCCGCCGGCGTCCCGGCGGTCTGTGGCGACGGAGATGCCGCTGGCCAGCGTGGCGAGCGCGGCGATTTCGCCGCGGCTCCAAGCGCCGCGTCCCGGCGGTGCGGCGAAGACGGCCACCTCTTCCAGTTCCGACCGCCGTAATATGGGCATGATCAGGATGTGGGCACCCTGAAGGCCGCCTTGGAGTTGGGCGGTTTCGCGGGGCAGGATTTCGAAGGTCTCGCCGACCGACAGGATCCGACGTGCGCGATCTCGAACGGGGCCCCAAGCTTGTTCGATGGCCTCGGTGTTGCCGGGCGGCCATGTGGCCACGGTCGTGATGTCTCCATCCTGGGAAACCGCGAGGATGCCCGCGTAGGAGCACGCGGCAGCCTCGGCCGCGACTTGCAGCGCGTCCTTGATGTAGCCGGCGCCCTCTCGTCCGAGCAACCGCCGCAGTGCCTGGTGACAGCCGGCTTGCAGGCGTTCGAGGCGGGAGAGCGCCAGTTCGGTTTCCCGCCGCGAGGTGATATCGCGGTTGCTCGCCCGCCGTCCGCACCAGTGGCCGTCGGCATCATAGACCGACTCGCAGGAGTGGGCGATCCACGCGGGGCGGCCGTCTTGGCGGGTGATGCGGAAGTCGAACTGCGATGGCGGGGCATCCTGGCCGCAGGTGCGCAGGTGCTCGGCGAGGCGGGCGCGGTCGCCCGGCGCGGCGATCTTCAACAACCGTCGCGGGTGGGCGAGGAAAGCCTCCGCGGGAAACCCCGTGATCTGCGTGGCGGCGCGCGACGAGTAAATCATCCGTCCGTCCGCTCCGACCCAATACTCCCAGGTGGAGGTGTAATCGGCCGCCGTTCGGAACAGGTGCTCCGAGCGCTTGAGTTGCTGCTTGGCCTCGACGCCCAGTCCCAGCGAGGTGAAGAGCGAGAGCGCGACCATGATGATGAGGGTCCAGTTGACGATGCTGGAAAGGCGGGCCTTCTCCTCGATGCCCGCCCAATCCTTGGCGTCAAAGTCGATGCCGAGCAGCGCAACGACACGGCCCTTCTCGTCCCGGACCGGCGCGAAGGCGCTGACCCAGTTGCCGAAGCGGTCGCGCAGCGGGCCCTCAAGGAACGGTTGACCATGCACGAAGGCCCTCCGTAGCGCGGGGCTTGCTTCGTCGTAAACATCGCCCGGAAGCGTGGAGGCGCCCGGCAGTTGTGGTTGGTCGGCCAAAAAGATGACTTGGCCGTCGCGAAGCGCCATGAGGTAGGCGAACCGGCTGCCGTGGGCCATGCTCGTATTGGAGCGCGCGATCTGCTGGATGGTTGAAAGCCGCCGCGTGACGGACTCGAAGGCGGGGGATCGGAGGTCCTGCGGGGTGCCCCGCAAGGCCGCCACGGTGGCCGGCTCGAAAGCCGCGGCGGCCGCCTCGGTGATCCTGGTCAACTGCCGGCCTTCGAGCTGCATGGTCTGCTGCCCGCGGCGGTGGGCGCTGCCCGCGGCGGTGGCAAGGAGGAGGGCGATCACGCAGAATTCGAAGGCCGCCCACCGCGCGAAGACCGGCCGTGCATCCCGTTGGCGCAGCACATGCACGATCCGAAGCAGGATCGCGGCGCCGGCCGTGCCGATGACCAACGGCCAGGCGGCGGGATCGGCGAACGAGGCCAGCAACCCGAGCAGCAGGACCACGCCCGCGGCGCGCGCGCCCGAGGCCGCGCGGGCCCGAGGAGGGAAGGCGAGGAGGAAGGTGATTCCGACGAGTGTGAGTCCCACCACGCGTTGGGCCCAGACGAGGCGGTCGTAGATGCCCCCGTGGCTGAACGCCAGCGCGGCCACTCCGAGCGCCGCGATCGTGACCCCGGCGAGGCTCTGCGCGACGACGCCGAAGCCGAGCCGCCGCGAGACGGCCTGCCGCGAATACTCGAGGAATCCCGCCAGCGCAGCCAAAGCCAGCATCGAGCCGGCGAAGTCGTTGGGGCGGTGGCCGATGAACGCGTGAGCGTAGGATGAATACCACTCCAGCAGCGCGGCGGCGACCCCCGCCACGCAAAGCCGGCCCCAGCCGAAGCCGCCGCCCTCCAGTCGCGCCAAACGCAGGGCGGCAAGGGCAAGGCTGGCATAAGCGGTGCCGAGGAAGAGGGGGACGAGATCCTGCGGCATGGTGTGGCGTCAGTCGTGCCCGGCGTGCACCGCCTCGATGTAGCCGCGAACCGCCTCGGAAAACGGCTTCGCCAGTTCGGCCCGCGGTTGCGCGAACTTCGGACGGAACCAGGGGAAGAGGCCGACGAGGTCGTGCAGCACGAGAATTTGTCCGTCGCATCCACCACCGCTGCCGATGCCGATGGTCGGTATGGCGAGGCCAGCCGAGATTTCCGAGGCGACCTCGGGTAGGACGATTTCGAGGACGACGGCGAAGGCGCCGGCCTCCTGCACCGCCAGCGCATCGTGGCGCAAAGCGGCGGCCTCCTCCTGTGAGCGACCCTTGACCTTGTATCCGCCTTCCTCGCGGATGTGTTGCGGAAGCATCCCGAGGTGCGCGAGGACCGGGATGCCCTCGGCGGTGAGCGCGCAGATTTGTGGCAGCACAGGGGTGCCGCCCTCGATCTTCACGCCGTTTGCGCCGGCCGCCATCACACGTCCGGCGCTACGAAGCGCATCCTCAGGCGAACCGTAGGTGCCGATGGGGAGGTCGGTGATGACGGGCGCGCGGGTGACGCCGCGGGCAACGGCGCCCGTGTGGTGCACCATGTCGTCGAGGGTGACTTGCGTGGTGTCCGGATGCCCGAGCACGACCATGCCGAGGGAGTCGCCGACGAGGATGAGGTCGATGCCCGCCTCATCCAGGAGCCGCGCGCCCGGGTAGTCGTAAGCGGTGAGGGCCGCGACTTTGCGCCCGGCGAGCTTCAGATCGCGGAACCGCTGGGTGATGGGGGTGCTCAAGGCTCTGGGATCAATGTCCTCCGCCCGGACGCGAGCGGCAAGCCTGAGTCTCACCACCTGCGCGTGACACGGCTGACTGAAGGGCAAGGGGGAAGGGATTCCAGCAACTGCGAGACGGTCCGGCGTCGCCCCGGCAGCACGAGGTCCGGGGCGATCTCCGAGAGTGGTTGGAGCACAAAGCGCCGTTGCACCGCGCGGGGGTGGGGCAGTGAGAGTCGGCGGGTTTGCATGCGGATCGTGCCGAAGCAGATGATGTCGAGGTCCAGAGAGCGGGGGCTGTTGCGGGGACGCCGCCATGCCCGGCCCGCCTCGTGTTCGATGCGCCGCAATTCCCGGAGGAGCGCCGCCGGACTGCCCGCGAATCGGATTTCCATGACGGCGTTGAGAAAGGCGGGCGTGCCCGGTGCGCATCCGTCCGGTTCCGTTTCGTAAATCGCCGAGGCGCGAGGCGCGCCGGGACCGCAGTGGAGCGCGGCGAGGGCGGCGCGGGCCCGGACAAGGTGCCCGCGCCGGTCGCCCTGGTTGGAGCCCAGGGCGATGCATGCGCCCACGGCCCCGGCGGCGGATTTGCCGCACGGGTCCGCGCGTGTTAGGAGATTGCTCGTGCGCCTTTTGTTCATGTCTGTCGCCATCATCCTCGCGGGGGTGGCGGTTTCCTGGTCGTCGGACGAGGACGAGGATGTGACGCCCTACCGCGAAATCAAGACCCTGGCGCGTGCGCTGGAGTTGGTGCGTCAGGAATACGTGGACGAGGACAAGACCGATTACGAGAAACTCACCTACAGCGCATTGCGCGGAATGCTGGAGGAACTCGATCCGCACAGCGACTTCATGGACCCGGAGGCCTTCGAGGGGATGCAGGAGGACACCAAGAGCGAGTTCGGCGGCCTCGGAGTGGTCGTGGGGATGAAGAAGGACCGGCTGACCATCGTTGCTCCGATGGAGGGCAGTCCCGGGTTTCGCGCCGGGCTTCTCCCGGGCGACGTCCTCCTCGAGATCGACGGCGAGTCAGCCGAGAAGATGGCCTTGCGCGACGCGGTCGAGAAACTGCGCGGGGCGCCCGGCACTTCGGTCTCGCTGGTCGTGGCGCGGGCCGGAGAGGGCAAACCACGGGAATTCAAGCTCGAGCGCGAGGTCATCAAGGTTCCGAGCGTCCGGGGGGCGAAGATTCTGCCGGGCGGCGGACCGCGCATCGGCTACGTGCGGGTCACGCAGTTCAGCGAACCCACGGGCAAGGAGTTCGCCAAGGCGCTGGACGACCTCGAGGCGAAGGGCATCGACGCGCTGGTTCTCGATCTGCGCTTCAATCCCGGCGGCCTGCTCACGAGCGCGGTCGAGGTGGCGGGCGAGTTCATGCCGGCAGGTTCGCTCGTGGCTTACACCGAGGGGCGATCCCCGAGTGCCGCGCGACGCTATCTCGCGCCGAGGGACGGGGGCCAGCCGCGTTCCTATCCGGTGGCGGTTCTCATCAACGGTTCCAGCGCCAGCGGCGCCGAGATCGTGGCCGGCGCGCTCAAGGACTCCGGCCGCGCCTTGCTCGTGGGCGAGACCACCTTTGGCAAAGGTTCGGTGCAGAGTGTGGTTTCTCTGCCGGACGGGTCGGCGGTGCGCCTGACCACTGCGAAGTATTACACCCCGGGGCGCCAGCCGATCCACGAGAAGGGGGTGGCGCCGCACATCCGCGCGACGATGACGTCGGAGGATGAGGCGGCTCTGCTTGAGGCCAGGCGTTTCGAGGATCTGCCGCCCGACGCCGAGCGCATCACGAGCCGCAAGGTCGAGGATGTGACTTTGTTGCGGGCGGTGGATGCGCTGCGGGGTCTCGTCATCCATGCCAGAGGGGGCGCGGAATCCGCGCCCGGCGGCGCTTGAGCGGGCCGCTTTTGCTCGCGCTCGAGACGTCCTGCGACGAGACGGCGGCGGCCATGATGCGCGGTCCGGGCCAACTGCTGGCCAGTGTCATCGCGTCGCAGGCGGAGGTCCATGCCGCCTATGGGGGCGTGGTTCCGGAGGTCGCCTCGCGCAACCATCTCGAGGGCATCCATGGTGTAGCCGCGTCGGCGCTTGCGCAGGCGGGTTGCAAGTTGGATGAGGTCGAGGTCTTCGCCGCGACGACCGGCCCGGGGCTCGCCAGCGCCCTCCTTGTGGGGGCGGCCGCGGCGAAGGGTCTGGCGTTGGCGTGCGGGCGGCCGTTCCTCGGCGTGAACCACATCGAAGGCCATTTGTTGTCGCCGTTTTTCGGCCGGGCGGAGATCCCGCCCTTCATCGGCTTGGTGGTCAGCGGCGGCCACACGCTGCTGGTGGATGTCGCCGGAGCGGGAAGCTACCGGTTGCTCGGCCGCACTCTGGATGATGCGGCGGGAGAGGCGTTCGACAAGGTGGCGAAGTTGCTGGGGTTGGGTTATCCGGGCGGACCGGCGGTCGAGGCCGAGGCGCGCCGCGGGTCGCCGGGACGGTTTTCTTTTCCGCGGGGGATGAAGTGTTCGGGCGATGCGAACTTCAGCTTCAGCGGCCTCAAGACCGCGGTGCGCTACCTGCTGCCGGACTTGACCGACGCGGATCGGCCGGACGTCTGCGCGGGTTTCCAAGAGGCGGTGGTGGAGGTGCTTGTCCACAAGGCTGTCAAGGCGGCGCGGGCGGCCGGGCGCGGAGTCCTGGCGGTCAGCGGCGGCGTGGGCTTGAACGGGCGGTTGCGTGCCGCCTTCGAGGAGGAGGCGGGCGGGGCGGGTTTGCAGGTCGTGTTCGCGCCGGCAGCGCTTTGCTCGGACAACGCGGCCATGATCGCCTTTGCGGCGGTGCAGCGCTGGGCCGACGGCGCCAGCGCCGGCTTGGGCGAGGATGTTGCGCCTTCGTTGTCGGCAAGTTTTTTCTCAGGCGGTCAATAGTTGGCGCGAATATTGCTTGCAGTAGTGCGTCTGGTCGGGCTTGTTGGCCCGTATGCCGGGTTTGCAGCAGTCAGTCCAGATGGGGCAGCAGCAGGTGCTGTCGCCCCAGATGCGCCAGAGCCTCGACATCCTGCAGGCCACGACGCTTGAGCTCGAGCAATTGGTCCGCACGGAGTTGGAATCCAACCCGGTGCTCGAAGAGGAGCCCGTGACCGAGGAGGCGCCTCCGGAGGACGAGGAAGCGCAGCAGCAGGCCGAGGAAGAGACGGAGGCCGCGGACGCCTGGGAGGACGACTGGCATTCTTTCTCGGGCGAGGGCGCGCAGGCGACGGACCCCGAGGCGGAGGCGCGGAGGCAGCATTTTCTGGAAGGCGTGGCGCCGGCGGAGACGCTGGCCGAGCATCTCGGGCATCAGGCAGGACGGTTGGCGCTTGATGCCGTTCAGCGCAAGGTGCTCGGGCTGTTGGTCGGAAACCTCGACGAGAACGGTTATCTCGTCGCTTCGCTCGAGGAGGTGGCGGATGAGGCGGGGGTCGAGACGGCGGAAGTGGCGGAAGTGTTGCAGATCCTGCAGACGCTTGAGCCCGCGGGGGTGGGGGCGCGGGACCTTGCCGAGTGCCTGCGCCTGCAACTCGAGCGCGCAGGTCTCGGGGCGAGCGTCGCGGCCCGCGTCGTGGACGGGCGTCTCGACCTTCTCGGGCGGAAGAAATTCGGGGACATCGCCAGCGCGTTGCGCGTGTCGGTTGCCGATGTGCGCGAGGCGGGAGCGATCATCGCGCAGCTCAACCCCAAGCCCGGCCGGGCATTCGCCGGAGAGGCGGCCGCGGCCTTGGTGCCTGATGTCGTGATCGAGCGGACGGGCGACGGTTACGCGGTCACGCTGGCGAGGGACAACGCGCCGCGCCTGCGGATCAGCCGCGCCTACCGGGACCTGCTGGGCGAGTCGGGCGGGACGCCCGAGGTCCGCGCCTACCTGCGCGAGAAGATCCGCGGGGGAAAGTTCTTCATGCGCTGCATCCAGCAGCGGCAGGAGACCATCCTGGCCATCGCCCGCGAGATCGCAGCCCGGCAGGCCGCCTTCCTCGAAGAGGGCGTGCAGGCGCTGGCGCCCATGACGATGGCGCAGGTGGCGGAGGCGGTCGGGGTCCACGAGACGACGGTGAGCCGGGCCATCGCGGGCAAAACGGTGGCGACGCCGCAGGGGGTCTTTGAGATGCGCTTCTTCTTCACCACGGGTTACCGTGCCGACGATGGAACCCAGGTGAGCAACACGAGCGTGAAGGACGCGATCGCGGCGCTCGTCCGCGCGGAGGACGGCGCTCACCCGCTGAGCGACCAGCAGATCGTTGAACGACTCAAGGCGTCAGGGTTGGTGGTGGCGCGCCGGACGGTGGCGAAATACCGGGAGGCTCTGGGATTCCTGCCGAGCCACCTGCGAAAATCCTTTTGAAGCGCGGCACGGACGGGAAGACTGCGCGGCTTATGGCGGAACTCAATGTGGAGATGGTGCGCGACGCCTTGCGCGCGGTTAAATATCCGGGATTCAGTCGGGACATTGTCTCGTTCGGGCTGGTGCAATCGGCCGAGGTGCGCGGCGGGGAGGTCTTCGTGAAGCTCTCGCTCGCCGTGCAGGACCCCGCGGTGGCCCAGCAGATCCACCGCGCGTGCATGGAGACGCTGGCCGCGGTGCCCGGTGTGCAGACACCCCATGTGCTCATCGACCTGCAGAAGCCGCCCGCGGCCGCCTCTCCCGGGGCCACCCGCATCGGGGGGGTGAAACACGTGATCGCCGTGGCCAGCGGAAAGGGTGGCGTGGGTAAGAGCACCGTGGCCTCCAACCTGGCGCAGGCTTTGAGCCTTGGCGGTGCGCGCACCGGTTTGTGCGACTGCGACCTCTACGGTCCCAGCATCGCCTTGATGTTCGGGACGACCGAGCAACCGGCCGCGACCGAGGACAACCTGATCCTGCCCATCGAGCGCTACGGGCTGAAGTTGATGTCCATGGGCTTCCTGACCGATCCGGACAGCCCCGCCGTGTTGCGCGGGCCGATGGTGACCCGCTACACGCAGCAGTTTCTCCGGCAGGTTGCCTGGGGCGAACTCGACTACCTCGTCCTCGACCTTCCGCCGGGCACGGGCGACATCCAGCTCACGGTTGTCCAAACCGTGGCGCTGGCCGGAGCCGTGGTCGTGACCACGCCGCAGGAAGTGGCGCTCATCGATGCGCGCAAGGCGGTGGCGATGTTCCACAAGACGAACGTGCGTGTGCTCGGGATCGTCGAGAACATGAGCCACTTCGTCTGCCCGAGCGACGGGGTGCGCTATGACATCTTCGGCAGCGGGGGCGGACAGCGCGAGGCGGACCGGCTCGGTGTTCCGCTGCTGGGCGAGGTTCCCATCGACATCGCCACCCGTGAGGCCGGCGACACGGGTATGCCGGTCGTGGCCCGCGCGCAGGACGGACCGGTCGGCCGCGAGTTCATGAGGATCGCCGCGGGGGTGCGTCATGCCGTCGAGGGTGGCGCCGGAGGTGCCTCCGCTTGACGCGGAGCGGTTTTGAGCCATTGTCTCCGCATCATGGACGCACCAACAGGCGAGGGAAGCAGCCTCGTCCGCAACTCCATGCTCTACCGGGAATTCCTGGCCGAGCGGGAGGAAATTCTCCGGCACAAGTGGATCGAGAGCGAGAAAGCCGGGCACGATATCGGCTTCGAGAAGGCGCTGCTGGACTGGGTGATGCGCCACCGTGGCGGCTGGCGGCAGGAACGGGCCCGGCAGGTCCGCTCCAGCGTGGCACGCTGATTGCGTTGCTGACGAGGGCCGCGCGCCTGTGGCACATTCCGTGCCATGACGCCTGACGACCCCGGCCGCATGGTTGTTGACGCCGCCGGCGTGGCCGCCGCGATGGAGCGCTTGGCCAAGGGGTTGGCGGCCGAGTTGGTCGCTTCCGGCCCTGTGTTTCTCGCCGGAATCCCGACCCGCGGGGTCGTGCTGGCGAGGCGGCTTGCCGTCCTGCTCGGTGCACGCGGCCTTGATTGCCGGACGGGCGCGGTGGACATCTCCATGCATCGCGACGACCTCGGGCTGCGGGGCGGGGTGGCGCCCCTGCGCGGAACGGACCTTCCCCTCGATCTCGAATCCTGGGTTGTCGTGCTGGTGGACGACGTGCAGAACACGGGGCGCACCGCGCGGGCCGCGCTCGAGGCGGTGCTGGCGTTCGGCCGCCCCCGCCGGATCCTTTACGCCGTGCTGGCCGACCGCGGTGGCCGGGAGCTTCCGGTGCGCCCCGACTTCACCGGCATCGACATCGAGGTGCCCGCAGGCTCCCGGGTGCGCGTGCGGTTGGACGGGACCGATGAGGGAGAAGAGGGGATTTTCGAATCGTGAACTGGGAGCGCAAAGACCTTCTCGCGCTCTCGGCCCTTTCGGCGGAAGAGATCGTCTTCATCCTCGACACGGCGGCCGAGTTCAAGGGCGTCGGACAGCGCCGCCTCAAGAAAGTCCCGAGCCTGCGCGGCAAGACGCTGGTCAATTTGTTCGTCGAGGCGAGCACGCGCACGCGCACCTCGTTCGAGTTGGCGGCGGTGCGGCTCAGCGCGGACGTGGTTAACATCACCGCATCGGCTTCCAGTCTCTCGAAAGGCGAGAGTCTCATGGACACGGCCCGCAACCTCGAGGCGCTCGCGGCCGATCTCATCGTGCTGCGGCATCCGGCTTCGGGCGCGTCGCAGTTTCTGGCCGAGCGTCTCCGCGCCGGCGTCATCAACGCGGGCGACGGCGCGCACGAGCATCCCACGCAGGGCCTGCTCGATGTGTTCACGATCCGCGAACGCCTCGGCCGGATCGCCGGGGTTAAGGTCGGGATCGTGGGCGACATCCGCTTCAGCCGCGTGGCGCGGTCGAACCTGCACGCGCTCCTCCAACTCGGGGCCGAGGTCACGTTGATCGGCCCGCCGACCTTGGTGCCCCGCGAACTGGTCTCGACGGGTGCGCGCATCACGCACCGGTTGGACGATGTGCTCGGGGATCTCGACGTGGTCAATCTTCTGCGAATCCAGCACGAGCGGCAGAAGGCGGGTTACTTCCCCGGCACCGGCGAATACGCGTCCCTTTTCGGACTCAACTCGGCGCGTGCGGCGCGGCTCAAGCCGGGGGCGCTCGTCATGCACCCCGGCCCGATCAACCGCGGCGTGGAACTCGACGGCGCGGTGGCCGACGGACCGCAGAGCGTCATTCTCGACCAGGTCACCAACGGTCTCGCGGTTCGCATGGCCGTGCTTTACCTGTGCGGATCGCTTGCGGGCGGAGGGGAGGGCGCATGAGCAACTCGATGAACATCCGCGGCGGCCGCGTGATCGACCCGGCGACAGGGCGCGATGCGGTGGGCGATGTCTTCATCGCCGACGGGCGCTTTGTCGAAACGCCGGTCGAAGGCGCGGTGGAGGTCGATGCGGCAGGCCTTGTTGTCTGCCCCGGCTTCATCGACATGCACGTGCACCTGCGCGAGCCGGGCCAGGGCGCCAAGGAGACGATTGCCACGGGGACCCGTGCGGCGGCGGCGGGGGGATTCACGTCGGTGGTCGCCATGCCCAACACGCAGCCGGTGGCCGACCATCCGGGCATCATCGCCTGGATGCAGGAGCGGGCGGCCAGCAGCGGAGTGGTCAATGTCTTCACCACCGGCGCGATCACCATGGGCTCGCAAGGCGCGGAACTCGCGCCCATCGGCGCCATGGCGGCGGCGGGCATCGTCGCGGTGACCGACGACGGACGCTGCGTGCAGAGCCACGAGGTCATGCGGCGCGCGGCGGAGTATTGCGGGATGTTCGGGCTGCCGGTGCTTGATCACTGCCAGGACTCATCCCTTGCGGGGCCGGACGCGCTCGTCCACGAGGGCACGTGGAGCAGTCTGCTCGGGTTGTCCGGCTGGCCGCGCATGGCCGAGGAGATCATCGTGGCGCGCGACGCGCTCCTCGCCGAGGCCACGGGCACGGCGATCCACTGTCAGCACCTTTCGGCCGCAGGCAGCGTGCGCATCGTGCGCGAGGCGCGGTCCCGGGGCATCCCGTTGAGCGCGGAGTTGTGCCCGCACCACATCGCGCTGACCGACGAGTCCGTGCGCGGCTACGACACCAACTTCAAGATGAACCCGCCCCTGCGGGAAGAAAGCGACATCGAGGCTCTGCTCGGCGGCATCGCGGACGGGACGATCGGCATCCTCGCGACCGACCACGCACCCCATGCGGCCTACGAGAAAGAGGTCGAGTTCGCGGCTGCGCCGTTCGGGATCATCGGCCTCGAGACGGCAGTCGGCATTTTTTGCGACATCCTCCTGCACCGCCGTGCGGTCATCGACCTGCCGCAACTCGTGGCCATGCTCACGATCAACCCGGCGCGCCTGCTGCGGTTGGACCGTGGGACTCTCGCCCCCGGTGCGCCGGGGGATGTCACGATCCTCGATCCGTCGCACGAATGGGTGGTGGACCGCGGGGCGTTCGCTTCGAAGGCGCGCAACACGCCGTTCCACGGACGTGAGCTCAAGGGGCGTGCGGTGCGGACTGTTGTCGCGGGGCGGACCGTGTGGGAGCCATGAGTGCCCACTTCGAAGTGCTGGCGGCGGACCCGGGTTCCTCCGCCCGCCGCGGTCGACTGCGCACGCGACGCGGGTTGATCCAGACGCCGATTTTCATGCCCGTGGGGACGCAGGGCACGGTGAAGGCGGTGAGTCCGCGCGAGTTGCGCGAGCTCGAGGCGCAGATCATCCTCGGCAACACCTACCACCTCTTCGTGCGTCCGGGCTTGGAGGTCATGCGGCGCTTCGGCGGACTGCACCGGTTCATGGGGTGGGACGGTCCGATCCTCACGGACAGCGGTGGTTTCCAGGTTTTCTCGCTGGCCAAGTTGCGGCGGATCACGCCGGAGGGCGTGCATTTCCAGAATCACCTCGACGGGGCGCCGTGCTTCATCGGGCCGGAAACCTCGATGGAGATCCAGGAGGTGCTGGGCTCGGACATCGTGATGGCGTTCGACGAATGCCCGCCGCACCCGTGCACGCACGAGGAAGCGGAGCGCAGCCTCGAGCTGACGCTGGCGTGGGAACGGCGCTCGATCGACTGGTGGGCGCGACGCGAGACCGTGTCGGCCCGTCCGTTGCTTTTCGGCATCGTCCAGGGATCGTCCCACGAGGACCTGCGCGCTCGTTCGGCGCGGGAGTTGGTCGCGATGGGGTGGGATGGCTACGCGGTCGGCGGCGTGAGCGTCGGCGAACCGGAGCACGAGATGATGAAAGCGGTGGAGTTCGCCGTTCCGCACCTGCCGGCGGACCGCCCGCGCTACGCGATGGGCCTCGGCACGCCGCCGCAGATGGTCGAGATGGTGGCGCGGGGGATCGACATGTTCGACTGCGTGCTGCCGACGCGGATCGCGCGCAACGGCACGGCCTTCACGGCGCGCGGCACGATCAACCTCAGGAACGCCTGCTTCACGATGGACGAGGGCCCGATCGAGGATGGCTGCGCCTGTCCGGCGTGCGCGGGATTCTCACGCGCCTACCTGCGCCATCTGGTCAAGGCGGAGGAAATTCTGGGGCTGCGCTTGATCACGCTGCACAACCTGCACTTCTACCTCGGTTTGATGGCCCGGGTTCGTCGGGCCTTGGAGGAAGGATCGTTCGCCGAGTTCCGGCGGGAATTTGTCGGCGGCTACAAGCCGCACGCGACGGACTGACCGCGGATCAGGGATCCTGCTGGTAGTTGCGGCCGTAGGGGTAGCGGGACTCCCAACCGATCTCCGGCGGAAACTCGCTATAGCCGCTGTGGATCCACTGGACGTTGCTCTTGTAGGGAGGGGCGTAAGTTCCCTTGTAACTCGGGAAGGGGAAGAGGAACACGTCGTAGAGGCCGTAGCCGAAGCGGGCCAAGCCACGGCCGATGCCACGCACGACGCCGTAGCTGAAGGCGGCGTTGTTGCCCTCGAAATAGTTGACCGAGAGCATCGAGTCCGGAAGTTCGGTGAAACCGAAGCAGATGTTCCCGAGGCCGCGGCCGAGTTTGCGCGTCGGGCCCCATTCACTGCTCGGAGGCTGCTGGATGTCGGCAAGTCCGATGGAGGCGGTGGCCAGAAGGGCGACCAAGGTGAGGGAACTTTTCATGGTGATGCTGTTTAGCATTCCCGCCCGACCCTTGGCAAGCCCCGCGGCACCGGCGCCGCGTCAATCGCCCAATTCGACATTCCAGCACCCGACGTCCACGAAGTGCCGCCACGTGTCGTGGATGGTGGACGAGTAGGTGAGGTGGATGAACGGGCGCCAGCGGGGCTTGGCCGGGGTCTTGAGCAGGCGCATGTTGGCCTCGTGCGGGAGGCGGTTGCCCTTGCGTGTGTTGCAGGGGATGCAGGAGCAGACCACGTTCTCCCAGGTCGTCTGTCCGCCGCGCTGCCGCGGCAGGACGTGGTCGAGGTTCAGTTCGTGGCGGTCGAGCGTCCGCGCGCAATACTGGCACGTGTGCTTGTCGCGCTCGTAGATGTTCTGCCGCGTGAACTTGACCTCCTTGCTGGGGAGGCGGTCGAACAGTAGGAGCACGATGACGGTCGGAACTCGGATGCTGAAGCGCACGGCTTGGACCATGTCTTGAGCGGGTTCCGCCTGCGAAAAATCATGCCAGCTCTCGAAGTCGTGCGTGAGGTAGTTGTTGTCCGCGTCCCGCCACACGACGCTGGCATGGCCCTGATAAAGGAGCGTGAAGGCGCGCCGGGCGCTGCAGACGTTCACGGCCTGCCACAACCGGTTGAGCACCAGAACGTGCTTGTCGAGTAGCGACTCCATTTGTTGTGCGGGCGTGAGGATTGCGGGTTGGGCGGAAACTAACAAGAGGCCGGGCTTTGTCAATTTGCGCGCCGATGCGGGCGCCACGTGTGATTGCTTTCCGGCGACCGGTGCCATAGTCTGGCCGGTCAGATGAGCGTGATCCGAGCGGCGGTTCTTGTGGCGGCATTGGCGTTGGCGGCTATCCAGCCCGTCCGCGCGCAGGCGGATCCCGCCAAGGATTTCTTCTCGGCTTACCAGGAATTCCAGCGCGCGGAGCGTCTCGAACGCGAGGGCCGCACGGCCGATGCGGTGGCCAAGTTCCGCTACGTCGTCAGCCAACTCAGCCAGATCAAGCAGGAGAACCCGGACTGGCAACCCCTCGTCCTCGATTTCCGTCTGCGCAAGGCCCAGGAGGCGGTTGTGCGCCTCGAGGGCAGCCTTGATTCGCCGACGCTCGGGCCGCCCCCGGACCTCGCTGTCGTCGAGGAAGTGGAGGACATCCTGCCACCGGTGCGTCCGCCCCGCCCCGACGCCGGCACCGCGCCGCCCACGATCTCGATCTCGCCTGTCGGAGGCGAGGAGCCGCCGCCGGCGCCGGATGAGCCGGTTGTAGAGGCCGATCCGCCCCGCGTGACCGCACCGGTCGCGCCTGATCCCGAGGCCGCGCAACTGCGGGCGCAGTTGGCCGCAGAGAAAGCGCGGGCGCAGGAGCTCGAGGCGAAAATCCAGCAAGGCGAGGCCGAACTGAGCAGCGTCAGCATGGAGCTGGAGAAGACGAAAGTGCAGGTCGTGGATCTCAATACACAGCTTCGCAACCTGCAGGATTCCGGGTCCGCCACGGAGCAGACCTCCGGTCAGGCGCAGGCGGAGATCGACCGGTTGGCCGGCCTGACCAAGGAACTCGAGGAAACCTTGTCCGCGGCGAAGCAGGAGAAGGAGGAACTGGCCAAGCGCGCGGAGGAAAGCGGGAGGCAGATCCAGGAGCTGACCGCGCAGTTGGAGTCCGCGAAGGCCGAGGCGGAAACCGCCAAGTCGGAGGCCGCGGCGGCGAAGGGCGAAGTCGAGACGGCCCGGGCGCGCGTGACAGAACTTGAAAACGAGCGCAGCACTCTCGTCTCCGCGCGGGACGAGGCGCAGGCGCAGTTGGAGACGGCCAAGGCCGAGGCACAGACGCTCGCGGCGCGTGTGACGGAACTCGAGTCCGAGCGCGGGCAACTCGTTGCGGCCCGCGATGAGGCCCAGCAGCAGGCGGCCGAAGCGAAGTCCGCCCTCGAGAAGTCCGCCGACCTGATCGAGTCGAACCGCCAACTCGAGGCCAAGCTCGCCGAGGCTTCGGGCAAGATCGAAGGGATGCAGACCGACGTCGCGGCCAAGGAGCAGATGATCTCCGGGCTGCAGTCGGACCTCGACAAGGTCCGCGAGGAGCTGGCCAGCGCGCAGACGAAATTGAAGGACGATCGCGCGCGGTTCGACCAGTTGCAGTTGGTCAACGACCAGTTGCTCAAGGAATACGACGAAGTCACCGGCGCGCTGGCTGCGGTCAAGCTCGGCGATGTCACCGCGGCCGAGGCCAAGCTCATCCAGCAGGAGAACGAGGTTCTGCGCGGGATCATCATGCGCCAGATCAAGGAGCAGGCCCGCCGCGAGCAGGCCTACCGCCTCGCGCAGGAGGAGATGGACCGCTTGGAAATCCGTTCCGACACGCTCAACGACAAGATCAACGAACTGGCCAAGCCGACGCTCGAACTCACAGCGGCCGAGCAGGAGATGCTGAAGCGGCCGGTCGTGACCCTGCTCGACGCAGATGCCGCCAAGATGACCGCGCAGGTCGAGGTGCTGAAGCCCCGCGTGGAGGGCACCCAGCCTTCGGCCGGCGGGGCGGCCACCGAGAGCGCGCCGCCCGCCGACGCTCCATCGGAAGCCGAAAGCGCACCGCCCGCCGAAGGCGCATTGCCGACCGATGCCGCCGCCGCCGCCGCCGCGCTGACGGCCGCGCCATCGCCGGAGGAAATGGCCCTCGTCGCGAACGCCCGCGACGAATTCGTGAAGGGCAACTTCGCCAAAGCCGAGCAGCTTTATCAGCAGTTCCTCGAGAAGAATCCCGAGAGCGTGGTCGCCCTGGCCAATCTGGGCGTTGCGCAGTTCCGCCAAGGCAAGCTCACGGCGGCCCAGCTCGCGCTCGAAAAGGCGGTCAAGGCCGACCCGAGCGACGCCTTCAGCTTGACGACACTCGGTGCCGTGATGATCGAGCAGAACCGCATCGAAGACGCCATCACTCACCTGAAGAAAGCCAACGAGGTCGTCCCCGATGATCCGATCACGTTGAACTACCTCGGTGTGGCCTCAAGCCAGATCGGCCAGTTCGGCGAGGCCGAGAAAGCCCTGCGCCGCGCCATCACCGTGAAGGCTGACTACGCCGAGGCGCACTTCAATCTCGCCGTCATCTACGCCACGGCCAAGCCCCCGTCGATCGCCCTGGCCAAGCGCCACTACGAGAAGGCGGTCGAGCTTGGCGCGGCGCCTGACAAACGCCTCGAGGCCTTGATCAAGGACGCGCCCGGCGCTTGAGCATGGCCGCCGGGTGCCGACCGCACATCGTTGTTCTCAGCGGCGCCGGGATGAGCGCGGAAAGCGGACTGCGCACCTTCCGCGACAACGACGGTCTCTGGGAAAACCATCGCGTCGAGGATGTCGCCACGCCGATGGCCTGGGAACGGAACCGTCCGCTCGTTCTCCGCTTCTACAACGAGCGGCGCAAGGCGCTGCTTGAAGCCGCCTCGAACGCAGGCCACCGCTTGATCGCCTCGTGGGAGGACCGGTTCCGCGTGAGCGTCATCACGCAAAACGTGGATGACCTTCACGAGCGGGCGGGTTCTTCCTCGGTCATGCACCTGCACGGGGAGTTGATGAAGGTGCGGTCGACGGCCGATCCGCAGCTCGTCTATCCACTCGACGGCTGGGAGCTGAAGGAAGGCGACCTGTGCGAGAAGGGATCGCAACTCCGCCCGCACATAGTCTGGTTCGGCGAGGAGGTGCCGCTCATGACCGAAGCCGAGCAGGTGGTTTCCACCGCGGACGTCCTCGTCGTGGTCGGCACCTCGCTGCAGGTCTATCCCGCGGCCGGACTCGCCTTCGCGGCGCCCCGCGGCACGCGGCGTTTCCTCGTCGATCCGCGACCGGTTCCCGTTGACGGCTTCACACTCATCGCGAGCGGTGCGGGTGAGGGGTTGGCGGAGGTCAGCCGGATCCTCAGCGCTGAGGGCTGAAGTTTTCCCGCGTTTCCGCGGCCGCCCGGCACGCGTCCGACAAGATCTTCACGGCGCGCGCGGGTGTGGCGTCGTGAAGCGTGATGAGCACGGCGCCGTCGAACCGGTCGGACTCGTCTCCCGGTTCGCTTTCGCGCAGTGGACTGATCGTGCTGACGTGGCCGATGGCGTTGCCGCACTCATCCAGCACCGCGCACCCGCTGCTGCCAGGTGCCCAGTCGGTGGAGACGTTCATCTGCAGGCGCCGGATGCCCTCGACCGTGTGCAGGTCCTGCCGACCTTCGGGCCACGGTCTTCCGCCACGCGGGGCCGACGGTGCGGGACGGTCCGGGTCGCGCCAGTAAAAGCGGTTCACGGTGCCGCTGCTGAAATAGCCGCTGTTACCCAGCGGGTCGCTCAGCACGTGGGCCGCGTCGCCGGGCGCGACGTCCACGTTCAACGGCAGGGGGTTCCGCTCTAAGTCTGCGACCCGCACCAGCGCGACATCGCTGCCCGCGTCTGCGGCTAGAATCGACACCACCGGCCGCACACGATCCTGTCCGTCCACCGCGACAAGGTAACCTTCGTCCATGTCCTCGATGCCGTCCGGGTCGATGGAGTGGTGACAGGTCGCGACAACGCCGTCCGCGCTGACGGCGTATCCTCCTGTCAGGCTCAGGTGCGATTCGTCACAAGACGTGCAGTGGTAATACCAGCCGATGCGCACCTGGGCCTCGCGGGCCAAGCGGGCAACCTCGCCCGGGTCCAGCGGCACGCGCCGCGCCGGCGGCAGACCAAACGCGGACGGCTCCGGTTCTACGAGGAGGGCGCGCGCCTCGTTCGCATCGAGTGGCTGCCCGCCCGCCAGCAGCATGGCATCCGCCCGGTCGAGCACCGCTTTGGAATACTCCGGGTGGTCGTTCGCTTCGATCCGCACTCCGGGAGCTTGCGCGCGTGCGCCGGCCGCAGCGGAGAGGAGGAGTATGGCGAGGGCGGCGCGGATCAACACTGCACAGCGTTAACGGCTGGATCGGCGCAGGGTCAAGGAGCGAGCAGGACGAACGGAGTCGCGCCCGCGACCTCGTTGCCATAGGCTGCGATCATGAACGGCGCCTCTTCGCAGGACCCGCACGACTTGGGGCGCTTTCTCGCCGCGCAGGAAGATGTCTTCGACACCGCAATCGCCGAGTTGCGCCGCGGGTGCAAGGAGAGCCATTGGATGTGGTTCATCTTCCCGCAGATCACAGGCCTTGGCAGCAGCCCCATGGCCGCTTACTACGCAATCCAGTCCTTGCAGGAAGCAACGGAGTATCTTCGCCACCCGACCCTCGGGCCCCGCCTGCAGGAATGCGCAGCCGCGTTGCTCGCGGTGGACGGACGGACGGCGCGGGAGATTATGGGAGCGCCCGATGACCTCAAACTTCGCTCGTCCATCACCCTCTTCGCGCGGGTCGAGGGGAGTCCGCCCGTTTTTCAGCAGGTGCTGGACAAGTATTTCGGCGGCGAACCGGATCCGCGCACGCTGGAGTTGCTCGGTTCCGGCAAGTGACGCCTAGGCCTTGGCCGATCGCAGGACGTGCGCCTTGAGGTCCTTCAGCGGGAGGCGCACGCCTTGCTTTGCGGCCATAGCTGCCACTTGTGCAAGGTCCTTGTCCAAGTGCGCGAGGTCGCGCGCAGAGTGTTTGAAGTCTTCGAGCGCGTGGGTGATGTCCCGCAACGCATGCTGGAGGTCCTTGACCGCATGGGCTTTGTCGCGCCCGGCGTGCAGGTAGTCGGACGAGGCGTGACCGGCCCTTGAACCGCCGGCCTTCCAGTCGGCGAGGGCATGCTCGAAATCCTCGATCAGGTGGTCGAAATCCTTGATCGCGTGGGCGCAATCCGCCTTCGCGTGTT
>CAZSUJ010000053.1:9909-20142 GCA_964609925.1 uncultured Chthoniobacter sp. | reverse complement strand
GAACTCTCCGCCTACGACGGCCCGCTGCTGTCCGCCGGCACCCACCTCGCGCGAGTCCGCGCCGAACTGTGCCGCGAACTCGGACCGCTGGTCGCACAGCATGTGCGGGCCATCAGCCCGCGCGGAGAAGTTTGCAGCCTCGAGTATCGCCGCTCCGGCGGCGACGACTTCGCATCCGCCCTGGCCGCCAGTGCGGCGGAGGAGCGCCGTTTGCGCCAGACGGTTGTGGGGCCGCACCGCGATGACGTCGACCTGCAACTCGACGGCGCTGCCGCCGCGAACTTTGCCAGCGAGGGCCAACAGCGGACGCTCGCGCTGGCTCTGCGGCTGGCCCAGGCCGAGCTGATCCGCTCCCGCCGCGGCTCGCCGCCGGTCTATCTGCTCGACGACGTCTTCGGCGAACTGGACATCGAGCGGCGCCGTCGTCTCCTGGGCGCCCTCCCCCCCGACGCGCAACGCATCCTCACCACCACCTCCTGGCAGTGGCTCGAAGAGGTCGGCGAGGCAGCCCATTGGACCATCACCGGCGGCGGTCTCACTGCCGCCTGACCGGCGTGTTGTGTCCCAACGGCCTTTGCGCAAGGATGCGCGCCCTCCCCGCATGACCACGCTCACCAGAACTCTTCCGGCTGCTGTCCTGCTCCTCTCCTCGGCGGCTGGGGCCATCAGCCAGATTTTCGATGCGCAGGACGCGGCCGAACCACGCTGGTCCTTGAGTGCCGGAGCGGCCTTCCGCACGATGAACGTCGACTTCGCGCTGAAGAACCCGGGACCGGTTCCGACGGATTTCCTGCCGGAGCCGACACCGGACTCGGGCCGCGGCGACGCGGGCCTCTACCGCGGAGGCCCCGGCAATATCACTTACGACAACGGCGTGGTCGGCCGACAGACGGGCAGTCCGTCCGGCGCCCTGCTTCCCGGTGCGGCTTACTCGGTCATCAACGCCTCCTCACAACTGAAGGCCACCACGCGCCGCAGCCGGACCTCGACCCCGCTCTACCAAGCCACCTTCAAGACCACGTCCCTCAGCTACGACTACGCGAACAACTTCTCCCCGCGCGATTTCACATCATCCGACCGCAGCCCCGGGACGGGCCCCTACTTCGAATTGCGCTGCACCGCCCTGCGCACCAAGAGCGTCGATGCGAACCTCGTGATCGGCTACTCGTGGATCTACGGCAATCTGGGCTCAGGCACCGAGGATCTCGGCATTCAGAACGTGACCGAGCAGAAGACGACGATCACACAGACCTACGTTTACGACTTCGATGCGACGCAGGCCGGATACAAGAAGGGCGCTTCGACATACCCCTTCGTGGACAACAAGGGCGGCATCATCTTCGATCCCGAGGCTTACAACGGCAACCGCGTCCGCAGGCAGCCGGCGGCCCAAGCCATTGCTCCCAATCAGGGCCGCAACCTCAGCACCACCGGCGAGTTGGAGCAGACCTACTACGCCACCGGCAGCGCGTCCATCGACGTCAACCTGCACGAGGTCATCTTCGCCCCGGAACTCTCCTTCCGCGTGATGCGCCGCCTGCACGCGGGCGTCTCCGCCGGACCGACCCTCAACATCGTGGACACGCAGTTCAAGCGCGAGGCGAGTTGGTATCTTGTCGGGACCGAGCGGCCCGTCGTCACGAGCCGCGGCAGCGCGAGAGAAACCACCATCCAACTGGGTGCCGCAGCGCAGATCACCGTGCAGTTCGACCTCACCGACTGGCTCTACCTGGAGGCCGCGGGCAGCTACCGTTACGTGCCGACCTTCGAGGTGGACAACGGCCCCGCCACCGCCTCCCTCGACCTCTCCTCCTTCCAAGGCAACGCGGGTGTCGGCTTCCGCTTCTAGCCGCGCCGCCTACTTCAAGTCCTCGATCAACTCCTGGAACTCCTCGTGGCGTCCGGTCACCGGGATGAGGAACTCAAGACTCTTCCCAGCCGGCCGGGGGTCGGAAACAACGAGCCGCAGCATCTCCGCGTCCGGCTTGGCCAAGGCCTCCAAGACCTCCCTCGGCGCACTCTTGGACTTCTTGCTGAGCTCGGAGACGCCGAACGTGAAGGTGTCCTCGTCGCTGAACGAGCCGCTGGCATCCGCGCTGAACTTGAGCGGCTCCTTGCCCGAACGCGTGATCGTGGCCTCGACCGCGGGTGAGTCCACCGCGTCCGGTCCTTCGAAATCGGTGAAGGGAAAGCCCGCGACCTTCGCGACGCCCTCGACCCCGATGTCGAAACCGAGCGTTCCATGGACTTCCGGCTCCGAGGTCGTGTCGCAATTGAAGGTCACCACATAGCCGGTCTCCTGCCCGGCAAGGGTGGCCTTTGCAGAATAGGCCAAGGTTCTCCGGTTGTCGGATTTCTCGGACTCCCATGATCCGGCATGCGAGAATGGAGCGGACAGCGTGAAGGCGACAGCCGCGATGAGGATGGAGTTGGTTGATGTCATGGTGAAGAGACGTTGGCGCCGAAGGATTCGAGCGCCTCTTGCAATTGCTTGGTGCGTTCCTCGGTCAGCCGGGTCATCGCACCGAAATAAAGGAGCGGGGCAGCACTGCCTCCGCGCATCTCGTCCTCCGCGAATTTTGCCTCCGCGTCGCGGTAGGCGATCCACGCGCGCTGCGAGGACTTCAGCAGCGCCTTCCCCTCGTCGTCCAATGCGGCCATCAGCTTCTTGTAAACCGCGTTGAGTTTCTTGTCCGCCGCGCCCGCCGACTCCTCCGCCGCCGCGTTCATCTCGTGCTGGTTCATCTCCTCCGGTTCCTTCGCACCCGCGTGCGGCAAGGCGAGGAGAACCCCGAGGGCGACGAAAAGGAGCACGTTTGTTCGCATCGGGCCAAGAACCTCGCAGCGGGCCTGCCGGTGTCAAGGAGCGACTGGTTCCCGCTTGCGGGTCAGAGGCGCAACACCCAGACTCCCGTCGCAACATCCCGGGCTCGTGCATAGATTCTCAATCCCCGCGACCCTGCTGGCAGCCTGCCTCATGCTGGCGGCCTGCGATGAAGGCTCGACCCCGCCGCCGGAGAAACGGCCCAAGGCGTCTCGCGCCGCGCCCCCGGCCGTCGCCACCCCCACCCCGGTTCCCACCCCGTCCTTTGTGCCTGCCCCGGTGCCCACGCCTTTCGTCGTCCAGGTCGGCGCCGGATTCAACGAGCAGATCGCCAACGTCAACAACACCCTCATCGCGCAGTCCGGCGTCCGCTGGGTCCGCGCTTACGTGAACCTCGCGCGCAACTACTGGGTGTTCGGCCCGGCCACCACCAACGTGCCGCCGCGCTACCCCATCATCGGCTTCAACACGAACAATCTCATCCAGGATGCCTCGGACGTTAGCAGCGACGCGGACGTCCTCGCCATCGCGGCGCTCGACCAGTTGATCAACACCAAGACCGTCGCGCCCGCCGGCCAACCGATGAAGGTCATCCTCAGCCTCAAGCACGATTTCTCCTACCCCTACCCCGCGGGCACGACCAACTTCCCGTTCAACCAGTTCCCCGACCTCAGCACCCCCGACGGCGCGACGGCGGTGGGCCACATGGTCAGCGCCATCTTCAACATCCTCACCACGAACGACCGCGGGGCGGGCGTGGACATCGTTGTCACGGGCAACGAGCCGATGTTCGAGATCCAGCCGAACTCCAATCCCATCACCGCCTCGAACTACGCGAAATACCTCAACCACCTCGTCGGGCAACTCGCCGCGCTCCGCGCCAGCAACAACTGGTCCTACCAGATTTACGTCGGCGCGCTCAACTCACCCCTCGCCCCGCCGCCCGCCGCCAACCTCATCGCCCCGGCCATCCTCGGCGTCGCCAGCACGAACACGAACGTCGCCGGCATCGACCTCCACGAGCACGTGGCCAGCCCGAGCGAGGTCACCGCCGACATCAACTACGTGAAGAGCCAGATGACCAACCGCACCGCGCCTTGGAACATCATCTCGACCGAGTTCTCCATCATCCGCTGCCTCGAGACGAACATGACGACGCCGATGGTCGGGACGGGAGGAAACCTCGCGCAATACATCAACTCGACGATCTCGAACGCCGCCGCGGGCACGCCCGTTACGCCCGCCGCCTTCCTCACAACCTTCCAGCAGCAACCGTGGTATCCCGCGAACTGGTTCAACCAGATGATGTCCGCCTTTCAATCCGAGCGCGTCTATGCGGTCACCTACGGCTTCGACGAACCGCCGCGCTATCCGTGGACGAACAACTACGTCCGCACAAACGTGAACAACATCCAACCGTGGGTGCTCCTGCCTGTTTACAATGCGACGCTCTTCGGCCGCGTGACCAACGGTCCCAGCGCGGGCGTCCCCGTCACCAACCCGCTCTCCGCCCCCGGCTTCCAAGCCGCGATCCAGAACATGCAGTGAAGTCGGCGCCTCGCGCCTAACGCCCGGCCAGCGTCGTCAGCGCCCCGTAGTGCTCCGGCCGCCGGTCGCGGAAGAAGCCCCATTGCGCTCGCAGCACGCGGATGGCGTCGAGGTCGAAGGTGTGGACCAGCACGTCCTCGTCGGTGCGGTTGGCCTCGGCCACCTTTCGTCCGGTTTCGTCGGCGATGAACGACGACCCGTAGAATGTCATTCCACCCGCGCCGCCGGGTTCGGTGCCGATGCGGTTCGAGGCGACGAGCGGGACCATGTTCGAGGCGGCGTGGCCTTGCATGGCGCGCTGCCAGTGGTCGCGCGAATCCCACTCCGGATACTGCGGCTCGGTGCCGATCGCCGTCGGGAAAAGCAGGACCTCCGCGCCTTGCAGCACGAGGCAGCGAGCCGTTTCGGGGAACCATTGGTCCCAGCAGATGCCGAGCCCGATCTTGCCGAAGCGGGTGTCCCACACGCGGAAGCCGGTGTCGCCGGGATTGAAGTAGTATTTCTCCTGGTAGCCGGGGCCGTCGGGGATGTGCGTCTTGCGATACACACCGAGCAGCGCGCCGCCGGCATCCACCATGGCCACCGAGTTGAAATACGCGTGGTTGTCGCGCTCGAAGAAGCTGAAGGGCAGGACCACGTCGAGCTCACGCGCCAGCGATTGGAAGCGCGCGAGCCCCTCGTTGCCCTCGACCGGACGCGCCAGCTCGAAGTTGGGCGGCAACTGGTCCTGGCAGAAATACGGGGTCTCGAAGAGTTCCTGGATCAGCACAACGTTGGCGCCGAGTGATGCGGCGCGCCGGATGAGTTCCTCCGCCCGGTCGAGGCTGGCCGCGCGGTCGGCGCCGCAGGCCATCTGCGTGGCGGCGAGGGTGATGGAACGCATGGCGGGCGGTCAGGCGTCCTGCTTGCGGCGCAGGCGCAGGGTGATGCGCTTCATGCGCGCATGGTCGTCCGGGCTCCAGCTCTGGATGTCCGGGTCGTCTTTGAAGGCCTGGTGAACGAGCCAGCGGTCGTAGGCGTTGAGCGGCTCGGTCTGGAGCGGCTTGCCGCGTTCTTTCACGAGGCCGGCGATCTGGCGCATCTTCTCGACGAGGCGGTCGTTGCGCATGGCGCGGCGGTGCTCCACATCCACGGTGACGCGCTCGGCTTTGGGATCGGCGGCCTGCAGGAGGCGGTTGAGGAGATACTGGATGTCTTCCAGCGTCTCGTCGTTGCGGCCGGTCAGCAGCTCGGCATCGCTGGTATAGATCTGCAGGACGAGGCCGTGCTCGCCCGGCTGCTCCTCGATTTGCACGGCGAACCCGAGGTAGCCGAGAATGGTGTCGAGGGTCTCCTTGGGCGTCATCCCGCGGATTTTCGGTTTTTCCCCTTCCTTGTCTCAAGCGCTTTCTTTTGCGCGACGCTTTTCTTTTCGAGGACAGGGAGCGGCTTGTTGCGGGTGAGGTAGAGCTGGAGGATGGAAATGAGGTTCTGGGTCGTCCAGTAAAGCGAGAGGGCCGAGGCGAAGTTGTAGGCGAACAGGACGAAGATGACCGGCATGAACATGAACACGCGCTGCTGCACGGCGTCGCCGGTCTTGGGCGTGATGTGCATCTGCCAGAGCATGGTCAGGGCCATGAGCAGCGGCAGGATGTTCAACGGGAACCCGAGGATGTGCGCCACGGTGTCCGGCTGGGAAAGATCGTTGACCCAGAGGAACGAGCTGTTGCGCAGCTCGATCGCGGTGCCGAGCATCGAGTAGAAACCGAAGAAGATCGGGATCTGGATGAGCATCGGGATGCAGCCGCTGAACGGGTTCACGCCGTAATCCTTGTAGAGCTTCATCAGCTCCTGGTTCATCTTCGTCGGGTCGTCTTTGTATTTCTCCCGGAGCTCGGTCATCTTCGGCGAGAGCGCGGCCATTCTCCGCATCGAGTCGGTGGCCTTGTTCTGCAGCGGCCAGAGGAGCGCCTTGATGATGATGGTGAGGACGATGATCGCGGCGGCGAAGTTGCCCAGCACGCCGTAAAGGGCGTTCATCGAGTAGAGGAGGATTTCGCTGACCCACTTGAAGATGCCGAAATGCATCACCTCCTGCTCGTTCTGCCCGAGCAGGGAGAGCCGCCCGAGGTCCTTGGGACCCGCATAAATCTGGAACGTCCACTTGCGCGTCTCGCCCGGGGCGAGCGCGAAACCCGGCAGTCCGAGCGCGCCCTCGAGACCGAAGATTTTTTGCTCCTGATTGCCCCCGTGGAGCAAGTCGAGCCGCCGCGCCCACACGGCCTCGGCCGGGGTGCCGTCCTTCACCGCTACGATGGTGGTGAAGTATTGGTTTTTGACCGCCGCCCAGAGGATGTTGGCGGCCTTCTGCTCATAGACGGCCCGTGCCGGGCTGAGTTGGATGCCGGTGAGCGGAATCGAACTGGCGTTGAACCAATTGACGTCGGTGAACGTCGCCTTGCCGTCGTGATACCAGTCGAAGCCGGTGTAGATCGGCATGTCCATGTAGTGGATCGGCGCGGCCGCCCCGGCGTTGACGAAGAAAGGCGCCTTCTGCACCGCTGCGGAGCCGCCGTTGGCAAAAGCCAACTCGAGGTCCACCACGTAGTCGCCCTCGCCGTCCTTGCCCTCGCGCACGCGGAAGGTCTTGGTCGTAGCCAAGCCGTCCGGGCTGGCACGGCGGAACACGGCTTCGTTCGCGGCGGACGAAGGTTCGCGGACGAAACCGCCGGTCGGCGTGGCGGGCGCATCGCCGATGGCGCCGATGGGCGCGGCTTCGGGGAGATTGAGGGTGACCTTGCCGCCCTTCTCCCCCAGGTGGCCGAGGAGAACGACTTTGGAGAGCCCTCCGGCGTCGCTGACGAAGACGAACTCGGAGAGTTTCGTGCTGATGCGGTGCTCCTCGCGCGGAGCCACCGGCGTGGAATCCACCGCGGCATCGGGTGCCGCCGCCGTGGCCGGTGCGGCCTGCGCCGCGACGGGCGTCGCCGTGGGCGCGGGAGTTGCAGTCTTCGCGGCCTCAGCCGCCTGCTTGGCCTGCGCCAGTTGCTCGGGCGTCGGGCCGTAATACTTCACGTAAGCCCACTGCCAGAGGCCGAGGCCGGCGACGCACAGAATGACAACGATCCAGGCTTTGCGGTCCATGGGTCAGGAAATGCTCAACGGAAACCGGGCTTGCGGCGTGCTGGCCGGCGGCACGGGGTCGCAGCCGCATCCGCCCCACGGGTGACACCGCCCGAGGCGCTTGAGGCCGAGCCATCCGCCACGGAAGGCACCGTGGGCCTCCACGGCCTCGAGGAAATACTGCGAGCACGTGGGCTCGAAACGGCAACCGCAGCCCGGACCGCAGAGCCACACGAGGAAGGGCGACACCGTCCACTGGTAAAGACGGATGAGTATGCGGACGATGAGTTTCATGCCTGCAAGTAACCGGCGCGCGAGGCCAACTCTCGCCACTCACCGCGCAGCGCGGCGGAATTCGCCACCGCGGCGGCACGGCGGGCCACAACGACCATCCACAAGCCCGCGGGCAGGACGGTGCGGTGGAGACGGAAAATCTCCTTCAGCCGGCGACGCGTGCGGGTGCGTTCGACGGCAGAACCAACTTTGCGCGAAGTGATCACGCCGAAACGCGGGCGATCTTGGGACGCGCTGCTCCAGCCGGACATCACCATCAACGAACCGTGCCAAGCCCTTCCGCGGCGACGGACAGCGTCAAATTCGGCCCGGCGGGTCAGTCGCGCGGACCGCGGCAGGCTGAGAGCACCCATCAGGACGCGGAGTGCCGGGAATCGCGGGATCAAGCGCCGGTGTGGCGCGCGTAATGCACCTCAGCCCCCTTGGGCAGCAGGCGTTTGCGTCCGCGCTGACGGCGGCGGGCCAGGGTCTCGCGACCGCCCTTGGTCTTCATGCGGGCACGGAACCCGTGCTGGCGTTTGCGGGTGCGCTTGGAAGGTTGGTAAGTTCTTTTCATAGGTCAGAATTTCGTCGCCGGGCGCGAGACAGAACGGTCAGCATGGCTGATCAGGTGCCCAGTGTCAAACAAACCCCGCACCAAAAACGCCCGCCATGCCCAGCAACTTCCTCATCGTGGACGCCCACAATGTGATCTTCGCCCATCCGCAGCTGGCCGCCCTCCACCGCCGCACGCCCGCCGCCGCCCGCGAGAACCTCGTCCGACTGCTGGAACGCCACCAAGACGCCTCGGGCACCCGTGTTGTTGTGGTTTTCGACGGAGGCAAAGGCGCGCAGTCCTCCGGGGAACTCTCCGGCGCGGCCGGCGTGCAGGTCTTCTATCCGCGATCGGGGCAGACGGCGGACGCGATCATCGAGCGTCTCGTGCTCAAATACGCCGAAGTCCACCGCATGACGGTCGCGACGAACGACACTCTGGTCCGGACCGCCGCAGTGGCTGCCGGGGCCTCGACCATCTCGGCTGAGTCGCTCTTCGCGGAGATCGGCGAAGCCGAGTCCGACCTGCGCACCAGCATAGACAAGCTGCGGCGCCGCCACTGAGCGTGCGCGCTCCCGGCGACTTGCCGTGGCGGCTCGACTCGCACACCTTGTAATCGCTCCAGCCCCGCCGTGAACCCGAACCGACGCCTCATCCTTGCGCTCGTGACCGGTTTCGTCGTCGGTGCCGCCGTCGCCACAATGATCGGGCAACGCGGGCCGCTTGTCGCCATGCGCGATGAAGCCGCCACCCCAACAATCGCCGCGCCGCCCGAGTCCGCGAACACCACTGCGGCAGAAGCGCCACCCGCCGAATCAGCGCAACCCGAAGCCCCCCCCCTGACTCTGGCCCGACTCAAGGACGAGACGGCGGACTTGGAAGGCTTGAGCCAATGGGGGTTCGCCGGGATGCGGCGCATGGCCGACCTCGGTGATCACCTCCTTCACTCCGACCCCGCCGGATTGGCCCGCCAACTCGCCGCGACCCCGCCGCAGTCCGCCGAAGACCCGGCGTGGGCCTTGGTCATGGCCGCCTACGGGGAGAAGGACCCGCAGGGTGCGTGGAACTTCGTCCTCGCGTTGAACCCCGGAGCAGCCCGCCAAACCGCGATGCTTGCCGTGATCGCCACCGTTGCGACGAAGAACCCTGCTCAGGCGATGCAGATGATCGGCGCAATGGAGGACCCCGACCTGCGGAACCAACTTCGCACACTCGCCCTCGGCGAACTGGCGAGGAAAGACCCGCAGAAGGCCCTCGAGCTTGCGGGCCGTGCCGGCGGAGACGCCGACTCGTCCGACATGGCGCAAGTCTTCGGCGCTTGGGCGCTGCGCGATCCGGAAGCCGCCAAAGCCGCCGCGGCGCAGATGGCCGGCCGCGCCCGCGACCATGCCCAGCGCGGGCTGCTCTTCGCGCTGCTGCAAAACGACCCGCAGGCCGCCTGGGATTACGCCCAGAGCCTGCCCACCGGGGGCGGCTCGACCCAGGACTACCGGCAGCAACTCGTCCACACTTGGGCCGCATCCGATCCTCAGGGCGCCCTGCGTGCCGCGTTCAGTATCAAGGACGGCAACACCCGCGCCAGCGCCGTCTCCGGCGCGGTGGCCGCGTGGTCGCGCACGGACTTTCCCGAAGCGTTGCAATACGCCATCGCCGTGGAGGACACGACCCTGCGGTCGGACATCTTCCGCGCCATGAGCGGCAGCGCGGAGGAGAACCGGCAGCAGTTGCTCACGGCCATGATCGAGCACATGCCGATCGGCGACAATTTCCAGAGCGCGCTCTCCAACATCTTTTCCGAGTGGGCGCGCGACGATCCTGCGCAGGCCGCCGCCGCCGCCTCGCGGCTTCCGCCCGGCCCCGCCCTCTCCCGCGCCACCGAGCAGATCGCGTCGCAGTGGGCCCGCGCCGGCGCAAGCGAGGAAGTGCTGGC
>CAZSUJ010000053.1:0-9809 GCA_964609925.1 uncultured Chthoniobacter sp. | reverse complement strand
CCGAGCAGATCGCGTCGCAGTGGGCCCGCGCCGGCGCAAGCGAGGAAGTGCTGGCCTGGGCCCAGCAACTCCCTGAAGGCGAAGCCCGCACCAACGCCCTCGAGTCGTTGTTTTCGCAGCTCAGCACCAAGGACCCGCAGCAGGCCCTGGCTGCGCTATCCACCCTCGCCCCGGGCGACCGCAGCGAGGCGCTTCGTTCGCTCGCCGCAGGCTGGAGCAAGACCAACCCCGAGGCGGTCCTGCAGTGGGCCAACTCGCTGACGGACGCCGGCGAACGCACCCGGATCGTGAGCGACGCCCTCGCACAATGGGCCAATAACGCCCCCGAGCAGGCAGCCGCCCGAGTCCAGCAACTTCCTGCCGAACAGCGCGAATCCGCGATGCGGGCCGTCGTTCAGCGCTGGGCCACCAAGGATGCCGAAGCCGCGGCCGAATGGCTCGTGCGCCAACCCGACGGCTCCGCCAAGGACTCTTCCGTCGCCGTCCTCGCCCGCAAACTCGCCCCCGAAGACCCGGAGACCGCGCTCCGCTGGGCGGGGTCCATCTCGAACACCGGGGCGCGCGACCGCCAGATCGAGCAGATCGCCGCTGACTGGATGAGACAGAATCCCGCCGCCGCCCGCCCGTGGATCGAACAGTCCAGCCTTGCGCCGAAAGTCCGCAACCGTCTCCTCAAACTCTGAATGCACGCACTCGCCCAGAACCCAAACCGTATCCTCATCCCAGCCGTGCTCGCCGGCTTTGCCCTCGGCATTGGGGTGGGAGTGATGGTCGCAGGTCGGCAGTCGCCCGATGCTGCTTCTCCTGCTGCGAGCGCCGCGCTTCCGACGCAGGCCCCCAATCCCGCAGAAGCCTCGGGGACCTCGGCAACTCAGTCGCCCGCCTCCGCCGAAGCGAAGCAGGATCAATCCCCCATCACCGCCGCGCAGTTGCGGAGCGAGATCGCGGAGATGATGGGAGGCGGCCTTGGCGGCTTCGATGGCATGCGGAAACTCGTGGCCTTGGGCGACCGCGTCCGGGGATCCGACCCCGCCGCCTTGGCCCGCGATTTCGCCGCAGCCCCGCAACAACCCGGCTCCGAAAGCGCATGGGGCATGATCATGCAGGCTTACAGCGAGAAGGATCCCATGGCCGCGTGGGCCTTCGCCCAGTCGATGAAACCCGGCACCGCCCGGCAAATGGCGATGATGTCCGTCATCTCCGCGATGTCCGCCACCGACCCCGCCGCGGCGGTGCGGCTGGCGGAGTCCACGGGCGACCGTCAACTCGAACGCCAGGCGCGCTACACCGCGATCCACAGCCTCGCCCGGAAGGATCCCAGAGCGGCGCTCCAGCTCTCCGCCAGCCTCGGCCAAACCTCGGAGCGCGGCCTGTCGGACATGCAGATCATCTTCGGCACGTGGGCCCGCCAAGATCCCAAAGCCGCCATGGCTGCAGCGGAGCAGATGGAAGGTCCCGCCCGCGACATGGCCCGGCGCGGCTTGGTCGGCACCCTCGTCCAGACCGATCCCGAGGCAGCGTGGCGATACGCGCAAAACCTCCCGGCCAGCGCCGAATCCTATGCAGACCCCCGCATGGACGTGATCCAGCGCTGGGCTGACACCGACCCCCAAGCGGCCCTCAAGGCCGCGCTAAGCATCTCGGACGCACAGACGCGTCCGATGGCGATCTCACGCGCGGTCGCGTCATGGTCGAGCCGTGACTTCCCCGCCGCGCTGGATTACGCCGTGGGCCTGCAGGACACCACCCTCCGTTCGGAGATTCTCTACGCCATGAGCATGAACGGCGGCGCGGACTCGCAAAAGCTACTCAACGCGTTGATCGAACACATGCCCGTCGGCGACAATTTCCGCAACGCAGTCTCGAACCTCCTCGGCAATTGGGCGCGCGAGAACCCCGCCGAGGCGGCCGCCGCCGTCACGCAGTTGCCGGCCGGCCGCGCCTTGTCGTCCGCCGTGTCACGAGTTGCCTCGCAATGGGCGGAGACCGGGCCTCCCTCCCAAGTGCTCGCCTGGGCGCAAAGCCTTCCCGCGGGCGAGGCGCGCGCCAATGCGCTGGAAGCGGTCTTCTCCCAGATGAGCAGCCGGGACCCGCAGCAGGCCATGGCGGCACTCGCCATGCTCCCCGCGGCCGATCGCAAGGACGCCATCAACTCGTTCGCCCAAGGATGGAGCCGCAGCAACCCGCAGGCCGTCCTGCAATGGGCGGGAACACTCGCCGACCCCGGCGAACGCAGCGATGTCATCCGCAGCGCCGTCGCGCAATGGGCGGGCACGGCACCCGAGGCAGCCGCCGCCTGGGTTGAGAGATTGCCCGCCGACCAGAACGCATCGGCCATGCAGGCCGTCGCGGACCGCTGGGCATCCAAGGATGCCGAAGCCGCGGCCGCCTGGGTAGCGCGACAACCCGCCGGCCAAGCCAAGGATTCCGCCATCTCATCGCTCACCCGGCAGATCGCCTCGGAGGACCCCGAGGCCGCACTCCAATGGGCCGGAACGATCGCAGACGCGAAGACACGCGAGCGCCAGACCGAACAACTTGCCCGCGACTGGATGCGCCAAGACCCGAGCGCCGCCCGCAAATGGATCGAGAAATCGTCACTCCCACCCGACACCCGCAACCGCCTCCTCAAGTCCGGAGGTTGAGCCGCGCGCCGCCCCCGATAACATTCCATGATGCGCGCCGCTTTCATCTCGCTCCTTCTCGTTGTCCCCTCGCTGCTCCACGCAGACGGCTTAGTCTTCGAACCGGCCGTGGTGGACATAACGGCCCAGCGGGGTGCCGGCCGCGCGGCAGGCGAGTTCCACTTCACCAACACCTCCCCCAACCCGGTGCGCCTGCGCAATGTCGCCCCATCCTGCGGCTGCATCGTGGCCCAGCCGGACAAACGCGAATACGCGCCCGGTGAAAAGGGCGTAATTCCGTTCACCTATGCGCCGAAGGGCCGCGAGGGAACCAAAGCCTACCGCGTGTTCATCGCGACCAGCGAAAAGGGGCCGCCGGTCGAGGTCATCCTCCGTGTCACCGAGACAGCCCCGCGGGGCTGACCTCCGGAATCCCTTTGCGCCCCGCAGCGCCTTCGGATAAGCGAAGCGCCGTGCGCGTGATCCCGACCATCCCTGTCCTCTGCCTGACGGTCGCCTTCGCGTCCGCGCAGGAGGTCGCGCCCGAGAACACGCCCTTTGCCCCGCGCCCGTTCGCGCTCACACCGGACAAGGCGGCCGAACTTCCGCAACCGGAGAAATTCTGGGGCGAGCCGATGCCGGCCGACCCCGGCGCGGAGGCCCGTGCCGCCGAGGCCATCGTGGCCGCCCTCACCACCGAGGATCCGAGCGTCAAAGCCGCCCGCGCCCTCGAGTTGTTCGCCGCCGTGGCAGACAACGACCTGCGCAAGGCGGAGGCGCTCCTCGCCGGCGGCGTGCCGGTGGATTGCGCGCTGCCCATGCCGGCACCGGATGACTTCGTCGCCCGCTTCCGTGACACGCGCCTGCACTACTTCGTGACCGTCGAGCGCGGCCTGACTCCGCTCATGCTCGCCTCCGGCCTCGGACACGCCGAGATGGTGCAACTTCTCGTCTCCCGCGGCGCCTCGCCCAACGCGCGCACCAAGCGACACCGCACCTTCGCGCTCTGGCTCGCCGGACGCGGACAGCACGTCGTCGTCATGCAGATGCTGCTCGGCGTGACGCCCGATTCCGAAGCCGCCCGCTCGCTGGTCGAGGTGGACCTCTCGGCCCAGACGGCGCAACTCCTGCGCGACGGCGTTTCGATGCGCTCCGTGCCCATCTCCTCGGGACGGAAGGGCTTTGCCACACCGGCCGGTGAATACGTCGTGACCGACAAGCACCGCAAGTGGCGCTCCACGATTTATCCGGCCGACATGCCGTATTTCATGCGGCTGTCGTGCGGCGACTTCGGCTTCCACGCCGGACACCTCCCCGGCTATCCGGCCTCCCACGGCTGCATCCGCCTCAACCGCTCGGATGCGGAGACGCTGTTCAAGGAAGTGCCCGTGGGCACGAAGGTCGTGATCAAGTAACCCGCTACGGCCGCGTGATCCTGAACCGGACGAAGCCGGCACCGGAACCCATCGGAAGCTCAACCCGATACATCCTGAAATCCGGCGACGTGTCATCGACCAGAACCGGGGTTGCCGGCGTCCAGTCCCCAACAGACTCAAGGTCCGACCGCGTCTCGGGCGTCACCGTGAGGTCGCCTTGGTTCTTGGCTACGCGGTAAGTGAACGCGAGCGAGCCAGCGGAAGGCGGGGTGATGCCCACGGGCAATGCCCCATCGGCAGAGACCGGGCTGAGGAAGAATGCACGCTCGATGATGTTGTCGAGTCCATCGCCGTCGGGATCAGCATCGTCCGCACCCTGACCGCTCCCATCCACGGGCAACCCGTGGAGATCAAGCCACGCCTCACGCTCGCTCGAGGACACTCGCAGGTCGGCGTAGAGCGTCTGGTTCGAGAAGACGAGGCGCGTTGCGGGGAAGGACGTCGGAACGACGGCCAAAGCGAGATTCGTCCCTCCAACGAGTCCTCCGTCCACCACGAGCAAAGGATAGCTCCCGGCCACCGCATTGGTGGGCACGCTGATCGACACGGCAGCCGGACCGAAGACCACGGCGTCCCCCGCGCGGATCGCAGCCTGAACTCCCGGGGAAGACCCCAGAGCGAAGGCCAAGGTGGAGCCGCCTTCGAGGTGGAGCACCCCAGCCCACCGTCCCTGGCCAGCCAGCGTGGTCTCGGCTGCCAGCACGAGTGTGTTGGTGTTCGTCATCACAGCACCGTCGAGCAGGAGTGTTCCGCGGTTGAGGGCGATGCCGCCGGCGAAGTCCGCCGCACCGGCGGCCAAAGTCAGCGTGCCGCCGCCGGATTTGGAGAGCAGGCCGGTGCCGGTCAGCGGTCCGTCGAACCGGATCGCATTGCCTGCCGACGCATGGATGTCGGCGGCGGCCGTGAGGTTGATCCGGTTGGTCAGCACGGCGACCGTCCCGGTGCTGCCGGTCTCCAAGCGCAGGGCACCGAGCACCCCGAGGTTCTCGTCATCCGGCACCCCGCTGCGTCCGGCTCCTGCGAGGTTGAGCGGACCTTTGAACAGGTAGTTGCGCGGCGCCCCGGCCGAGCTGAGGCGAAGCTGCCCGCCCGACTGCACCGTGTAGTTGGTCACGTTGTTCCCGCTGATCGCCGGCTCGCTGAAAGTCAGCACACCCTGCTCGATCACGACATCGCCGGAAAACGTCTTGCCGGCACCGGTTATGCCGGCCACGCCGGGGCCGCGCTTCGTGACGCCTCCTACCCCGCTCCATGTTCCCTGCAAGCGCAACGCGCCGTATTCCGCGTTGGTGGAAGCGGTGTTCTGCACATCGAGGACGAGATCACTTTGGAGCACGACACCAGCGGTCAGTTCGATGTTCGCGTGTCCGGCCCCGTTGCCACCCGCGCGGATGGTGGCGGGGCCGTTGGTCGCCTGCAGTGTGAGGGGGCTGCCCGCGGGGCCGTTCACGCGGTTGCGGAAGGCGGAGCCGGACTGATCGAAGGCCAGAGAGGCGACGGTCGCCGGAGCCGCAAGGGTCACGTCGCGGTTGCTGCTCGTATTGGCCGGGATGAGCACGCGCGCTGTGGTGCTGTTAGGGACGACGCCTATGTCCCAATTCGTCGCCACATTCCATGTCGCCGTGGCTGCCGGGAGAAACACAGCGGCATCCTTGACGACGAAACCCGAGGCCGCGGCGGTGGTCAACCCGCCCGACGATGCGGAAAGCGTGTAGGAGCCAACGGGCAGGACCAGAGCCGGGAAGCTGGCCACACCATCAACGGCATCCACAGTGATGCCTTGCGAGAATCCGCCATCTCCCGAGATGGTCAGCGTCACGGGGCCGGTGAAGTTGACGTCCGTGTCGCCGGTTACATTGACGGCGCGCACTTCGATTGGAGGGTTGCCGAAGCCAACGGTCCAAAAGGACGCGCCGCCGACGGCCAACGCCGTGGCCGGCTCGGGTTCGAAGGCGGCCGTAAGAGTGCGGGCCGTGGTCAGGGCGACCTCGAGCGTGGGCTCGAGCAACGACGCCGTGCCGCCGCCATTCGTCCCGGGTTGCGTGATCCGCGGCTCGTTGAAATAGAGGTTGTTGGTGTCGCTGCTGTTGGCCGAGTTGGTGTGGAAAAAGACCGCACGGTCGATCACCGCACCGAGCGTTGCGTTGGTCACGAAGGTGTTCGTCCCGCTGCTGATCACTATGCGGTGGACGTTGTTGCTAAGGCGGGTGGCGCTGAAGTTGAAGGTCGCGTTGGCATTCGGCGCGAAGACCGGGTCCACCCTCTCCTGCGCGTTTGTTCCGTTGCGCACGAAGTAACGCGGGTTGCCGCTGAAGTTCGCCGCGTAGAAGCTGAAGAGGTTCGTGCCGGCGGTTGCCATCGACACGCCCTTGGTCCCTGAAAATCCCCCGGGCGAAAGCGTGACGGAGAACGTGTGGTTGGCCGGCAAGGAGCCCGTCGCGAAGGGCCGCGTCACCGAAGCGGAACCTCCGCTGTGACCGTAGAGGCCGAAAGACCGTCCATCGGGCGAGGTCGCATGGATCGACCGGCCGGAGCTGCCGATGAAGAAGCCGTCGTCGAACGAGGCGGTGTCGGCGAAAATCCACGGAGCGAATCCCGATCCGCCGTTGGGCGGGTTGTTGGTCCAGACAGAACCATAGTTGGCAGTCGAGTCGGCGGCGACGTTGATCAAGACGTTGGTGTTGGTCGCCCCGCTGTCGGTCCACGAGACAAACCGGTAGCCGGGCTTGGGCTTGGCCGTGACGGTGACGGGGACGCCCTGGAAATACTTCCCAGTCCACGGATAAGGGTTCGTCGTCACCCCGGCGGTGGAGGGGTCGAGATCGATGGTATTGACCGTGATTGTCCCCCGGTTGGTGTCCGACACACCGACCGTGAGATCAGCCGTGCCGGCGAGCCCGAAGCGTCCGGCGATGTGCCCGCGCACCGCGGCCGGGCGTTGCTGCATGTAGTTGCGGATGCGGGCCACGTCGTTCGTCCAGTCGAGCGGCTGGCGCCAGCGGTTGACGTGCTCGGTCATGCCGGGACCGTAGAGCGCGACGAACTCGTCGAGCTTTGCTGTGGCGTTCGAGACGGAGAGGGAGGTGTTGAGCAGGTCGGCGAAGCGGTTGATGAACTTGCGGCGAAACTCGGAGTTCTCCAGCGTCTTGCGCAGCATCCGCGTGCCCTCCTCGCTGTTGCCGATGAAATTGGCCGCGCCGGTCGTGGACGCATAGGCCAAGGTGTTGTGGTTTGGCCCCTCGCCGAAGCCCGGAACGTAGAAGAAATCGAGGCCGAGCCCGAAGTCGGCATCGTAGAGGATCCAACGCCATCTTCCGTCGCGCCGCGGATCCGCCCCGGGAGATGTGTCCGGCGTGACCGCTCGCCAGAGGCGCACGTTGTTGCCCGGCCAGTCGGTGTTGCCCGCCCAGATTTCGTGGATCTGGTAATCGATGAAGTTGTCGACATCGATCCTGTTGGTCAGAGCCGCGTAGCCCGGGGCCGTGGCGAACTCCCCGTCCCACGCCCGGTTCAGGATGTCCTCGAAATCCGCCAGGAGCGACGGCTCCCCGCGATCATGGACCGGCCAACTGCGCGATCCGGTGGCCGGCACCTCGAGTTGCGTGAACTGAGTGTCGCTCAGCCCGTAGTGGTGGAAGTAGTAACCCTCGTCGATGCGGTCTCGCACGTTGTGGATGCCCCAATACTCGCCATCGATGAACACAACAGCCGGCCGTGTGGACATCCGATCGAGGCCTGAAGGCGCGGCGAGTGCACTGACCAGCGCATCGCGGAAGATCGACTGCCCCCAGTCGTTGCCGCCGGCCCTCAGCAGGAACGTGTTGAACGAAGCAACCTCCTTCTCGGCGAAAATCTGATGGTTGAAGGTCGAGGGGCCGTCAGGATTGCGCGCGTAAATGCGCAGGGCCTTGCGGGGACGGCTGACCGTGGTGTTGCCGTGGAGACGGATGCCGATGTCGCCCTTGAAGCCGAGCGTGCCGTCGGGTTCGTAGAATTCAATGTGCCCCGGCCGCTCCCACGCGCTGCCCTCCTGCGCGTAGTTGTTGAACCACCCGGGCACGTAGATCCCGGTCTCGTCGCTGAAAAGGTTTGCCGGAGTGGTCGCGATGGAGACGACCGGATACGGATAGCGCGACGCCCCCGCCGGATCGATCAGATAGGATTGCGTGGTGATCCGTCCGGGCGCGACGTTGGGCTTGAAGACACGGGCCCGCAGAACGTTGATCTTGAAGACCTCGCCGTTGGGCGGCTGCCAGCCCTCGTAGAACGGCGCCCCGGGATCGAGAAAGTTGGTCGGGATGGATGCGTAAACATTGGCTTGCCCGGTGCGGCTCGTCAGGGTGAGTGGGCCCGTGTAGATCGGGGAGGATTCGGTCGGGTCCGATCCATCAAGGGTGTAGCGGATCGTGCCGCCCACGACGGTGGTTGAAATCGCGACGCTCACACTCGAGGAATGAGGGCCGCCGGGGACCGAAAAAGCCGGAGCCGCCAAGGTCTCCGTCACCGTGCCGGCGGTCGTGTTCGAGGCTCCCTGCGTGGGCGTGGTGAAAAAGAAGAGCGGACCGGTTCCGTCCGGCTGCCGCCCCATCGAACGCCCTGCCCCGTTGCTCGTTCCGATGGCGAGCCCCGGATACTCGTCCACCGTTGTCGTCCCATCCGGCGCCGTCAGCACCACCGGCTCGCCGCCGGAACTGATGGAAAAGTTGGCGTGGAGTGGCGTGCGGTCGTTCGGAAAATCGGCCGTCGAACCACACCAGACAACCAGGAAGCCGCCGGCGGGAATGGTGACGCTGGGGAACTGATACTTCAGCCGGTTGCTGAGGCTGTCGGAAAGGTAGTGCCCCTGCATGTCGAACGGGGACGCCGAGGTGTTGTGGATTTCAACCCAATCCACCAACTGGCCGGCCGCATCCGGCAGGCTGGTGTTGCTCGATTGGACCTCATTGATCCGCACTTGGCCGACGGACGGGCACGCCGAGGCGAGGAGCACGGCGAGCAGAACCCCGAGCCGGCCAGGCGAAATCGGGAGGTGGGAAAACGGCTGCAAAATGGTGCGGGGGCGGTTGGTGCGACAGTCTACGTCGCAAATCAGACCGGAAAATCAAACGGTCGTTCAGATTGAACAACAATTACTTCATTTTCCCAAGCACGGACTGAAGAGAACATAAAGCGCCCGCCCCGAGAAGCCGACAACACCGAACTTCGCAGCCGGGAGCCCCTCGCGCTTTCTTCCCCCCAATGGTCCGAGGGGAACAAAGCTCTTCCCTCGTGAAGCGGCACGAGGATGGATGCCACTCACTCAACTCCGATTGGCAAGAAGCCTGGGAAGGCTGAAGTCCGCCGCGCCGTAGCCCACATGGCCGGCAATTGGTTGGCCCAAAGCCTCTTCCAAGACCTCCCGGTTTGTCCGTGCCGCGGGCCCTTCAGGGGCCGCGATATCGTTGAGAATGACCCCGGCGAGTTCCAATCCGCTGGAGCGGATAGCCTCGACGGTGAGGAGTGCGTGGTTCAATGCGCCAAGCTTGTTGCCGACAACCAGAAGGACCGGCCAACCCAATGCGGTCGCCAGGTCCGCGATGGTATAGCCGGCGCGCAGCGGCACGAGCCACCCGCCCGCCCCCTCGCAGAGCAGATGCTCGTGGCGTGAGGCCAGAGCCCGCATCGCTCCGGGCACGATTTCGTAGTCCGGCGGCCGCTCGCCCAGCAATTCGCAAGCGCGCGGCGCCGCAGGGGTCTGAAGCCAGATCGG
>CAZSUJ010000052.1:0-20378 GCA_964609925.1 uncultured Chthoniobacter sp. | reverse complement strand
AGGATGTAGCGCACGACCGCGAGGCCGAGCCCGCAAGGTTCCGACTGACCGAAGGGATGGTCGGCAGCGCCCCGCAGGTCGCTGTCAGCCAAGCCCACACCTTCATCGCAGACCCGGATGACGTAGTCGCGCTCCACGGGCGGGGCCGTGCCGCAGACCTTGACCTCGTCGCCGCGGCGCGAGGAACTGAGGGCGTTCGAGAGGAGTTCGAGGACGAGGCATTCGAGCGCCGGGTAGGTGATGGCCGGATCGGCTTGCTCGAGGCGCACGCGGAGGTCTTCGGCCCGTCCGGCCTGAGCCGCCCGCTCACGGCAAGCGCGGGCAAGGCGCGAGGTCCAGTTGGGGTCGGGCGCGGTCCGTTCGCCCGCGGCTTGCGCGGCCGCGGCCAGTGCCGCGACGAGTTCAAGGCGGCGCATCTGTGCTGCGACTTCTCTTCCCGAGGCGAGGACGGCCTCCAGCCCGTCTTTGAGTGTGGCGGGCTCGAGGGCACGGCCGGCTTCCATTTCACCAAGGCAGAATGACGCGTAGCCGGAGATCAGGTCTACCGGCCGCCGGAGTTTCCGCGGCAGGCCCGCCACGAGCAGTTCGCCGAGTTCGCGCAGCGCGGCGCGGTCGGCCGGGCAGATGCAGGGGTGCGAGGTGCGCGAGGTCTCCGCGGGTCGCAGGGCTGATTCGTCGCGGCAGTTGCACGTGATCTTGCCGTCGGGCAGGAGCGTGAGGGTGACCGAGGCGAGGAAGGAGGAGCCATCCCGCCGCCGCCCGACCACCTGCCCCCGCCAGACATTCTCCTCGGGCAGGAGGGGAAGGACGGATTGCTCGATGTGGCGCACCCATTCCAGCGAGTAGAGGGTGCGCCAGTTGCGCCCCAGCAACTCCGGCGCCCGCTCGTAGCCATACATGCGGAGGTGGGCGTCGTTGAGATAGACGTAGTTGCCCTCGGGGTCGGTCAACGCAAAGCCCTCATCGGAATGATCGAGTGCTTGGGCGAGGTCGCCGAGGCTGATTGGAAAATGCGGGCGGGCTTGCGCTGCCTCGGTCGCCCCACGGGGCCGGGATCTCATAACGTTCGCAACATTCCACAAAATCCGAGCATTTCAACCACTTGCGTCAACCGGCCGGGGGGACGAGCGGAAAGTCCGGCGGCACGGGAGCGTCGAAGGCGAGCGGTTCCCCCGTGATCGGATGCGCGACCCGGATCTTCCATGCGTGGAGGAGCTGACGCGGGAAATCCGCGCCGCCGCCGTAGACGCGGTCGCCGGCGATCGGGTGGCCGAGGTGCTTGAGATGCACGCGGATCTGGTGCGTGCGGCCGGTCCGCGGGCGGCACTCGATGAGGGTGAGGCGGCCTTCTCGCGCGATCACGCGCCAGGCGGTTTCGGCGGCGCGGGCCTCCGGCCGGTCGCTCACGCTCATGCGTTGGCGGTGGACCGGGTGGCGGGCGATGGATTTATTGACGACGCCCTGGGTCGCGCGCGGCACACCGCGGACCACGGCGAGGTAGGTCTTCTCGGCCGTGCGCGCGGCAAACTGCCGGGCGAGGTGCTCGTGCGCGTCGTCGGTCTTGGCCACGAGGATGCAGCCGCTGGTGTCCTTGTCGAGGCGGTGGACGATGCCCGGTCGCGCCGGATCGCGGCCCGAGAGGTTGCAGCAATGGTGGAGCAGGGCGTTGACGAGTGTGCCCTCGCGGTGTCCGGCCCCGGGATGCACCACGAGCCCGGCGGGCTTGTTCAGACAAAGCACATGCTCGTCCTCGAAAATGATGTCCAGGGCCATGTCCTCGGCCGCCAAATGAGCGGGCGGCGCGGACTCAGGCAGCCGGTAGTCCACGCGGTCGCCCGCCTGCAGTGCGGCATCGGCGCGCGCCGTGGCGCCGTTGACCGTGACGTGACCGGCGGCGATGGCGCGTTGCCAGCGAGCGCGGCTGGCCCGGGGTTCGGTCTGCCCGGCCAGCCATCGGTCGAGGCGGTCGGCGGGGGTGGTGACGACGATCTGGCCTGAGGGGTGCATGCTTATGACACGCTGGCCGTGATGGAGGCCGTTCGCAAGGTTTGCCGCCGGCCACCGCGGCGACATAGCATGCCGCCCGTGGAAGAGGCGTCCGCCCAGTGCATCGAGAATTGCCCCGAGTGCGGCGGTGCCATCGACGTCACCGAGGAACTGCCCTTCGCGCAGATTTACTGCCCGCACTGCGGTGCCGGCATGCGGGCGCGGCGGATCTTCAACAACTTCGAACTCGTCGAGCTCATCGGTCAGGGCGGCATGGGCTCGGTCTTCAAGGCCTACGACCACACGCTTGACCGCATGGTCGCCCTCAAGGTCCTCAAACGCGAGGTCAGCGCCCGCGAGCACGAACGCGCCAAGCTCGAACAGGAGGCCCGCATCACCGCGTCGGTCAACCATCCGCACGTCGTCCGCGTCTACGGGTTCGGCGAGGCGGACGGACAATTTTACCTCGCGATGGAGTTGGTCGAGAAAGGCTCGCTCGACGACCTCATGACCGTCTCGGGCCGTGTCTCCGAGGCGCAGGTGCTCGAGATCGGCGGGCAGATCGCGCAGGGGCTGGAGGCTGCCGCCGAGCGCGGGCTGATCCATCGCGACGTCAAGCCGGGGAACATTCTGTTCGCCGACGCCCATACCACGAAGATCGTTGATTTCGGCCTGGCCCGCGTTCTCGAGGAGGAAGCCGAGGCCCGTGGCGAGATCTGGGGCACGCCGTATTACATCGCCCCCGAGCGGCTGAACTACGAGCCGGAGGACTTCCGCAGCGACATCTACAGCCTCGGCGGGACGCTGTTCCATGCCATCGCGGGCCGCCCGCCCTTCGAGGCCGAGAATGCCGGCTTGGTCGCCCTCAAGCAGATCAAGAGCCAGCCGGTGAGCCTCGAGGCGTTCGCGCCCGACGCGGCTCCCGAGACTGCCTACGTCATCAACCGCATGCTCGAGAAGAACCCGACCGACCGCTACGACAGCTACGCGGAGCTGATCGAGCACCTCGACTTCGCGCGCAGCAAGGTCCTCGAGCGCGCGGGTCGTCCGGCCGTCCGCCGCCAGGTCGTGCAGATGGAGAACTCGCGCAGCAAGCTGCTCGTCGCGCTTTTTTCCCTCGTCGGCACGCTCGTCGTCCTGGGCGCCGTCACGTGGGTCTTCCTCTCCAGCGACAACGCGCAGGTGCGCTCCCTGCGCGAGGCGGCGCTGGCCGGGACCTTCCTCGATCCCATGGTCAAGGGGCGCGCGGCCCTTGCGGAAGGACGTTGGGACGATGCGGCGGAAGTCTTCGGACGGGCCGCCGCCAAGCCGGAGATCGAGAGCGGCCGCGACCTCCAAGCCGGCCTGAGCCATGCCCTCGCGCTCACACTCGCCGGAAAGGCGGAGGACGCCCGCCGCGCATGGGGCAAACTCAAGGGTGCCGGTCTGGCCTACCTCTCCGAGAACGACAAGCAACTCGGCCTCATGGCGCGCGATCTGGCCGAATACGCCTTGAGCGACGCGAGGAAGCCTGTGCCGGTGGCCTCCGCCACCACCGAAGTCACGCCACTCGGCGCAGAGAGGCTGTTCTTCGAGGGAGTCATCGCGCACTCACGCAATCTCAAGCGCCTGGCTTCCGACCGGTTCAACGAGTTCCTCGCCGCCGCGGCCGCCCCGGATGACCCGTGGATCGCCACATACCGGGCCGTGGCGCAGCGTCTGCAGGCGGCGCCCTAGGAGTTTGCACCGCGCTCTGCGCGTCGTAGAGTGGCAGCGCGATGAGCGACAAGGAGTTTCCCAGCCCCGAAGAAATGCAGCGCCGCCTGCAGGCGTTCCTGCAGTCCGCCTTCCAGCAGACGACCCCTCCCGCCGCCGCGGCCGCCGCGCCCGTGGAAGAGACAGCATCCGCCGCCGAGGGGGCTGATCCGTTCGACTTCCGTCTCACCCCGCACGAAATCAAAGAGCACCTCGACCGGTTCGTCATCAAGCAGGACGAGGCCAAGAAGGTCCTGGCGATCGCGGTGTGCGACCACTACAACCACGCCCGCTTCCTGCGCGAGCGCGCGGCGCGCGGCGAGACCTCGCCGGTCGAATACGCCAAGCAGAACGTCATCATCACCGGCCCGACCGGCGTCGGCAAAACCTACCTCGTCCGCCACATCGCCGAGTTGGTCGGCGTGCCGTTCGTCAAAGCCGACGCAACGAAGTTCAGCGAGACCGGCTATGTGGGCGGCGATGTGGAGGACCTCGTGCGGGAACTCGTGCAGAAGGCCGGGGGCGACGTCGAGCGGGCCGAACACGGCATCATCTACATCGACGAGATCGACAAGATCGCGACCTCGGGCAACCTCATCGGTCGGGATGTCAGCGGACGCGGCGTGCAGACAGCATTGCTAAAGTTGATGGAGGAGACCGAGGTGGCGTTGCGCAACCCGATGGACCTCGCCGGGCAGATGCAAGCCGTGATGGACCTGCAGCGCGGCGGGCGTTCGGGGCGCCAGACCGTCAACACCCGCAGCATCCTTTTCATCGTCAGCGGCGCCTTCCCGCGGCTCGCCGGCATCGTCGAGAAGAGGCGGCGCCACGCGCAGATCGGATTCGCCGCCCCGTCCGAGGCCGAGGCGCCGCGCCCTTGGTATCACGATCTCGCCACGGCCGACCTCGTGGAATACGGCATGGAGGCTGAATTCGTCGGCCGCCTGCCGGTGCGCGTGGCGTGCGAGGAACTCGGCGCGTCCGACCTGCGCCGCATCCTCTCCGAGTCCGAAGGCAGCATCCTGCGGCAATACGAGCGGTCGTTCCGTGCCTACGGCATCGAGGCGGCGTTCGACGACGCGGCGCTCGACCGCATCGCCGAGATGGCAGCGTCCGAGGGCACCGGAGCCCGCGGCCTGCTCACCGTGTGCGAACGCATGCTGCGGGATTTCAAGTTCGAGATGCCCGGGGCCGGTGTCACCACCCTGCAGGTGGACATGGAGCTGATCGAGCGGCCGCAGGAGCGGTTGCAGGCGCTGCGCGAGAAGGGGAGGGACGAACGTCTGCGCGCGCTGCGCCGCGGGGCGGATGAGTTTCTCGCCGAGTTCGAGCAGGCGCACGGCATCCCCGTGCGGTTCGCCCCCGAGGCGCTGGACGCCCTGGTGGCGCGCGCGGTCGAATCCCGACGCCCGATGCGCGATTTGTGCGCCCAATTGTTCAAGGACTACGAGTTCGGACTGCGTTTGGTGTCGCCAGCCCGCCCCTCGGAGCCCGTCGTCCTGCCCTTGCGTGCCGTGCAGGAACCCGACAAGTTCTTGAGCGAACTCGTTGTGCGGTCCTATCGTGACCGCCCGTCCGATGAAACGCCTTCCCATCCTGCACCTTAAAGCCGCGCTCGTCTGCGCCTTGGCCGCCATCGTTCTGGCCCTGCCGATCCTCTGGATTCCGCAGTTGCCCGCATGGACCGGCTGGCGCCTGCCCGTGGGCAATCCCGGCGCCGAAGCCATCCTCGCCTGCCTCGCAGCCTTCTGGACCGCCTGGTGCGTGGTGGACATCCCGCGTCCGGCGCTCAAGTTCCTCGTCTTCGCCGGGACGCTCTGGTTGCTCGGCAGCGGCATCTGGCTGTGCGGGTTGTTCGGCCACCAGATTTTTTCCGTCGTTCCGTTGACCGCCGCCGGTCTTGCCGGTGCCGGTGCCTTTGCCTTCGCGCTCTCGCCGGTGGGTTCGCGCCGCGCGCGCTGGGAGTCGCTCGTGGGACCGCGAGTTTCGCGCGAAATCCTGCGGCAGAGGATCAACGAGAGCGATCTCGATCCTTCGCCCCGGGCGTTGCTGCTTTCGGTTGTTGATGTTCTCTGGCCCGAGGCCGGTGGCGGACCCGAGGCATGGCGGACCGTGGAGCAGACGTCGGCCCGGGCCGCTTCGCATTTCCAGGAGGCGGGCGCCTATCTTGAGCACTGCGACGCGGAGGGGGCGCGCTTCGTCTTCGGGCTTTGGGGGCGCGACGTGGCGGAGCGTGAGGTTGTCGCGGCGGCGTGGGCATGGGTTGCGCGCGAGGGTGGCCACGCAGCCGCTGCGCGCGGCGAGTGCCTGGCCGGCGTGGCCAGCCTGCCGGTGGATGCCCGGTGGAGTCTGAACGGTTCCTCGCTACGCAAGGCATCGCGCATGGCCGCGGCTGCGCGCGGCTATGGGGCGCGCCTTTTGGTCGAGGACAACCCGGCCGCCGACCTCTCGGTTGACTGGACCTCGCGGCGCATCGCCTGGTGGGAATTCGAGGGCGACAACCTCCTCCTGCGCGAGATCACCGGCCTCAAGTCGGAAGCCGATGCCGCTTCCGGCGACCAACTTCGCCGCTGGGAGCAGGCTTGGGAGAGTTTCTGGTCGGGCGACTGGCCCGCGTCCTCGAACGCGTTCTCCGCACTGGCCCGCGAGACTGGTGATCCGTGCGCCAGACTTTTCGCGCTGCGCAGCCAGGAAGCGCAGCGGGAACCGGGCGCGGCGTGAGCAGCGCGGATTACCCCGAGCCGTTCCGCGAACTGGTGCGGGAATTGAAGCGGCTGCCGGGCGTGGGCCCGCGCAGCGCGGAGCGGATGGCTTTGTGGCTCCTCGGCGACGGTGAGCGCGCCTCGGCCTTGGCGACCGTCCTCGCTTCCGCTCACTCCCTGCTCAGCCACTGCGCCGAATGCGGGTTCTTCGCCACGGACGACCGTTGCGGGATTTGCGCCGACGAACGTCGGGAGCGGGTGCTCTGCGTGGTCGAGCGGGCGACCGACATCCTGCCCATCGAACGCTCGGGCGCGTTTCGCGGATACTACCACGCCCTCGGTGGACGGCTTTCGCCGTTGGAGCACGTCGGGCCCGGAGACTTGCGGTTGGCCGAACTCACCCGCCGGCTCGACGCGGGGGAATTCCATGAGGTGATCCTCGCGCTGAGCACGGATGTCGAGGGCGAGGCGACCGCGAACTACGTTCAGGAAATCCTCGCGCCCCGCGGCGTCCGGGTCACCCGCTTGGCCCAAGGCATGCCGGCCGGGGGCGGGCTGGAAAGCGCGGACGAACTCACGCTCGCGCGCGCACTGGCTGGGCGGCGGGCCGCCGGCGCATGAGGATGCTGGCTGCTGTCGTCCTCGCGACGACAATCGTCGCGGCCCCGGCGCGGGAGTTGCCGGATGCCGCAGCGCTCGAACGTGCGGCCGCCGTCTCGGCGCGTCACGGCGAGACCGCGCTTCTCGTGTGGTGCCGTGGCCGCACGCTGCTCGAGCGCGGCGACGGGGCCGCGCCCCGGGTTTTCAGTGTGACCAAGAGCCTCGTGGCCATCGGCGTGATGCGCAGCGGTGCGGCGATCAGTCAGCCCGTTGCGAACGCCGCGGCTCGTGGCGTCGCGCTTGGCGACCTGCTGAATCAGACGTCGGGGCTGCCCTCGGCACAGTCGGCATTCTACACACGCGGGCTCAAGGACAAGGAGTCGGTGCTTCGCGGCCTGCGGAGGGAGGGCAGTTCTTCGCGCTTCGTCTACGGACCCTCGCATTGGGAGGTTCTCGAGGCCGAGGTGATGCAGCGAACGGGCACCCCCGCGGCGGAATGGCTCCGCCGGTTCGTGCCGGGCGTCGCCCGGGCCTTGGAGTCACGCTGGCGTCGCGACGATGCGGGGCGGCCGTTCTTCTCGACCGGCGCAAGATTGCAGGTGCGCGAGTTGCTTCCGGCCGCGCGCGAGGTTCTGCGGGGGATCGGCCGGGGCCGGTGGTCTGCCGAAGCTCGACGTCTGCTCGCCTCCGGCACCGCGGCCAACCGCATGTATGCCCTCGGATTCTGGCTCAACCGCGGCGCGGGCCAGTCCGGCGCGCGGGAGATCCCCGTCGAGGATGTGATCGGCCAAGAGCGCGATCCGTCGTTCTGGCGCGATGGTTGCCTGTCGCGCTTCGCACCGGATGATCTCGTGGCCATGGTGGGGACGCGCGGGCAGAGGGTCTACGTGGTGCCGTCGCTGGATCTCATCGTCATCCGCCAGGGCCTCGGCGCGGGGTTTTCCGACGCGTCATTCCTGTCCGCGCTCTTCGGGAGATGAGCCCTCAGCGTGCACCGGGTGGCGGGAGCGGAATGGCCCGCGGCGCTTGCTCCGGCGGGAGGGCGAGCATGAGCGTTGATTGTCCGCGCTGCCAGCGGTAGCCGAAGCCGAAGGGCAAGGGGAATCCGCCGCCCGCGCCGAACGCGTCGCGCAGCGCGGGCTGGTCGTATTTGGTGAAGATGTCCAGAGGCCGCGTGTAGTTGCCGAAAAACATGACCTGCCAGCCCCGGGCGCGGAAGACGGAGAGCGGGATGCCCGAGTCGTCCTGGACGATGGCGCGGCAGTGCTCGAGGAGGAAGTCGCGCACGCGCGTGAACGAGCCCTCGTGCGGGAGATAGGACGCGGCCTTGAGGTAGCCGGTCGAGGGCCCGCGGCCCGCCAGCCACGTCAGGATGCCGGAGTTCTGACCGAGCGCGTCGTTGGCGAGGTTCGATTGGAAGTAGAAGACCTCGGACGGCGGGAGACCAGGCATCGAGCGGAAGACAATGCGCAGCGCGGGCTGGCCGCCGGCGGCCTCGCCGCGCGCGAGCGAACCGTCGCGCTGCAGGGTCAACCTCTCGGCCGCGTCGATGCGCGCGTCGGTGAAGGAGAGGAAGACGAGCATGATCGGGAACACGCCCTGGAAGTGCGACGAGGCGAGTTCGGTCTTCATGTCCTTCGTGATGAAGTGGCTGAAGTTCATGATCACCTCGGTGGACTTGCGCAGCATGGCGAGGCTGGCGTGCAACTCCTGCGGGGAGAGGGTGAGCGGGTTCGAGAGCCGTCCGACGGGCTCGAGTCCGCCGAGCGCGTAGAGCCTGGCTCCGGGAAAGAGCGCCATGGCGCTGATGAGGTCCGGGCCGCCGAACATGTAAGTCACCTGCGCGGTTGGACCGATGCGGGGCACCACCTCCGTCGCCGACCAAGTGCGCATCGGAGTGAAATACTGCTCGTTGTAGCGGCTCCACTGCCGTGCGTATTCGCGGGCGTGCTCCTGGTATTCCGGCGATTGCTGCAAGACCGCCAACTCGCTTTGCGGGGGCAGGGTCCTGCCGGCGAGGAACGCCGCCAACTCCGTCGGCGGGACGGCGCGGGACGCGGCGGCGGTCGCCAGAACGAAGACTGCGAGGAGTAAGGTCCGTTTCATTCCGGGTTTCGATTCTCCCTCCGGGCCACCAGTGCGTAAACCCCCAATGCCACGGCCAGTGTGAGCAACCCGAGCGCTGCCTCGACCGGACGTGCGACCGCGGTGTGCGCGAGCGCGAACCCGCTGATGGCGAGGAAAAGCAATGGCGTGAGCGGATACAGCGGCACGCGGTAGGGACGCGGGAGGTCAGGCTGGCGCACCCGCAGCACGAACAGGCCGAGCACGGTCAGGAAACTGCAGGCCAGCAGCGCGAGTTGCGCGTAGACCAAAACCTGCTCGAAGGTGGCGGTGAGCAGGAGCAGCAGCGTGAGTCCGGCCTGGGCCAGCACGGCGTTGGCGGGGATGCCGTTGCGCGTGCGACGGCAGAGCCAGCCCAGGGCGTGCGGGTGGTCCTCGCCCATGACCATGCCGACACGCGGGCCGGCCCAAGTCATCGCGCTGATGGTCGACACCAGCCCGAGGGCGATTACGCCGGCGACGAACCGTCCACCGAGCGGGCCGAAGGCCGACTCGGCCGCCACCTTGGCCACGTCAATCTGCCCGGCGAGCAGCGAGGCGGGCGCGGCATGGAGCATGGCGGCGTTCAGGCCCACGTAGAGAAGGATCACGACCAAGGTTCCGCCGAGGAGGGCGCGCGGGATGATGCGGCCGGGGTTGTCCACCTCGCCGAGGATGTAGGTGGCCGCGTTCCAACCCGAATACGCGTAGAGCGTGAACATCAGCGACACGGCGAAGGGTGCATTGAGCACATCGGCCGGGCGGAACGAGCCCTCGAAGCCTCCGGTTCCGGGCGTGGCCAGGAGGGATGCGGTGAGGACGACAACAAGCGTGATCTTAAGGGACGTGAAGATCACCTGGAACACGCTGCTCACGCCGAGGTTGCGCAGATGGACGGCGCTGACCACGGCAACGACGGCGAGCGACGAGACCAGCGGCGGGAACGAAGGAAAGACACCCTGCAGATAGCTGCCGAATGCCATCGCGGCCAAGGCAACGGGCGCGGCGAAACCGACGACAAAGGATACAGACCCGGCCATGAAACCCAGGGCGGGGTGGTAGATTCGGCCGAGGAAGTGGTATTCCCCGCCCGAGCGCGGCAACGCGGCGGAGAGCTCCGCGTAGCAAAGCGCGCCGCACAGTGCGAGGAGTCCGCCGAGAAGCCAGAGCAGGAGGATGGCCGGCGGGGAGGGGATCTGGGCGACCTGGAATCCGAGGCTCGTGAACACGCCGGTGCCGACCATGTTGGCCACGACGAGCGCGGCGCAGGCGGCCAGACCGACGGTGCGGCGTCCGCTCACGAGTTGCCGCTCCCAGCTTGGGCTTGCCACGTCATTGCCAAGACTCCTAGCATCCGCGGACGCATGAGCGCGATCCTGTTCCGTCGTTTCCTCGCCCGCCCCCGGCAGGTCGCCTACGTGGTGCCCAGCTCGAAGGCCATGATCAAGCGCGTCCTGGACCGCATGAATTTCGAGAAGTGGCGGACCTTCGTCGAATTCGGCGGCGGCGAGGGCTGCTACACGCGGGAGATCCTGAAGCGGCTCGCGCCCGACGGACGTCTCCTTGTCTTCGAACTCGACCCCGATCTGGCCGAGCACCTGCGCAAACAGTTCCGTGACGACGCCCGCGTGCACATCTACCAATCAGACGCCGCGGGGTTCCGCGAGGCGCTGCACGAACTCGGCCTGCGTCGCGCCGACTGCGTGGTGTCGGGAATCCCGTTCAGCTACATCCCGCGGGCGAAGAAGCGCGAGATCCTCGATGCCGTGCACGACGGACTGTCGGCGGAAGGCCTCTTTATCGTCTATCAGGTCACCATGGAGCTGAAGGGCCACGCGCGGATGTTCTCCGCCTGCGAGGTCGAATACTTCCTGGCCAACCTGCCGCCGATGTTCATCCTCGCGTTCCACAAGTCCGACCTGACGCTCAGGCGCAAGCCGAAGCGCAAGTCGCGTCCGCGCGAAACCGCGGCTACTTGAGTCGCGGGTGGCGTCCGGTCAGGACGGCAGAAGGTCTGCGACCATCGCGCGCTCTTCCTTGAGCTCGTTGACCGAACGGTCGATGCGTTCGCGGGCGAATTCGTTGATCCCCGCGCCTTGGACGATCGAGGCTGTGCCGCCGCGCGTGGCCACCGGAAAGCCACAAATGAGACCCTTCTCGATGCCGTAGGAGCCGTCCGAACAGAGCGCCACGCTGTGCCAGTCGCCGGCGGGCGTGTCGTTCGACAGGCTGCGGACCGTCTCGATGGCGGCGTGCGCCGCGGAGAAGGCGGAGGAGAGGCCGCGGGCCTTTATGATGGCCGCGCCGCGCTCCTGCACCGTCTTGATGAAGTCCCCCTCGAGCCAAGCGTGGTCGGTGATGACCTCCGGGGCGGGGCGTCCGCCGATGCGGGCGTTGAAGAAGTCGGGGAACTGCGTGTTCGAGTGGTTGCCCCAGATCGCGGTGTTCGTGACCTCGCGCCACGGCACGCCGGCCTTCTGAGCGAGCTGCGACTTGGCGCGGTTCTCGTCGAGCCGCATCATGGCGAACCAGCGGTCGGCAGGCACCGCGGGGGCGTTGCGCATGGCGATGAGGCAGTTCGTGTTGCAGGGGTTGCCGACGACGAGGACGCGCACGTCGGAGGCGGCGTTCTTCTCGATGGCGCGGCCCTGGCCGATGAAGATCTTGCCGTTGATGCCGAGGAGTTCCTTGCGTTCCATCCCGGCCTTGCGGGGCACGCTTCCGATGAGCAGAGCCCAGTTCACGCCGGCGAAGCCGCGGTCGAGATCGCTGGTGATCTCGATGCCCTCGAGCAGCGGGAACGCGCCGTCCTGGAGCTCCATGGCCACGCCCTGCAAGGCGGGAAGCGCCGGCTCGATCTCGATCAGTTGGAGGATGACAGGCTGGTCTTCGCCGAGCACCTGGCCGCTGGCGAGACGGGGGAGAATGGAGTAACCGATCTGGCCGGCTGCGCCGGTCACCGCGACACGTATGGGTTTTTTCATCACCCGGCATTGTGCCGCAGGAGGTCGCGGCCCCTCGACCAAAAAATAAGGAACCCCGTTCCACCAATCGGCGGAACGGGGTTCCTCGGGTTGGGGGGGAAGACTGCTAGAGCTTGCTCTTGAGGTCCTTGCCGGCTCCGAACTTGACCGCCTTCGAGGCCTTGATCTTGATGCGTTCGCCCGTTTTCGGGTTCACGCCCAGGCGCGCCTTGCGGTTCACGACCTTGAAGGTCCCGAAGCCGACGAGCTGCATGATCTTGCTCTTTTTCAGGTGGCTCTTGATGCCGTCGATCACGGCGTTGACCGCGCGTTCGGCGTCGGCCTTGGTGCTGCCGAGGTCCTTCTGGACCGATTCGATGAGTTTGACTTTGTTCATTTGTTTGCTTTGCGGGTTTGCGTGGTGAGTGAGGAGTGTCGAAGAGACAATTGGGCTTTTGTCCCATCGCCAATCGAGTGTCAACCAGCATTGCGGGGCGGCGGCGGGAAAATCCGGGCGGATTTTCGTTTGACACCGGACCGCCTCCGGTTCCCGCTGTTCCCATGAGCCGCGCCATCTTCGGAGCCCCCGAGAAATTCATCGAGACCATCGCACGCAACATCCGCATGACCCCGGTCATCGCGCCGGACGCCTACGTGGCGGACGACGCCACCGTGGTGGCCAACGTGGAGATCGGGTCCGAGGCCAGCATCTGGCACCAGGCCGTGCTGCGCGGCGACGTGGCGCAGATCGTGATCGGCCCGCAGTCGAACGTGCAGGATGGTGCCGTTGTCCATGTGGCCGACGATCATCCGGCTGTGCTGGGCCGCCTCGTGACGGTCGGCCACAAGGCGATCGTCCATGCCTGCACGATCGCGGACGAGGTGCTCGTCGGCATGGGCGCGATCGTGCTGGACGGAGCCCGCGTCGGGGAGCGGTCGATCATCGGCGCGAACGCGACGGTGCGGCAGGACATGGAGATTCCGCCCGGTTCGCTCGTGGTGGGAACGCCGGCCCGGATCGTGCGGGCGCTCTCCCCCGAGGAGCAAGACGGGATAAAGATGTGGGCCCTGCGCTATGTGCGGCTGTCGCGCGAGTATCTCGCGGCGCGGGCCAAGGCGGCCGGCTGATCGCCCGGGGGCAGACCGGCTTCGGCGTCGTGGTCGCCCTCGCACTCGAGGTGCGTGAGCACGTGGGCGGCGGGCTTGATTTCGGCCTCCATCGCGTCCTCGATCTCGGTGGCGACGCGATGCGCGTCGCGCAGCAGCGTGTCCGGCGGAAACACGAGGTGCATCTCGACGAGGTGGGCGTCGCCGATGTTGCGGTGCCGCAGGCCGTGGTGGGTCACGCCGCGGCGAGCGGTTTCGCGGCCGGCCAACTCGACGATGAGCCGGTTGACCTCGGGGTCGGCGGTGTCCATGAGCCCGCTGACGCCCCGCCGCACGAGGCGCGTGCCGGTGAGGAGGATGTTGATGGCCGCTCCGGTGGCGAAGATCGGATCCCAGTAGCCCCATCCGGTCAGTTGCACCAGGCCGAGGGCCGCGAGCACGCCGAGGCTGGTCCAGCAGTCGGTGAGGACATGGTGTCCGTTGGCCTCGAGGATGATCGAGCCTTTGCGCTGGCCGGTCCGGACCAGATGCCAGCCGAGGGCGCCGTTGAGCACCACAGTGACGGATGTGAGAGCGAGGCCGACTGGAATGTTCTCGAGGTGCGGCCCTCGGATCGCGGCGACGAAGGCCTCGTGCAGGATGTAGGCTGCGGCGATGATGATCATCGCGCCCTCGAACCCGGCCGAGATGAAGCTGATCTTGGAGTGGCCGTAGAGGTGGTTCGCATCGGCCGGCCGGAGGGTCAGCCAGAGGCTGTAGGCGGCGAAGCCCACGGCCACGAGGTGGGCGGCGCTTTCGCCGAGGTCGCTGAGGATCGCGGTGGACCCGGTCCAAGTCCACGCCACGGCCTTGAGCGCGAAGAGCAGGAGTCCGGCCGCCACGGACAGGCCCATGGCGAACTTCTTCTCCGCCGCACCGGCGGGCACGGGCAGGTCTTCACCCATTGCGTGGGATCATCGCCTCTGCGCAACGGGACCGCAATGCGGTTGCGGTGCGACTACTTGACGTTCGAGATGTTGTCGGTGCGCGACGTCATGTTCGTGTCCGGACCTGCGGAGACGATGATCGCCGTGGTGAAGTAGGTCTGCGAACCCGCCCCGACGTCGGTGGTGATCCGGTTCGAGTATCCGGTGTCGAGGAGGATGGTGTATTCCATGCCCCACGGGTCCACATACTTGTTGCCATCCCAACCGGCCTTGCCGCTCTTGGCGGTCTTCGGCTCGAAGAAGACGAGGCTGCGCGGGTTGAGGGTGGTGTTCGACCCGATCAGCGTCTTGATCACGTCCCCGCTCGACGGCGAGGCGGCGGTGCCGGGCAGGCGGCCGTATTCGAGCTGGAATGCCTTGATCGCGGCGGCGAGCTGGTTCACGTCGTTCCGGGCTTGGGCCTTCTTGCCTTGTCCGAGCGCGCCTTGGACTGCGGGGAAGGCAAGGCCGGCAAGGATGGCGATGATCGAGATGACGATCAGCAGTTCGATGAGGGTGAACGCTTCGCGGCGGCGGGCGAGGGAGGGAATCATGGTGAGTAGTGTCGGTGTGTTGGCTGGCGCGGTGGTGCCCGCGTTATGGGGAATCCTCGCCCTGACTGCGGCCAAAATCAACCATCGTCCGGCGGGGTCGCGCGGATGAGGTCGTCGAGGGTTGTCCGGGCCCGCGGCTTCCAGAAATAGAACCGCGCGTAGCGGACAGGATCACGCAGGGAGGGCTCCAACCCGGAGGCCTTGCGGAACAGGCGCGCCGCTTCCGGAAGGCGCCCCAGCTCGTATTCGGCCATCGCCGCCAAGGTCAGCGCCAGCCCGCTGTCCGGGTGGCGCCTTGCCAACTCCCGCCAGTAGGTTGCGGCGGCCTCGGTCTCGCCGGCCTCGAACCGGACCGAGCCGCAGCCGTAGAGTGCGTTGAAGGAAAGCGGGCTGGCCGCCAGCGTCGCATCCCAGAGGGCACGGTCGTTGTCCCATACGCGCATCCACGCGAGGCTCCGCAGGCCGAGCGCGGCGAGCGCGAATGCCACCGCAACACCCGCGGCGATGCGCGCCCGCGGGCGGGAGAGCGCCGCGAACGCGCCGGCCAGCGGCGGGGCAATCGCGAGGGCGAGTCCGGCCAGCGGCAGGTAGAGAAAACGGTCAGCCGACGGGATGAACTGCGCCGCTAGGTTCGAAGCGGGGAGCAGCGAAAGCGCGGTCAATGCGATTCCCGGACGGGAGGCTCGCCAGCGCCAGAGAAACACCACCACCGCAGCCGCAGCGCCGACGGGCACCAGCCACAAAAAGCCGCTTGTCCAAGGACTGAAGTTGGTCGGCCCGTAATCGGCCGAGAGCCGCAGCGGGAAGACGACCCTCTCGATCTGTCCGGCAAGGATTTTCGGCTGGATGCCGAACCATGCCGTCCAAGTCCATGGGCTTGGCTCGACGAGGAAAACGTCCGACGCCGCTGGCTTGAGGATGGTGATGGCGCCGGCGATGACGGCCACGACGGCAAAGCACGCTGTGACGATCAACGCATTGGCCCGCTGTGGGCCGCCCCGCGGCCGCACGGCCAGCCACCATGCGGCCGCAAGCACGAGCGGGGCGGTCCATGCGGATTCCTTCGAGCCCGCAGCAAGGGCGAGGCATCCCACGACGAGCACACCGCGCAGGATGGGACCGGGATGCCGGGCGAGAAAGACCAGCAAGCCGAGCAGGGTGAAAAAGGCGGCCAGCACGTCCTCGCGGTTGGAAGGCTCGCAAACGGCCTCGACGGCGAGGGGGTGCCAGCCGAATAGGATCGCTGCGGCCGCCGCGGCCACCGCCACGGCGCGGTCTCTGCGATCCGCGAGCCGCAGTGCGAGGAGGAAGATGAGCGCGGCCGTTGCCGCATGGAGCAGAGCGCTGGTGAGCCGGTAGCCGAACGGATCGCGCTCCCACACCAACGAATCCAGCATCAGGCTGGCAAGGTGGACAGGGCGGTTGCGGTCGAGACGGTCGGCGGCGACCACGCGGCCGCTGAACACCTCGGCGAGGTTCGCGCGGTCATGGATGTAGTCGTCCAGTTTGATCTGCGCGGCGGAATCGTAGGGAAACCCGCCGCCCAGCGAGGGCAGGTAGAGGGCGAGCACCGCGAGGGCGACAAGCGCGGCGCCCACGATGGACGAGGAGCGGCCACCCGCGGGTGTGGGGGGGATCATTGCCTAAGCCCCGCGGAGCGCCGCGAGCACGGCGTCGGCGGTTTGCCGGTGGCTCAGGCGGCTCGAGTCGATGCGCACAGCGGCGGCCTCGCGATAGAGCGGTTCGCGCGCGGCGTAGAGCTCATCGAGCGTGCGTCGCGGGTCGGCCGTCTGCAGCAGGGGTCTGCGGCTGTGTCGCACACGTTGGTGGAGTTGGTCCGTGGTGGCATCGAGCCAAACCACCGGGCCGATCTCGGCCAGCAGGCGACGGTTCTCCGGCGACACGATCACGCCGCCGCCGGTGGCCACGACAAGGCCGATGCGGCCCACCAGTCCGCCCACCACCGCCGTCTCGATGCGGCGGAATTCCTCCTCGCCGTGAAGTCGGAAAATCTCGGGGATGGGCAGGCCGGCCTCCTCGACCACGAGCCGATCGGTGTCAACGAGGGCGAAGCCGGTGAGCGAGGCCAGGATGCGGCCGACGCTGGATTTTCCGGAGCCCATGAACCCGACGAGGACGATGTTTTGAAGCACGGTCAGACTTTCACGACGTTCACCGCCTTGGGGCCGCGGGCCGAGTCGGGGGCGAGTTCAAATTCGACCGTCTCGCCCTCGGCCAGCGTCTTGAAGCCGTCGCCGCGGATCTCGGAATAATGCACGAAGATGTCCGCATCTTTTCCCTCCGGATCGGCGATAAAGCCGAATCCTTTCTTGTTGTTGAACCACTTGACGGTTCCGCGCGGCATTGGTGGGGATGGGTGAGACGCGGTCTGACGCGCCGCGGCGGTATATGCGCGACGACCGCGGATTGGTCAATTGCATATTGGAAAAGAAGTCCGTGGCGGGCATGATGCGCGTCGTGAAGGGATCGCGAGGCAAGCCGCTGGTCGGCGTCGTCATGGGCAGCAAGTCCGACTGGAGCGTGATGCAGTCCGCTGCGGCCATCCTTGGCGATCTGGGCATCGCGCACGAGTGCCGCGTCGTCTCGGCCCACCGCACACCGGACCTCATGGCCGAATACGGGCGCACGGCGGCCCGGCGCGGGTTGCGGGCGATCATCGCGGGGGCGGGAGGCGCGGCGCACCTGCCCGGCATGCTGGCCGCGCACACGACCGTTCCCGTGCTCGGCGTCCCGGTGGCCAGCGGGGCCCTGCAAGGTTTCGACTCCCTGCTCTCCATCGTGCAGATGCCGGGTGGCGTGCCCGTGGCCACGTTCTCGATCGGTGCGGCCGGCGCGAAGAACGCCGCGCTCTTCGCGGCCGCGCTGCTGGCGCCGGGCGATGCCGGGTTGGCGCGGCGGCTCGCGGCCTTCCGCCGGGCACAGTCACGCGAGGCGGCCGAATCCGTGCTGCCCCCCGCATGACCACGCGGGTGCGACCCGCGCTCGGCACGGGCGACATCGCTTCCGCCGCGCGTGAGGCGGCGGAGATTCTCGGCGCGGGTGGACTGGTCGGAATACCCACCGAAACCGTTTACGGCCTTGCTTGCCATGCGTTGGATGCGGAGGCCGCATCCGGCGTCTTCGCCGCGAAGGAGCGTCCTTCCTTCGATCCGCTCATCGTTCACGTCGCGGATGAATCGTGGATCGCGCGGCTCACGGAGGCCGCCGGCGCCCGGCTTGCGCTGGCGCGCGAGTGCGCCGCGAGATTCTGGCCCGGACCGCTCACGCTCGTGCTCCCCGCGAATGGGCTCGTCCCGGACCTTGTCCGTTCCGGGCTTCCGACCGTGGCTCTCCGTTGCAGTGCACATCCCGTCGTCGCGGCGGTTCTGAACGAACTCGGGTCCCCCGTTGCGGCGCCGAGCGCCAACCGGTTCGGCCGCATCAGCCCGGTGACGGCGTCGCATGTGGTGGAGGAGTTGGGCGGGCGCATCCCGCTCGTGCTCGATGGCGGGCCGTGCCGGCACGGGCTGGAGTCCACCATTGTGGCGGTGGAGGACGACCGCTTTGTCCTCCTGCGCCCCGGGCCGGTGACGCAGGAGGAGTTGGAAAAACTGGCCCCGGTGGTGAGGGCGGAGAGGAATGCGGCGATCACCGCGCCGGGGATGCTGGCCAGCCACTATGCCCCGGTGACGCCGTTGCGCTTGCTGCCGGAGGACGGTGTGCTGCCTGACGACGCGGCTTCGAGCGGGTTGCTCATGTTCGGATCCGGCGGGAGCGGGGGTTTTGCCGTCGTTGAGAGCCTCCCGTCCGATGCCGCAGCGGCCGCGCCGTTGTTCTTCGCGGCGCTGCGCCGCCTCGACGGGGCGGGGCTCGGGCGCATCTACGCGAGGCCGGTGCCCGAGTCCGGGCTCGGCATGGCCATCATGGATCGTTTACGCAGGGCGGCTCATGGCTAAGGAGAAGCTCAACACGAGGGCAGCGGGCGTAGTGGCGCTCGCGGTGATGCTGAGCCGTGTCCTCGGCTTGGCCCGCGAACTCATCCTCGCAGCGCTCTTCGGTGCGGGGCGGGGGATGGATGCCTACATCACGGCCTACCGCGCGCCGAACCTGCTGCGGGACCTCTTCGCCGAGGGCGCCCTCTCGGTCGCTTTCGTCACCGTGTTTTCCAAGCTCGGCGTTGAGCGCGGCTCCGAGGCCGCGTGGGAACTCGCGCGCAAGATGGCCACGCTCGTCCTCGTCTTCATGAGCGGGGTGGTCATCATCGGCATTCTCCTGGCCGGCCCGCTCATCGGCCTTCTGGCCCCCGGGTTCGACGCGGAAAAGACGGCCTTCGCCGTCGAACTGACGCGCATCATGTTCCCTTTCATCCTGCTGGTGTCTCTGGCCGCGCTGGCCATGGGGATGCTCAATGCGCGCAATGTCTTCGGCATCCCCGCTCTGGCCTCGAGCTTCTACAACATCGGCTCGATCTTCAGCGGGGTCACGGCGGCGTGGCTGATTGATCCGACGTTCGGTCCGCGCGCCTTGATCGGGATGGCCATCGGGACGCTCGTGGGCGGGTTCCTGCAGATGGCGGTGCAGTTCCCCAGTCTTCGCCGGCTCGGATTCCGCTTCCATTTCGACTTCGGCTGGCGCGACCCGCAGGTGCGCCGCGTCCTCGTCCTCATGCTCCCGGCTGTCATCGCGGCCAGTGCCGTGCAGGTCAACGTGATGGTGAACAGCATCTTCGCGTCGTTCCTCGGCGACGGTGCCGTGAGCTGGCTGGCCTACGCGTTCCGCCTCATGCAGCTGCCGCTCGGCATCTTCGGCGTCGCCGTGGCCACCGTCACGCTTCCCGCCGTGGCGAAGATCGCGGCGGGGGGCGACATCGCGCACTTCCGCGCCACGCTGGCCCGGGCCTTGCGCCTCGCCGTCTTCCTGACGCTGCCCGCGACCATCGGCTTGATGGTCATGAGCCGGGAGATCATCGGACTGATCTACGAACGCGGCCGGTTCTCCGCGGAAGACACGCTGCAGACCGCAGCCGCGCTTCAATTCTACGCGGTCGGCCTCATCGCCTATTCGTGCATCAAGGTTCTCTCGCCCGCATTCTACGCCCTCGATCGGAAATGGACGCCCATGCTCGTTAGCTTCGCGGCCATCGGCCTGAACATTCTGCTCAACTGGCAGCTCACCTTCCGGCTGGGAATGGGCCACCGCGGGCTGGCGCTTTCGACCGGCATCGCCGCCATCGCGAACTTCCTCCTCCTCTACGTCCTTATGCGTCGCGCCGCCGGCGGGATGGAGACCGGGCCGCTGCTCGGCGCGCTTGCGCGGATGGGCGTGGCCGCTGCGGCACTTGTGGCGGCCTGCGTCGCGGGCCAACACTGGCTCGGGCCGTGGCTGTCGGCGCCGGGTTTGATCGACCGCATGTGGTCGCTGCTGGCCGTCATCGGGCTCGGTGCGGCGGTCTATTTCGGGGCATGCACGGCCCTCGGTGTGGGCGAGGCCCGCGATGCCGTCGCGCTGTTGATGCGCAAACTTGGCCGGGGTGGACGGGCGGCCTCGTCCTGATCACCGTCCGTCCAAACGCTCCCGAACGTGTCGCGCCATCGCGATGGCGTCCTGCTCCGCGGGCTGGACATGCGGTGCTTTCGACGAGGCCGGATCCAGCGCCGGGAAGAA
>CAZSUJ010000051.1:0-20543 GCA_964609925.1 uncultured Chthoniobacter sp. | reverse complement strand
TGGTCGAGGCGCTGACGAGGATGTGCAGCGAGCCGTCGTCGTCCTGGAACCATTCGGGCGCCCACACCCAGCGCACATCGCCGACCGCCGCCATGCTTACATCGGTGAGGTGGGTCCACGTCTTGAGGTCATCCGACCTGATGATCGAGAAGACGTTCGTTTGCCCGAAGTTTCCCGCCGTGTGGCAGACGTAGTAGCGGTCCCGGTGGCGGATGATCGACGGATCGCGCAGGTTGCTCCCCGGCGGAGGCGTGTAGACGGTTCCGTCCTCGTGGCCAATGAAGCCCGCCGCATTCGTCGAGGAGAAGATGCGCAGCTTCTGCTCGCTGTTGTTGAAGGTCGCGAGGACGAAGCGGTCGGCCCGCGCCGTGCACGCGGTAGCCAGCACTCCGAGCACGATGACGGCCGCGCGCATTGGCAGCATCCTGCCAGCGGGCCACGCCCCGCGCAATCCGCCGCCGCCCGCGTTGCTTCGCCGTTCGCCACGCGGGGCGTCTTGGGCTAGCAACGGGGCGTGCCATCCGTGTCCAACGGGGAACTTGTCGTCGTGCTGCCTGTCTTCAACGAGGCGCGCTGCCTCGGCGTGGTGCTCGAGGACTGGAGTTCTGCGCTCGATCGCGTTGTGGGCGGATGGAGAATCCTGGCACTGGATGATGGTTCCACCGACGCGACTCCGGCGGTCCTGCGCGACTGGGTCGCACGGTTGGGTCCCGGGCGTCTCGAAGTGGTGCGCCACGACAACCGCGGCCACGGCCGCACCTGTTTGCGCGGGTATCGCGAAGCCTGCGGGCTCGGTGTCCCGTGGGTTCTGCAGATCGATTCCGATGGCCAGTGCGACCCAGCCTATCTTGCTCCGGTTTGGGCCGCGCGGGACTCCGCTGATGTCGTTTACGGTGTGCGGCGGCGACGCCTCGACGGCTGGCGGCGGGTGCTGGCCAGCGTGCTGTTGCGCAACCTCGTTCGACTGCGTGCGGGCGTGGACTGCGCGGACCCGAATGTGCCTTACCGGCTGATGCGCACGCGGGGACTGGCGGAAATCGTCGGCACGATCCCCGCGGACTTCGACCTCGCCAACGTCGCGCTGTCCGTCCAACTCAAACGCGCCGGCTGGCGCGAAGCGCGGGTCGAGATCGTTTTCCGTCCGCGTGCGGGAGGCGAGCCCTCCGTGCCCTTGCGGCGTTTCGCGGTCAAGGCCGCCGAGCTCGCGGCGCAGCTGGGGCGTCTGCCGGATCCGGCAGGGGTTCCCCGTGGCGGGTGAAGATGGTGAACGCCTGCAAGTGGAGCGCGGGGGCGAACTGGTTCTCCGCGGCGTAGCGGGCCACGGCGCCCTGCGGGTCGTAGATGTCGGGCTTGCTGATGACGATCACCCGCGGCGGGAATTTGAAGCGGATGTCGTCCCAACCCGGCGCCTGCATGGCCCACGCGCGTCCCGGGGTCTGCTCCATGGCCACCGGCGTGAAGTAAATGAAGGCGGCAGCGGCGTCGGCCGCCCACCAGACCTCCTTGTTGGCGCGCAGCGAGGCCGCGGCGATGGCCGCGGCGCCGCGGTAATCGTCCTTCGCATGCGACGGCTGCCAGCGGAGGTTGAGCGCGGAGCCTAGCCAGAGGAGCGGAAGGAGCACGGCGGCGGCCCGCCAGACCAGCGGCCCCACGGCGAAGGCGCGCTGGACCACGAGCGCCAGCACGAGGATCACCGCCGGCAGCACGGGCATGAAATGGCGGGGTAACGGACGGTAATCCGAGGCGAGGAAGACGACGACGATCAGGGCCGAGGGCAGCCCGAGCGCCATCAGCCACGCGATCCAAACGCGTCGCCCAGGCTTGGCCCTGAAGAGTTCGCGGGCTGCGAACACCCCCAGCAGGCCGAGGACCGCCGCGAGCGGGACCAGCGAGGGCAGGCTTCGGAGAAGGTTGGCGCCCAGGGAGGCGCGAAGCTGGAGCTTGCCCGGGCCGAAGCCGGAAAACCCGAGGAACTCGTAGGCCACGTAGGGGAGGCTGATCAGCCCGGTGGCCGCGCGGTGGTAGCCTTTCTGCGCCATCGGCCACGTCCAGACGTAGTAGAGGCAGGCCAGGCCGACGAGGGCCGCGACTGTGGCGATGAGACCCCAAGGCGGCCGCGCGCCCTCGCGGGGCAGGTCCGGGTTGCGCAGACGCAGCCAGCCGAGCGCGAGGAGGAAGCCGACCGCCCAGAGCACGCCGAGCAGGCTTGAGGAGAAAAGCACCACCAGCGCCGCGGCGAACGCGGCCGCGATCACGGGGTCGGGGCCGCTGCGCCGCACACCCGCGCCGAGGCTTTGCGCGAATAGCGCGGCGACGAACCAGCAGGCGGCGCCGTATTGCATGATGTAGGGGCGGGCCTCGTCGAGATACATCCAGACCGTGGGGCTCACGAGTGCGAGCAAGGCGGCGGTCAAGGCCAGCCGGGGCCGGTCGCGCAACAGCACGAGGAAGGCGAGTTGTCCGAAGACGAGCCACGGCAGGTTCGACGCCCGCATCATCCACTCGCCACCGCCGAACACCTTGTGCCACGCATACAGGTAGACGTGGTAGAGGGGCATCTGGATCGTGGACCCCCCCACCGCCTGCGCGTATTTCCACGCCTCGCCGGTGTTCGGGGACATCGCGACGATGAGCGACGTCGCCTCGTCGATCCAATAGCTCTGCGTGCTGATGGCGAACCCGCCGATGGCGGCCGAGGCCGCGAGGACCGCGATGATCACGGCCCGCGAGAGCGGCGGCGGCTGCGTGGAGGCCTCTTCGTTGACCATCCCGCGCATCATGGCGGGACGCGGCGAGGGATGGGAAGGTCAAACGCCCGCGGCCGCGCCCGGTGGCTGGGGGCTCAATCGGGTTGCGCAACCGAGGGCGACGGCAGGCCGGTGATGCGGTCGCCGGCGGCGATCTTGTTGCGCGCGAACCAGCCCTGCGGCACTTCAAGCGCATAGACGAGATCGCGGAACGAGCTGAACGCCGGACGTTCGTCGAGCGGCTTGAGGTCGTGGATTTCGCGGATCACGCCGTCGGCGTTGATGTAAGCCACGGACAATGGCACGAGGGTGTCGCGCATCCAGAAGCTCAACGCCTGCGGGGCGGGAAACACGAAGAGCATGCCCGCGCCATCGGCCAGCTCCGTGCGTCCCATCATGCCGGTCGTGCGCTCGTGCGGTTCGTCGGCCACCTCCGCTTTGACGGCGACCTCGCCGATGTTGAGCGTGACGGTCGGCAGCGGTGCCTGCGGCGGCGTGCGGGCCGCGGCGCCGGGGGCCGGCATAAGGAGGGCGGCGGCCGCCAGTGCGGCCAGGAAAACGGACGCGCTTCGTGTCGTGCGCAGATCGGTTGCCATGGGTTTCACAGCGGAAAACAGTAGCCCGAAAAGGCGTTGGGAAGCACTTTTTTCGTCAGGCAAAAAACTGTGTTGCCATTAGAGAAAGTAATAATAGGCTGCCTCTGCCTTGCGGGAAACCGCACGGCAGCGCAAACCGGATGGCAAACTTTTTCCCACGCTGGGCCAATTGGCTCCCTCTCAAGATTCTTGTCATTCTCGCCGTCCTCGGCGCGGTTGTCACCGGAGGGATCTGGTATTATTTCACGCCGAAATACACGAACGTCGGCTACATGCCCGACCAGCCGGCTCCGTTCTCGCACGCGATCCATGTCGAGCAGCTCGGGATGGACTGCCGCTATTGCCACAGCCACGTTGAGGTCGCCGGGCACTCGAACGTCCCCAGCACGCAGACCTGCATGGCCTGCCACTCGCAGATCAAGGCCCAGAGCCCGCGTCTGGCCGCCGTTCGGGCAAGCTGGGAGACGGGCACCCCGGTCCAGTGGGTGCGCATCCACAAGGCGCCCGACTACGTCTATTTCAACCACGCGGTCCACGTGAACCGCGGCGTCAGCTGCTACAGCTGTCACGGCCAGGTCAACAACATGCCCGTCGTCTGGCAGGCCGAACCCCAGAGCATGGCCTGGTGCCTCGACTGCCACCGCGCTCCGGAGAACTTCCTCCGGCCGCCGTCCGAGATTTACAACCTGAACTGGAGGCCCGCCTCGAATGCCGAGCAGCTTGCCATCGGCACCCAGTTCAAGAAGGAATGGAACGTCAACCCGCCCGTCACCTGCGGCGGCTGCCACCGCTGAGATGAAACGCGTCCTCCCGCATCCCGAACGCCCGGAACGCCCGGCCTTGTGGCGCAGCCTCGACGAGTTGGCCTCCAAGCCGGAGTTCACGGACCTGCTTGAGCGCGAGTTTCCGCAGGGTGCCTCCGAATGGCAGGGGGGCGAGCTTTCCCGCCGCAGCTTCCTCCAGCTCATGGGTGCCTCGATGGCGCTGGCCGGTGTCGGGCTCACCGGTTGCCGCCGCCCCGAGGCCTACCTCGTCCCGTTCACCAACGGGGCCGAGTGGACCATCCCGGGCAAGTTCCTCTACTACGCCACCTCGATGCCGCGCCGCAACGGCGCCATGCCGCTCATCGCCACCACCAGCGACGGCCGCCCGACCAAGCTCGAAGGCAACCCGCTGCACCCGATCAGCAACGGCGCGACGGACACCTTCGCCCAGGCCTCGGTGCTCGATCTCTACGACCCGAACCGCTCGAAGGCGATCATGGCGGACGGCAAAGCGACCGACGCCACCGCCCTTGCCACCATGCTCAATGAAGTCGCCGCGGCCGCGGGCAACGGCGCCGGCTCCGGCCTCGCCTTCCTCGTCGAGCGCACCGACTCGCCGACCCGCGACCGGCTGCTCGCCGCCCTGCGCGCGAAGTTCCCCAACCTCCTCTGGGCCGAATACGAGCCGCTTGGCGCCGCGAACGCCGAATCCGCCACTGCTGCGTGTTTCGGACAAGGTATTGCCGTGGCGCCGGACTTCAGCGAGGCCGACAAGGTCCTCGCGGTGGACACCGATTTCCTCAACGCCTCCTTCAGCGGCATCGACCAAGTGCGTGCCTTCTCGGCCCGCCGCCGCATCAGCGAGCCCGGCCAGCCGATGAACCGCCTCTACGTCGCCGAGACCCGCTACACGGGCACCGGCGGCATGGCCGACCACCGCCTGCGTCTCAAGCCGTCCGAAATCGCTCCCTTCCTCCGCGCCCTCGCCGCCGAAGTTGCCACCCTCACGCGCGACGAGAGCCTCTCTTCCGTCCTCGCCGCCTCGCCGTCCGTCGGCACCGTCGGCGACCAGAAATGGATCGCCGAGTGCGCGAACGACCTCGCCGCCTCGCCCGGCCGCAGCCTCGTTGTGGTGGGCGACAGCCAGCCCGCAGCCGTCCACGCCCTCGCTTTCGCCATCAACAACGCCCTTGGCGCCCACGGCCGCACGCTCCGCGGCATGAAGACCGCGCGTCCCGCCGCCGCCGGCATCGCCGAGCTGGCGGCCGCCATGGAAGCCGGCCGCGTGCAAAGCCTCTTCATCCTCGGCGGCAACCCGGTTTACAACGCCCCCGCCGACCTGCGATTCGGCGACCTCCTCGGCGGCGTGCCGCTCACCGTCCGCCTCGGCCTGCACGAGGACGAGACCACCGCCCTCTGCAAGTGGCATGTCCCGCAGGCGCACTACCTCGAAAGCTGGGGTGACGCCCGCAGTTCCGACGGCACGATCTGCGCCGTCCAGCCCATGATCCTCCCGCTCTGGGGTGGCGTGAGCGAGATCGAGATCCTCAACCGCCTCGCCGGCAATCCCGAGCCCATCGGCCCGCAGACCGTCCGCGAAACCTTCGCCACCGTCGCCGGGGGAGGGGACCTCGAGCAAAAGTGGAGCTCTTTCCTCCGCAACGGCTTCCTGCCCGGCACCGCCTGGCCCGACGCGAACCTCACCCTCAACGCCGGCGCCGCCGCCGCCTTGGCGGCCGGCCTCAAGCCCGCATCCTCGGGTGACACACTTGAGGTCGCCTTCGTGCCCAGCACCGTTCTCGACGACGGCCGCTACGCCACCAACGGCTGGCTGCAGGAGACGCCGGACTTCGCCACCAAGGTCACTTGGGACAACGCCGCCCTCGTCAGCCCCGCGACCGCCAAGTCCCTCAGCCTCGCCGACGGCGACATGGTTGAGCTCTCCGCCGGCGGCCGCTCGATCCAAGCCGCCGCCCTCCTCGCCCCCGGCCATGCCGATGGGGCCGTCAGCATCGCCCTCGGCTACGGACGCCGCGGGGTCTGCCACGTCTGCGAAGGCGTTGGCTTCGACGCCTACCCGCTGCGCACCAGCAACGCCATGGGCTTCGCCGCCGGGGCCTCGCTGCGCAAGACCGGCACCAAGCACAAATTCGCCGAGACCCAGAGCCACCAGAGCATGGAGGGGCGCGACCTCGTCCGCGAGGGCACGACCGAGCGCTACAAGGAGGATCCGACATTCGCCAAGACGATGGGAATGGACGGCCACATCCCGCCGAACATCTCCCTCTTCACCCACCCGAAGCTCGATTCGCCCGAGCAGTGGGGCATGACGGTGGACCTCAGCACCTGCACCGGTTGCAACGCCTGCGTCGTCGCCTGCCAGGCCGAGAACAACGTCCCCATCGTCGGCAAGGACCAGGTCAGCCGCGGCCGCAACATGGCGTGGCTGCGCATGGACCGCTATTTCGCCGGCGACGAGTCGGACCCCGAGATGCTCTCGCAGGCCATCATGTGCCAGCACTGCGAGAACGCGCCCTGCGAGACCGTCTGCCCGGTCAACGCCACCGTGCACAGCGAGGACGGCATCAACCTCATGGCCTACAACCGCTGCATCGGCACGCGGTATTGCGCGAACAACTGTCCGTGGAAGGTCCGCCGGTTCAATTTCTTCGACTACAACCAGCGCCCGCTCGACCAGCTTTACCTCGGGCCCTTCGCCAAGAAGGGCATGGCCGAGAGCCTGCAGATGTCGAAAAATCCGAACGTCACCGTCCGCATGCGCGGCGTGATGGAGAAGTGCATGTATTGCATCCAGCGGATCGAGGAGGCCAAGATCGCGCACGCCGTGAAGGCCGGGCCGACCGACAAATCGAAGGTGCGTTTCCCCGAGGTCAAGAGCGCCTGCCAGCAGGCCTGCCCGTCGGAATCCATCGTTTTCGGCAACATCAAGGACCCCGCGAGCCGCGTGGCCAAGCTCAAGGCCGAGCCGCGCAACTACACGATGCTCATGTATCTCAACGTCTCGCCCCGCACGTCCTACCTCGCGCGGATCAAGAACCCGAACATGGCCATGCCCGGCGCCGACAAGGTCGGATGGGCCAACGGCCACCCGCACCACGGCGGCGGACACGGCGAAGAACACAACGGACACGGTGACGCCCCGCACGGCGAGCCGGCCGGCCACGCGACGGAGGCGCACGGAGCCTGATTATGGCCGACGCAGCCATGCAAAGCCACGAGGCGGCCGCCGAGCGCATCAAGCGCGCGCCGCTCGTCACCAACAACCGTTCGATGGCGTGGATCACCGACCACGTCGCTTCGGTCACGGAGAAGGGCGCCCCCCTTTGGTGGTGGGTCGCCTTCAGCATCAGCGCCTCGCTGGCCACCGTCAGCGTCCTCTGCATCGCCTACCTGATCTCCACCGGCGTCGGTGTCTGGGGCCTCAACCACCCCGTGGGCTGGGCCTGGGACATCACGAACTTCGTGTTCTGGATCGGCATCGGCCACGCCGGCACGCTGATCTCGGCCATCCTCTTCCTGACCCGGCAGAAATGGCGCACCTCGATCAACCGCGCCGCCGAGGCCATGACCCTCTTCGCCGTCGTCTGCGCGGGCATCTTCCCCGCCATCCACGTCGGCCGCATCTGGATGGTCTGGTTCCTCGCCCCCGTGCCGAACTCTAACGCCATCTGGCAGAACTTCCGCAGCCCGCTCCTCTGGGACGTCTTCGCCGTCTCGACCTATTTCACCGTCTCCGTCCTGTTCTGGTATACCGGCCTCGTCCCCGACCTCGCCACCCTGCGCGACCGCGCGACGAACAAGCTCCGGAAGTTCTTCTACGGCATCCTCGCCCTCGGCTGGCGCGGCGGCAACCGCCAGTGGAAGCACTACGAGATGGCCTATCTCATCCTGGCCGGACTCAGCACCCCGCTCGTCCTCTCGGTGCACTCGGTCGTGTCCTTCGACTTCGCCACTTCCGTCATCCCGGGCTGGCACACCACGATCTTCCCGCCCTACTTCGTCGCCGGCGCCATCTTCGGCGGCTTCGCCATGGTGCTCACCATCATGTTGCCGGCCCGCGCCATCTTCGGCCTGCATGACCTGATCACCGACGACCACGTGGACAAGATGTGCAAGATCATCCTGCTCACCGGTTCGATCGTCGGCTACGCCTACGCGATGGAGTTCTTCATCGCGTGGTATGGAGGCAACCTCTTCGAGCAATACGCCTTCATCAACCGCGCCACCGGCCCGTATTGGTGGGCCTACTGGGCCATGATCTTCTGCAACGTCGTCGCCCCGCAGCTCTTCTGGATGCGGTATTTCCGCCGCCACGTCATCTGGGTCTTCATCGTCTGCAACTTCGTCAACGCCGGCATGTGGTTCGAGCGCTTCGTCATCATCGTCACCTCCCTCCACCGCGACTTCCTGCCCTCGAGCTGGGGCATGTTCTCGCCCACGTGGGTGGACATCTGGACGTTCGTCGGCACGTTCGGCATCTTCCTCACCCTCTTCCTCGTCTTCATCCGCTGGCTGCCGATGATCTGTATCTTCGAGGTCAAAGCCGTCCTGCCCGAGGCCGACCCGCACCACGGCCACCACGACGACCACCACGCGGTCGCCCCGTCGGCGGCCCTGAAGGGAGGCGCGCACTGACATGAAAGTCGCCGGCAATCCCGAAGCGCCCATCTTCGCCATGGCGGCTGAGGTGCCCTCGGCCTCCGCGCTCTACCACGCGGCCGAGAAGGTCCGCGATGCCGGTTACCGCCGCTGGGACGTGTATTCGCCCTTCCCCATCCACGGCATGGATCAGGCCATGGGCCTCAAGAAGTCCTGGCTCAGCGCACTCGTGTTCTGCGGCGGTATCTCCGGCCTCACCATCGCCGCCATCCTCACGTTCTATCCCTCGACCATCGAGTATCCGCTCATCGTCGCCGGCAAGCCCGTCAACTTCTTCACCGTCCCGGCGTTCTTCCCGATCATGTTCGAGCTGACCGTGCTGCTCTCCGCCTTCACCGCCACCTTCGGCATGCTCGCGCTCAACGGCCTGCCGCGCTGGAACCACCCGATGTTCAACTGGGACCACTTCAAGAAGGTCACGAACGACGGCTTCTTCCTCGCCATCGAGGCGACCGACCCGCAGTTCGACCCCGAGGCCACCCGCACCATGCTCGAGAAGCTCGGCGCGTCCGACATCACGCTCGTTCACGAGGACTGACATGCTCCGCTATTTCTTCATCGGCCTCGGCCTCTTCCTCGTCCTCATCGTCGCCGTCGCGGGCTTCCGCGGGCAGAAGGGCAAGAACCCGCCCATCGAGATCTTCCCGGACATGGACCACCAGCCGAAGGTCAAGTCCCAGGTGCCCAGCGAGTTCTTCGCCGACAACCGCGGCAACCGCCAGCCGGTCGCCGGCACTGTGCCGCTCGGCTACGAGATGCCGCTGTCGAAGGAAAACCCGTTCCCCGACGAGGGCAAATACCGCACGGTGCGCTACTCGGCCGGCACCGACTACTTCAACACCGGACGCATGGGCGCCAACTGGGGCACCGGCATCCCGCTTCCCGTCACCGCCGAGCTGATGCAACGCGGCCACGAGCGCTACACGATCTACTGCGCGGTCTGCCACGGCGCGTCCGGCGCGGGTAATGGCGTGGCCGGCCAATACGGACTCGTCGCCATCGCCAGCTTCCATCAGGACCGTCTGCGCCAGATGGCCGACGGCGAGATATACAACACTATCACGCGCGGCAAGAACACCATGCTCGGTTACGGCGAGAAAATCCCGGTGGACGACCGCTGGGCCATCATCGCCTATGTCCGCGCGTTGCAACTCGCGCAGACCGCGACCATCAACGACGTGCCCCCCGCCGAGCGGGCCAAACTCGAGACGCCGCCGCAACCATGAGCGACCCCGCGACCAAGACGACGACGAAGGAGTTCTTCGATTACCAGGGCTTCGGCGGCAAGCTGCTCTTCACGGTGGCCCTCGCCGTGGTTTCGCTCGCGCTCGCTGCGGCCGGCGGGTTCCTCTCGGCCAAGCAGTTCGCCTTCTCGTGGCTCTTCGCCTTCATGTTCTTCTTCACCATCGCGGCCGGATCGCTCTTCTGGATCCTCGTCCACCATGCCGTTGATGCCGACTGGAGTGTCGTGGTGCGCCGCCAGTTGGAGAACGTGGCGTGGCTCTTCCCCGTCCTCGCCGTCCTCTTCATCCCGGTCATCCTGAACGCACCCACCCTCTTCAAGTGGATGAACATCGCGCCCGGCGTGGACCCGCTCCTCGACGGCAAGGCCGCTTATCTCAACGAGCCGTTCTTCTGGGCACGCGCCGCCATCTACTTCGGCTTCTTCAGCATCGCCGCGTTCCTCCTGCGCCGGAATTCGGTGCGGCAGGACAAGGACGGCGATGCCCGCCACACCTGGCTCTCGCGCAAGATGGTCTTCCCCATGCTGCCGCTCTTCGCGCTCTCGCTCACCTTCGGCGCCGTGGACTGGCTCATGGGCCTCGACTTCCATTGGTTCTCGACCATGTGGGGCGTTTACATCTTCGCCGGTTCGGCCCTCAGCTCGATGTGCGTCCTCGTCCTCCTCATCACCGCGCTGCGCAGCGCGGGCTACCTCGAGGGCGTCGTCACGCTCGAGCACTACCACATCATGGGCAAGCTCATGCTGGCCTTCACCGTCTTCTGGGCCTACATCGGCTTCAGCCAATACATGCTGATCTGGTATGCGAACATCCCCGAGGAGACCATGTGGTTCCTGCGGCGGAACACGGGCAGTTGGAACACGCTCAACATCATTCTCGTCGTCGGCCACTTCTTCGTTCCCTTCGTCATCCTGCTCTTCCAGGGCACCAAGAAACGACCCCTTCTCCTGTGCACCGTCGCCGGGTGGATCCTGCTGATGCACCTGCTCGATCTCTACATCATCGTCCTGCCGACCTATCACAAGGCTGGCGCCTCGCCGCACTGGCTCGACCTCGTCTGCCTCCTCGCCATCGGCGCCACGCTCGCCGCGATCTTCCTCAAACGCCTCGGTGACACCCCGCTCTGGCCGGTGCGCGACCCGCGGCTGGCCAACTCCCTGCGCCTGAAGAACTGATGAGCGCCACCCTTCCAGCCCCGCGCCGCGAGAAGAGCATCTGGCCGATGTTCGTCGGCACCTTCGTGCTCTTCCTCCTCTTCGCGGTCGTCGTGCAATACATGGTTTCGTCCGTGGACCGCAGTGCGTTCGACGAGGAAGCGATCCGGGCCAAGCAGCGCCAGGAAATCCTCGCCAAGGTGACCGAGGAGAATGCCAAACTCACCAACGGCTACGGCTGGGCCGATCAGGCCAAGGGCATGATCCGCATCCCGATCGACCGCGCCATGGAGTTGACCGTCGCCCGGCTCTCCGCCCAAGGCGAACCCCGTGCCGCCGGCCCGATCGACCCCGCCACCTCGCAGGGTTCGGCCCTCAAGCCCGGCGGATTCGCCGCCCCGCAGCCCACCCCGCCGCCTTTCGATCCGGCACCCGTCCCGCCCCCGGCGCCCGTCGTGGCACCTGCGGCCGATCCCGCCGCTCCCCAACCCGTCGAGGAAACCGCGCCATGAACGCCATCGTCTATTTCCTCCTCGCCGCCGGGCTTGTCTTCTTCGGAGGCACCACCGTCCTCGCCTTCTACTGGGCCGCCCGCACCGGGCAGTTCCGCAACCTCGAGGCCGGATCACGCGTTATCTTTGACGACGACGAACCCGTGGGCACTGCGACGGACGCATTCGCCGACAAGCGGGCCGACCGCCCCTTCCGCCCCGCCGTCGCACCGCGGAGGCAAAGCTGACCCATGAGCGCAACCATCACCATGCATGAGCAAACCGCGACCAAGGCCGCGGAGCTGGACCGGCTCGAGCGGGCGGAGATCGACGCCTCGACGCGGCTGCCGGTGATCCTCTTCTACGGCTCGGCCATCTTCTGGCTCCTCGTCGGATCCCTCTTCGCCCTCCTCGCGTCGTTCAAGATGAACAACCCGCACTTCCTCGACCAGTGGGCGTGGCTCACGTTCGGGCGCGTGCGGCCGGCGCACCTAAACGCCGTGGCCTACGGTTGGGCGGCCGCCGCCGGCATCGGCACCGGGCTCTGGCTCATGGCCCGCCTCTGCCGCACCCCCATCCGGCACACGAAACTCCTCGTCAGCGCCGCCATCTTCTGGAACGTCGGCATCTCCGCCGGCATCCTCGGCATTCTCGCCGGACACGGACGCTCGATCGAGTGGCTCGAGTTCCCGAACTACGCGAGCTTCATGCTCTTCGTCGCCTTCGGCCTCATCGCCGTGTGGGGCGTGATCATGTTCCGCTTCCGCCAGCCGGGCCACGTTTATGTCAGCCAGTGGTATCTGCTCGCGGCCTTCCTCTGGTTCCCGTGGCTCTACTCGACGGCCAACCTCCTGCTCAACTTCGAGCCGATCCAGGGCGGCGCCCAAGGCGCGGTCAACTGGTGGTATGGCCACAACGCCCTCGGCCTCTGGTTCACCCCCATCGGTCTCGCCACCGCCTACTACCTGATCCCGAAGGTCCTCGGCCGCCCCATCCACAGCTACTACCTCAGCATCCTCGGGTTCTGGACACTCGCGCTCTTCTACAGCTGGAACGGCATGCACCACCTCATCGGCGGACCGTTCCCCGCCTGGCTGATCAGCGCCAGCGTCGTGGCCAGCATCATGATGTTCATCCCGGTCATCACCACCGCGATCAACCACCACATGACCGTGCGCGGCCACTTCGGCGCGCTCAAGTGGAGCCCGACCCTGCGCTTCACCGTCTTCGGCGCCATGTGCTACACCCTCGCCAGCGTGCAGGGCAGTTTCATGGCCATCCCGAGCCTCAACGTCATCACCCACTTCACCCACTACACCGTCGGCCACGCGCACCTCGGCCTCTACGCGTTCTTCACCATGATCATGTTCGGCGCGATGTATTACATCCTGCCCCGCGTGGTCGGTTGGGAATGGCCCTCCGCCCGCCTCATCCGCTGGCACTTCTGGCTTGTCGCCATCGGCATCGGAATGATGGTGGTCGTCCTCACCATCGGCGGCGTCCTCCAGGGCCTCGCTCTCCTCGATCCGGGTGTCACCTTCATGGCCTCGCTCGACTACACGAAGCCGTGGCTGTTCATGCGCAGCATCTCGGGTGTGCTCCTCACCCTCGGCCACCTCGTCTTCGCTCTCAGCTTCACCCTGCTGCTGCTCAAGGTCGGCGCCCGCCGCACTGAGCCCACGCTCTTCGCCACCGATCCCAACCGCAAGACGGAGGCTGTGCCCGTATGAACCGGATGCCCGTCATCATCGTCGGCATCTTCCTGACCTTCCTCAGTTCGTGGGCCGGGTTGGTCGCCTACCCCTACCTCACCCTCGGACGGTTCACGCCCGTGACCGACGAGGCCACCGGCGACATCAACCCGCCGCCGCTCTCCGGCATGGCCGTGATGGGGCAACGTGTCTACGCGTCCGCCGGCTGCGTCTATTGCCACAGCCAGCAGGTCCGCCAGGTCGGCTACGGATCCGACCTCGCGCGTGGATGGGGCGCCCGCCCCACCGTGGCCCGCGACTACATGCGCGAGAACCCCGTGTTCCTCGGCACCATGCGCACCGGCCCGGACCTCACCAACATCGGTGCCCGCCAGCCGAGCGCCATGTGGCACCACCAGCACCTTTACCAGCCGACCGTGGTCAGCCCCGGTTCGATCATGCCCGCCTACCGCTATCTCTACGTCACGCGCAAGATCGAGGGGCAAAAGTCTGCCAACGCCATCGACCTCCTTCCGCCTGACGCTCCGCCCGAGGGCTATGAGGTCGTCCCGACCTACGAGGCCGAGGCCCTTGTCGCCTACCTGCTCTCGCTCAACCGCAACTACCCGCTGCCGGAGGCCCCGGAACCGCCGCAATGACCGACGATCCGAATCAAGAAATGGGCTCGGACAACCTCGCGCCGCAGCGCGAGAGGGACGACCTGAACGTTCGTGACATCCACGGGGCGATCCTTCGCGAGAAGGATGATCCGCGCGACGGCTATGAGCCCGTCCCGCTCTGGCTCGTTTCGGGCTTCATGGCCCTCGTCTTCTGGGCCGGCGCTTACCTCGCCTTCTACAGCGGCGGCTTCCAATCCACCGTCTTCGATCCCACGCAAGTCGCTTGGGCCGGCGGCGGAGCCGCCACGCAGAAGGGACCGCCCGACCCGATGGTCGTGGGCAAGCGCCTCTACACCGCCAACTGCGTGGCCTGCCACCAGGCGACCGGCCTCGGCGTGGCCGGCCAGTTCCCGCCGCTCGTCGGCAGCGAATGGGTCGTCGGCGGCGATTGGCACGGCGACAACCACCTCGTCAAAATCCTCCTGCAAGGGCTGCAGGGCCCGATCCAAGTCAAAGGTAACACCTACAACGGTGCCATGCCGCCATGGAAGCAGCTCAAAGACGACCAGATCGCCGCCATCCTCACCTACATTCGCAATGAATGGGGCAACACCGCCCCGCCGATCACCGCCGAGCAGGTGGCCAAGATCCGCGCGGAAACCGAGGCGCAGACCGAGCCTTGGACGCAGGCCCAGCTCAAGGCCATCCCGGCCGTGAATTTCGAGCCGGCGGCCCCGCCCGCCCCGGCCGATGCTGCCGCTCCCGCCGGTGCACCGCCTGCGCCCGCCGCCGCACCCGCGCCCGCACCAGCCACCGGAGCCTGACGCCACTCACGACCCGATGAAACTCCTTCCCCGCCTCTTCGTCCTGCTCGCCGTGCTCCTCGTCGCCGGTGCGGGTGATGTCTTCGCCGGCGTGCGCGACTCTAACCTCTACTGGGCCCCGGAGGTTGTCACCGTCGGCGGCAAGCGCGTGGATGCGCTGCTCAATTTCATCTTCTACCTGACGGCCGCCGTCTTCGTCCTCACGCAGGCTGTCTATATCTACTACCTCGTCAAATACCGCCGCCGCCCCGGCGTGAAGGCCCACTACAGCCACGGCAACAACAAGCTTGAGATCATCTGGACCGCCATCCCCACCGCCATCTTCATCGGCCTCGTCATCTACAGCAACCGCCTCTGGGGCGAACTCCACAGCACGCCGCCCGAGGACTCGATCAAGATCGACGTCGTCAGCTACCAATTCGGCTGGGACATGCGCTACCCCGGCGCCGACGGACAGCTCGGCAAGGTGGACGTCCACACGTATTCGGTAGACAACAAATTCGGCCTCGTCCCCGACGACCCGGCTGGTGACGACGACTTCTCCAGCACTGAACTCGTCATCCCCGTGGGCAAGCCCGTCCACCTCTACCTTCACTCGCGCGACGTGATCCACTCATTCTACGTCCCCGAGTTCCGCCTCTACCAGGCCGCCGTGCCCGGCCGCACCATCGCGTGGGTCTGGTTCGAGACGACGAAGACCGGCAATTTCCAGCTCGCCTGCAGCCAGATCTGCGGCTCGGGCCACTACAACATGAAGGCCCCCATCCGCGTCGTCTCGCAGGAGGAATTCGATAAATGGCAGGCCGGCAAGATCGCCGCGCACGCCGAGGCCGCCAAGGCCGCCTCCGCCGCGCGGGACGCCCGCCAGTCCACCGCATCGGTCAACGCTTCCGCCGCACCGGCTCTCACCAAGAACGAGGACAAACTATGAGCACCAGCGCCACGACCTTCGTCCCCGAACAGTCCTCCGGACACGACCACCACGGTCACAAGCAGGGTTTCTTCTTCACCTACATTTGGTCCACCGATCACAAGATGATCGGGCTCCAATACCTCTGGACGAGTTTCTTGTTCCTCCTCATCGGCGGCCTCCTTGCCATGGGCATCCGCTACCAACTCGCCTACCCGGGCGTGGAGGTTCCGCTCATCGGCCGCCTCTTGCCGGCGACCATCGCCTCGGACGGCATCATCCTGCCCGGCGGCTACAACATGTTCTTCACCATGCACGCCACCGTCATGGTGTTCCTCGTCGTCATGCCGCTCCTCATCGGCGGCTTCGGCAACTTCCTCATCCCGCTGAAGATCGGCGCGGGCGACATGGCCTTCCCCACGCTCAACGCCATGAGCTACTGGCTCTATGTCGTCTCGGGCATCATCCTCGTGGCCAGCTTCTTCGTGGACGGCGGCGCCGCGCAGTCGGGCTGGACCGCCTACGCGCCCCTCAGTTCCACCCCGGCTTACAACAACAACACGCAGATCGGCCAGAGCCTCTGGTGCGTCGGCCTCTTCGTCAACGGCCTCTCGTCCATCGCCGGCGCGACCAACTACATCACCACCATCGTGAACATGCGCGCGCCGGGCATGACCATGTTCCGCCTCCCGCTCTCGGTCTGGTCGCTCTTCATCACGTCCTTCCTGCTGGTCCTCGCCGTCCCCGTCCTTTCGGCCGCCGCCGCCATGCTCTTCACCGACCTGAACTTCGGCACGACGTTCTTCGCGGCGCAGGGCGGTCAGCCGCTGCTCTGGCAGCACCTGTTCTGGTTCTTCGGGCACCCGGAGGTCTACATCATGATCCTCCCGGCCATGGGCCTCGTCTCGGAGATCCTGCCCGTCTTCGCGCGCAAGCCGATCTTCGGCTACAAGGCCATGGTCTGGGCCATGGTGGCCATCGGCTTCCTCGGGTTCATCGTGTGGGGTCACCACATGTTCGTCAGCGGTATGAACCTCACCCTCGGCGCCATGTTCTCGGTCTCGACCATGATCATCGCCGTCCCGTCGGCCATCAAGACCTTCAACTGGATGGGCACCGTGTGGCGCGGTTCGATCGTCTTCACCACGCCGATGCTCTTCGCCCTCGCCTTCGTCTCGATGTTCGTCATCGGCGGCCTCAGCGGCATCTTCATGGCCTCGACGCCGGTGGATCTCTTCGTCCACAACTCGTATTTCATCGTCGCCCACATCCACTACGTCCTCTTCGGCGGCAGCCTCTTCGGCGCCTTCGCCGCGATCTATTTTTGGTATCCCAAGATGTTCGGGCGCATGATGAATGAGACGCTCGGGAAGGTTCACTTCTTCTTCACCTTCATCTTCTTCAACCTGACGTTCTTCCCGATGCACAACCTCGGGCTGGGCGGCATGATGCGGCGCATCGCGGACCCCACGCTCTACGACCATCTCCGCGCCCTCCAACCGATGAACATCTTCGTCACGTGGGCCGCCTTCGGCATGGGACTGGCCACGTTCATCTTCCTCTACAATTTCATCTGGAGCCTGCGCCACGGGAAGAAGGCCGGGAACAATCCCTGGGACGCCACCACCCTCGAGTGGACCGTCCCGTCGCCCCCGGGACACGGCAACTTCGAGAAGATCCCCGTCGTTTACAACGGCCCCTACGAATACAGCGTGCCCGGCATGAAGAAGGACTTCCTGCCGCAGGACGAGAAGGCCCCCGAGGGCGCGCGGTTGGAGGTCCACTGACGCCGCGCCCGGCGCGCGCACAGCCATGTCAACCCCGACGCCAGCCTACGGCCCCGCGCGCTCGTTCGTGTTCGCCTTCTCGGTCTTCACGACCGTCTCGGCGTTCATCCTCCTGATCAGCGGCGGCCTCGTCACCTCGAAGGGCGTGGGCATGACCGTCCCCGACTGGCCGAACAGCTACGGCTACAACATGTTCCTCTTCCCCGTCTCGCGCTGGGTCGGCGGTATTTTCTACGAGCACACGCACCGCCTCATCGCCTCGGGCGTCGGACTCCTCACCATCGGCCTCGTCGCGCTTCTCCACTACGCGGAACCGCGTCGCTGGGTCCGCATCCTCGGCTGGATCGCCCTCGTCGCCGTCATCGTCCAAGGAGTCCTCGGCGGGTTGCGCGTCGTGCTGATCAAGGACGAGATCGGCATCTTCCACGGCATGCTCGCGCAGGCCTACGTCAGCCTCATCCTCGTCATCACCATCGCGCTGAGCCGGGCTTTCGCCCTCGGCGGCGCGCGCTGGCGCTGGAACGCGCCCGGACTCCTGCGCTGGGCCGTCGTGTTGACCATCCTCGTTTACGTCCAACTCGCCCTCGGCGCCACGATGCGCCACGAGCACGCGGGGCTCGCCATCCACGATTTCCCGCTCGCTTACGGGCAGGTCTGGCCGGTCTTCGACGCGGACCAATTGGCCGCCATCAACGCGCAGCGCATCGAGGCGGGCGAAGTGCCCACCACGATGGGCTTCATCCACGTCCAGATGGTGCACCGACTCATGGCCGTCATCCTCTTCGTTGGAGTGCTGGCCTATGCGTGGCGCGCCCGACGTGCCGCCATGGGTGTGCGCCACGCCGCACGGTGGTGGGTGGCGCTCGTCATCGTGCAGATCTGCCTCGGCGCATGGACCGTCCTCTCCGGCAAGGCGGCCGATGTGACCACGGCGCATGTCGCCGTCGGGGCCTTGACCTTGTTTTTGGGGGTGACCCAGTGTTTCCTCATCGCCGCGTTCTCGCCGCGGGCTTCCGACCTGCGGCGCGAGCCCGCGCTCTCGCCCCAGATGGTTTCATGAAGACCGCCGCCCGCAGCCTGCCGCGCCCCGCGACCGCGCTCTCCGACTTCACCGAGTTGGTCAAGGCCCGCCTCAGCCTGCTCACCGTGGCCACCGCCATGGCCGGCTTCGCCCTCGGCGTGGACGGACCATGGACCTATCTCCTCCTCGCAGCCACCCTCGCGGGCACCGCCCTGAGCGCGGCCGGGGCTGCCGCCCTCAACCAATGGTGGGAACGCGAGAGCGACGCCCTCATGAAGCGCACGCGCCAGCGACCACTGCCCGCCGGCCGCATCGCACCATCCGACGCCCTGCTCGTCGGCCTCGTCCTTTCCATCACCGGCGTCGCCTGCCTCGCCCTGCTGGTGAACCCGCTCTCCGCGGGACTCGCCGCGGCCACAATCGTCCTCTACCTCCTCGTTTACACGCCGCTCAAGCGCGTCACCACGCTCAACACCATCGTGGGCGCCGTGCCCGGTGCGTTGCCTCCGCTCATCGGCTGGACCGCCGCCCGCGGTGCCGTCAATGCCGAGGGCCTAACCCTCTTCGCCATCCTCTTCCTCTGGCAGATGCCGCACTTCCTCGCCATCGCTTGGCTTTACCGCGCGGATTACGCGCAGGGTGGGTTCCGCATGTTGCCCGAGGGTGACGAACAGGGGTTGGTTACCGGACGCCAGGCCGTCATTTACGCGCTCGCCCTCCTCGTTGTCAGCCTCCTGCCCTCGGTCTTCTTCGGCTACTCCGCTGTGTATTTCTACGGTGCCCTGCTGCTCGGCGCGGCCTACACCTTCCTCGCCGGGCGCTTCGCCTGCAGCGGCGGTTCGGTTGGCGCGGCGCGCGCGCTGTTCCTCGGTTCCATCGCCTACCTGCCGTTCCTCCTCGGCCTCATGGTCCTCGCCCGCTGACATGGAAACGCCCGACGCCCGGCTCCGCCGCTCCAACCGCCGACTCCTCGCCGCCATCGCCGTCTTCGCGGTGCTGTTCGGTGCCGCCATCGTCCTCTGGAAGGCTTTTTGGACGTGAACCCTTCATCATCCCCGCTATAACCACCGCCCAAACCATGAGCACCGCCGCCCTCGCCGCCCACGAAGTCCCCCACGCCCCGCCGCGCAACGCGGTGTTCGGCATGACGCTCTTCCTCGCCTCGGAAGCCATGCTCTTCGCCGGCCTCATCGCCGGCTACCTCGTCCTGCGCCTCAGCTCTCCCGCCTGGCCGCCCGATCCGGAGTCGCCGTCCCTGCCCGTCGTCCTCACCGGCATCAACACCGTCTTCCTCGTCTCCAGCAGCTTCACCTACCACGCCGCCGAGGTGGCCGTGAAGAAGGGCAAGTCCGGCCTCGGCTGGCTCTTCGTCACCATCGTCCTCGGCCTCGTCTTCCTCGGCATTCAGGCTTACGAGTGGACGCACCTTCACCACGAAGGCCTCTGGTTCAACAAAGGCGGCGCCTTCGGTTCCTCCTTCTTCGTCCTCACCGGTTTCCACGGCCTCCACGTCGCGGTGGGTGTCCTCATGATCATCGTCGCGTTCTTCCGCCAACTCGGCGGCGCCTACACCGCGCAGAACCACACGTATCTCATCCTCGCCGGAATGTATTGGCACTTCGTGGACGTGGTCTGGGTCTTTCTCTTCACCGTCCTCTACCTCATTTGACCCAACGTCCCGGTAGGGCCGGGCCTCCGGACCGGCCGCGCGCCCTGATGACCGACCAACAACCCACCGATCCCGCCCCGCAGCGACTCCAGCGTCTCGGCTGGGCCGGTGCCTTCCTCCTCGGTGTCCTTGCCGTGAGCATGGGCTTCACCATGTGGCGTGGAGCCGAGCGTCGCGATGTCACGCCGCTCCCTGTCCTGCGCGCCGTGCCCGACTTCAGCCTCACCGACCAGACCGGCGCGTCCGTCAGCAAGGAAAGCCTGCGCGGCCACATCTGGATCACCGACTTTTTCTTCACCCGCTGCCAGGGTCCGTGCCCGCTCCTCACCGCGCGCATGGCCGAGT
>CAZSUJ010000050.1:5009-21110 GCA_964609925.1 uncultured Chthoniobacter sp. | reverse complement strand
CCGCTGTCCACGCTGACCACGAAGGCCGCGTTGCGGATCAGCCAGAGCAACTCGGCAAGGCTCGTGCGGTTGACGAGATCGGTGACATCCGGCCCGGTGATTTCTGCCTCGTCCGCAGCCCGTCCGGCGACAACGACCGGATGCCCCGCTTCGCGGCAGAACGCGCGGATGGCCCCCGGACTCAGCGACTTGCCCGCGCCCCGCGAGAAGGGGTGCAGGAGAATGTAGGGTTGCGCCGGCAGCGAGGCGTCCGGACGGCGCCCGCCGGGCAGCGCGAACTCCGGCGGACCCGCCGGCAAGGCACCAAGTGCCGCGGCCAGCACGAGGTAGCGCTCGACGGCGTGGGCGTTCGCATCGACGGCAACGGTCCGCGTGTGCAGCAGGCGCGAGCCTTCCCGGGCGTCCGACAACCCCCACACCGGAACGCCGCGGAAGGCCCGGCCGATGACTGCGGTGCGCAGGAGCCCTTGGAAATCGAGGATGAGGTCCGGCTGTGCCCGTCCCGGCAATCTGCGTCTCCAAGCCGCGAATCGCAGCAGGCCGGACGGCCCGCGGAAATCGCCGCGAGGGAAGACGATTGTCGAGGTGAGATGCGGGTTGCCTTCGAGCAGAGGCTCCCACTCCGGGTTGACCATCCATGTGATCTCGCAGGAGGGAAACCGCGCCTTCAGGGCGGCCACGGCAGGCAGCGTGTGGACGATGTCGCCGAGCGACCCGGGCTTGAGCACCAGCAGGCGCTCCGGCGTCATTTTCCGAGGGCGAGGCGGGCCGCCAGCTCGCCCGGCAGTCCGGCCTCGATGATCTTCCGCTGCGTCGCCTCGATGTCGTAGGGAATGCGGCGCAGTTCGACGTCCATCGTCTCCGGTTCGTAGATCACGTAGGCCGCGCGCCAGTCGCCGTCGCGCGGCTGCCCGACGCTGCCGACGTTGATCATGTATTGCACGCCGGGCTTGAGCTTGAGTTTCTCGTAGGTCTGGCGCTTCACCGCGGCCCCCGTGCGGTAGAGGAACGGCTCGTGGGTGTGGCCGAAGAAGCAGACCGGGGTGTGCTGGTAGGTGAAGCTGGCTGCGGCGTCGCCCGGGGTGATCACGTAGCCCCACTTGTGCGGGGTGTCGAGGGTGGCATGGACCACGGTGAAATCGCGGATCACCCGCTGCAGGCGGAGCGAGCGCAGCCACTCTTTGTCGTCGTCCCCGAGGTGGTCCCGCGTCCAGCGGATCGCTATGTCTGCGAGGTCGCTGAAGCCGGTGTCGGGTCCGGACATGGCCGCCTGCTCATCGTGGTTGCCCTTGATGACCGGGCATTCCATCGCGCGGACGAACTCGATGCACGCGGCGGGGTCGGCGCTGTAGCCCACGATGTCCCCGAGGCAGATGTAGTGCGTGCACCCGTGGATGTGAGCGTCTGCCACGACGGATTGCAGCGCCTCGAGGTTGCTGTGTATATCGCCGAAAATCGCAATGCGCATGGAGCCTTACCGGCCCAGAATCCGTTCTCCGGGCGGCCTTGGCAATGCTGATTGCGCCGACGGCCTCAGTCGCGAGGCTTGGGTGCAAGCCGTTCGGCGGCCGGGATGCCGAGCTTTTCCTCGAGCTCGTTGATCAGCGTGATGACGCGCGGGACGCGCTCGTCCTCTCCGAGTTCGTAGATCGCGCGCAGGCGGTCGTAGGCCTCGCGTTCGCGTCCCGGGCAGGCGGACAGCTCGTAGGCGGCCATGCGCTTGAGGTAGGCAGGGGCGCCTTCCATGGAGGCGGCCTTCGAGAACGCGTCGGCCGCGGCGCAGTGGTCGGCGAGCTTGTCGCGCAGCAGGATTCCGAGCCGTTCGTGGAGGAGGTAGCGGTCGGGGTTGTTGGCGATCCCGCGTTCGAGGAAGGCGCGGCCGAGGTTGTGATACTCGCGCTCGGCGCGGATGCGCAGGAACTCGCTCGGCTCGGACTCGTCATTGCGCGCTGCGATCGAGGCGTTCCACGCCATGTGCCACGAGGCAAGATCCCAGTAGATCAAGGAGCGGGGTTGCAGCGTGGTCACGCTCTGGAATAACCCCGCCATGCGTCCCCAGGCGGTCTGCTCCCATGCGGTGTGGGCCTCGATCCAGAGGAACGCGGCCACGAGCGAGCGGAAGCCGCTGAGAGCCGCGACGAAGGACAGTTGGCCGATCTGCTCCCTCAGCCCGAGGTCGAGGGTGGCCGTGCGCAAGTGTGCTTCCCGGTGCGCCGCATCCAGCCCGCGCTCGAAGGGCAGGCGGGCGAGGCCGAAGAGGAGCACGGCCGCAACCACGAGGGAGATGACCACCGCGGGTCGCCGCACGCTCATAGCTCGCGTCCGTGGAAGACCGCGGCGGCCAGCGCCGTGTAAACCGCGATATAGGCGAAGCCCAGGCCCACCGTCTGGAGGAGGATGTGCATCGGGATGGCCGTCCCGGCGACGACGTCGTCCACGAGGTTGAAGGCCTGGAGGTCGGGGAAGATGAGGGCGACGAGGGCGAGCACGGCCTTGGTGACGAACCCCGACTCGTTGGCCGCGAGCCAGTAGTCGCGCGCGGTGGCCTGCAGGTGGCCGATGAAATAGACGGCGAACGACGTTATGGTCGTGAAAATCGCCGTGCTCGCGAAGGTGGAGATGAAGATGGTCATCGCGGCAAGCAGCCACGCCTTGACGAGGATCACGAGGCCGCCCGCGAAGAGGTTGGGGTCGTGCCCGGCGGCGCGGATCTTGGCCAGCGCGGCGGCAACCTCCGGCGCGGGCAACGACGCCATCTCGTTCGCGGTGACATGGAGAAGGTGCTGGGTGCGCAGGAGGAGGACGACGGCAAAGAGCGCGCCCATCATCAAGACCGCCAGTGTGAGCAGGAGGAAGACGCCGCCGAGTTTCCCGAGCAGGTATTCGAAGCGCGACACCGGTTTGGCCAGGATCGTGTAGATCGTGCGGTCCTCGAGGTCCTTGGGAATAAGGGTCGCGGTGGCCAGGATGGCGATGAGCGCACTGAAGATGCTCATGGCGCCGAGCGCGATGTCCTTCAGCATCTGGAATTCCTCCTCGAAGCTGAAGCGGGCGAGGAAGAACGAATTCCCGATGACCAGCAGGGCGAAGATGATGAGGAAGTAGAAGACCTTGAGGCGGACCAATTCGGTCCAGGTCACTGTGGCGATGGCTGAGATGCGGCGGATCATTTCTTTGCGGGGAATCGGGTTCCGACATCGGCCCCGGCGAGGGCGGCGGCGATCTGCCCCGGGGAGCGTCCGTCGAGGATCCATGTCTCGATGCCGGCTTCGGTCGCGAAGGCGACGGCGTCGAGTTTGCTGGCCATGCCGCCTGTGCTGTGCTCGCCCTTCTCGCCGGTGACATGAGAGTGCGCGGCGGCGGCGTCGTCCACCACGGGAAGGCGTTCCCCGTTCGCGCGCAATCCGTCGCTGCCGGTGAGGATGAGATAGGCGGCCGCTCCGCACAGGGCGGCAACCTCGGCACCGAGGCGGTCGTTGTCGCCGAAGCGGAGTTCTTCCACGGCCACCGAGTCGTTTTCGTTGATGACGGGCACGACGCGGCGGAACCCGAGCAGTTCCCGGAGGGTGGTCTCCGCGTTGGCGCGCCGCTGGCGGCTGTCGATGTCGCCGTGTGTGAGCAGCAATTGGGCCGTGGTCAGGCCGTGCTCTGCGAAACTCTCCTCGTAGGCGCGCATGAGCTGGGATTGCCCGACGGCCGCACAGGCTTGCTTGCCGGGCAGCGAGGTCGGGCGCGCGCGCAGACCGAGCGCCGCGACGCCGGCGGCCACGGCGGCGCTGGAGATCACGACCACCTCGCGTCCCCCCGCGATGAGTTCCGCGATCTCGGCGGCTAGCCGGGTGAACTGGGCACGGTCCAACTGCAGGCCGCTGGCGTCGGCAGTCAGGATGCCGGTGCCGAACTTGAGGACGATGCGCTGGGTGTTCATGGACGGATGAGGGCGAGGCAGCCGGCCTCGAGGGCCAGATCTTCCTTCACGTTCCGGTCCAAGAGAAGTCGCAGGAAGGCGGCGCCGTCAAGAACCCGCAGCAGGGCCGGGCCGTCGATCGTGGCGGCGAGGTGCCGCGATTCCGCGGCCAGCGCGGGGAATTGCAGGGCGTCGCTGCCGTGCCGTGCGCGGAGCACGTCGGCCACGCGTCCGGCCACCACGCCGACCAGTGCCTCCCGCACGACGAGGGCGCGCGACTCGATGAGCGCCTTGAGGCGGGTTTCCTCGTCCTTCAGCCACTCGTCCTCCGCCGAGTCGCCGAGCCTTTTCTTCTCCTCGCGGAAGGCGGCGGTCAATTCGACCTCGCTGGCCGCCCGCGCCTCGCGCAGGACCTCCTGCAACCGCCTGGCCAGACGCAGTGCGTGCCCGGCGCGGGATGCCTGTGCCGCGGAGAGAAGACGTCCCGTCTCCTCCGCCACCGCGGCCGCGGCACCCTCGAGGGCATCGCTGGCCACGGGTTGCAGGTCGAAGCGCATGCATCGCGAGACGATGGTGGTCGGGAGCAGCCCGGGGTGGGCGGTGACCAGGACGAACAGGCAGTTCGCCGGCGGCTCCTCGAGTGTCTTGAGGAAAGCGTTGGCCGAGCCGGCTTGGAGACGGTCGGCGTCGAGGATGAGGCCAACCTTGGTCGCCCCCTCCCGGAAGCTGGTCGAGAAGAACGGGACGCAAAACGCGCGGAACGGTTCGAGCAGGATGCGGCGGGATTTCGATTCGGGTTCGAGCTTGTGGACGTCCGGGTGTGTCGCCGCCTCCTCCGCCGTCACGCCATTGGCCATCCCCGCGATCTCCCAAGCCATTCGCGTGCGTCCGCTGCCCGGCGGCCCGCTCAGGAGCATCGCGTGCGGCAGGCGGCCGGCTTGGTGGGCCCGGCGAAGGCGCCCCAGGATTTCAGCGGGAGAAAAAGCCATCGAATCGTTCCAAGAGAAGTTTTGTGACGAGGTCGGAAAGCGTGTCCTCGGACTGCGCGGCGTCGAGGACGGCGAAACGGCCCGGTTCGGAACCGGCCAACTGCAGGTATCCGTTGCGCACGGCCTCGTAGAAGGCGAGGGGCTCGCTCTCCATGCGGTCCGCCGGACCCTCGCGTCGTCCCAACCGCGCAAACGCGCTCTCGGCATCCATGTCGAGCAGGATCGTCAGGTCGGGTGTGCAGGAGCCGATGGCGAACGCGTTGGCCCGGGCCACATCGCGCGGGTCGAGGCGGCGGGCCACGCCCTGATAGACGGTGGTGGAGTCGTGAAAGCGGTCGCTGAGGACCACCTGGTCGGCCTCCAGCGCCGGCAGGATGATCTCGCGCACGAGTTGGGCGCGGCTGGCGGTGAAGAGCAGCAACTCGGCCTCGGGCACGAGCCCTCGTCCCTCCGGCGCATGTTGGAGGAGATGGCGGATCTGGTCTCCGGCCGGAGTGCCGCCCGGTTCGCGGGTGGTCACGACGCGCTTGCCGCGCGCTTCGAGCCATACGGCAAGGCGGCGGATCTGGGTGGATTTGCCGCAGCCTTCGGAACCCTCGAATGTGACAAATAGGCCTCGTCTCATGCGGGGGCACGATTACACTCGGGACGAGCCGCGGCGGCAAAGGCAATTCGCGGCAATCCCCCATGAAAATCGTCTTTGTCGAGACCGAGGACGACGAGCAGCCGTTCTTCGTGGACAGCCTCGCCGAGCACGAGGTCGAGTTCGTCGAGTCGGCCGACGAGGTCCCGCGCGATGCGGAAATCGTATCCGTATTCGTCAATTCGCGCATCAACGCCTCGTTCCTGCGCGAGCACCCGAAGGTCCGCCTCGTCACAACGCGTTCCTCCGCGGTGGACCACCTTGACGTCGACGCGGCAGCCCGTCGCGGTGTCGTCCTCGCCCACGTGCCCGATTACGGCGCGGCCACCGTGGCCGAGCACACCTTCGCGCTCATTCTCGGGGTGGCGCGCCGGTTGCGGCACTGCCTCGAGTCCGGCCGGCGCGGCCGGGGTGCCTCCGAGCAGTTGCGCGGCATGGAATTGCGCGGCAAGACGCTTGGAGTCGTCGGCACAGGGCGGGTGGGCCTGCATGTGATCCGCATCGCGCAGGGCTTCGGCATGCAGGTGGTCGGCTACGACATGCATCCGAACCTTCCCATGGCCGACACCATGGGCTTCCCCTACGTCACGCTCGACCGCCTGCTCCGCGTGGCCGACATCATCACGCTGCATGTGCCCCTCACGCCGCGCACGCGACAGATGCTCAACGCGGCCCGCTTGGCCAAGTGCAAGCGCGGCGTGATCCTGATCAACACGGCGCGCGGAGCCCTGATCGACGCCAACGCCCTGATGCGGGCGCTCGAGAGCGGGCAAGTCGGGGGCGTCGGGCTCGACGTCCTGGAAGACGACCGCGCCTTCAACAAGGATTCGGCCAAGGTGATCGGTGCCTCGATCGTCCAGAAGATCCATGCCATGTCCACGCCCGGCGGCGATCCGGGCCGCCGCGAGGAGCGCCTGCGCGAACTCGAAGGGATCATGCTCAACCGCCGTTTGCTCGGCCACCCGCAAGTCTTCTCGACTCCGCATGTCGGCTTCAACAGCGTCGAAGCCATCGAACGCATCAACCTCGGCACGGTCGAGAGCATCCGGGACTTCATCGCCGGACGACTCCGTCCCGGGGCCGTTGTCCCATCATGAACCACTGGCTCGTCAAACAGGAACCCGAGGCCTACGCGTGGGAACGTTTCGTGGCGGACGGCCGCACCTCGTGGACCGGCGTGCGGAATTTTCAAGCCCGCAACAACCTCCGCGCCATGCGCAAGGGTGACGCCGTGTTCTACTACCACAGCGTGACGGGCAAGTGCGTCGTCGGTCTGGCCCGCGTTCTGCGCGAGGCCTATCCCGATCCGACGGCGAAGGACGGCGACTGGTCGTGCGTGGACCTCGAACCGGCGGAAACGCTGCCCGAGCCGGTCCCGCTCGAGCGGATCAAGGAAACCGCCGCACTGCGCGAGATGGCGCTGCTCCGCCAGTCCCGCCTCAGCGTGATGCCCGTGACGGCGGCAGAGGCCCGGGTTCTGCGCCGCCTCGGGGGATTGAAATGAAGCGTGCCGCCTCGGCCGCCGCCGCGGTCGTCCTCCTTCTCTCCGCCCCCGCCGGGGCCGCTCCGCAGCCCGATCCGCGCGCATGGCAGACCGGCGCCGTGTGGTATCAGATCTTCCCCGAACGCTTCCGCAACGGCGACCCTTCCAACGACCCGGTGCGCGAGAGCCTCGCCGGGCGCGACCACGCCCCCGAGTCGTGGCGGGTGCGTGCTTGGACATCGGACTGGTATGCCCGCGATGCGTGGGAGCAGGCGAAGGGTGAGGGCTTCTACAACACGGTCGGTGAGCGGCGCTACGGCGGTGACATACAGGGCATCATCGACAAGCTCGACTACCTGCGCGACCTCGGCATCAACGCGATCTACCTGAACCCGGTTTTCTGGTCCGGATCGCACCACAAATACGATGCCACGAGTTTCCACCACATCGACCCGTGGTTCGGCCCCGACCCGCAGGGCGATCTCGCGATGATTGCCGGCGAGACGGCTGACCCCGCAACTTGGAAGTGGACCTCGGCCGACAGGTTGTTCCTCGACATGCTCCAGAAGGCACGCGCCAAGGGCATCCGTGTGATCATCGACGGCGTCTTCAACCACGCGGGCCTCGCGTTCTTCGCCTTCCGCGACGTGCGCGAGAAGCAGCAGTCCTCAGATTTTCGCGATTGGTTCATTGTCGAGGCTTGGGACGACCCGGGCACGCCCGCCAACGAATTCTCTTGGTCCGGCTGGCACGGGATCAAGGAACTCCCGGAGTTTGCCGAGACGGGCGAAGGCGATGACGCCACGCTTGCCCCGGCCGTGAAGGACTACCTTCTCGCTGTGACCCGACGCTGGATGGCGCCGGACGGCGATGTGACGCGCGGCGTGGACGGTTGGCGGCTCGACGTGGCGTGGATGGTGCCCGTCGGTTTCTGGCGCGAGTGGAACGCGATGGTGCACGCGATCAATCCGTCGGCCATCACCATCACGGAAATCTGGCACGACGCACACAAGGTCACGCTGGCCGGGCAATTCGACGCGACCATGAATTACGAAGGTTTCGCCATGCCCGTGAAGGGCTGGCTCTTCGACGGCGCCTTGCGGCCGTCCGCCTTCGCGGCTTGGCTTGACCGCACCCGCGCCGCGTGGCCGCCCGCGACCGCGCTCCGCCTGCAGAACCTGCTCGACTCGCACGACACGCCGCGCGCCGCCTCGGCGGCGGCGGACGGACGTCCCGACAAATCCTACGCCAAGCCCCACGAGTTCGACCTGGCCGTGTCGAAGAGCGTCTCGCCTTCGCAAAACCCGGGTTACGCCTGGCGCAAGCCGGATGCGCGGGCGTGGCGTCTCTTGCGCATGGCCGTGGTGTTGCAGATGACCTACGTGGGCACGCCGTTCGTTTACTACGGCGGCGAGGCCGGAATGTGGGGTGCCAACGATCCCGACTGCCGCAAGCCGATGCTCTGGGACGATCTTGCCTACGACCCCGAGTTCATGGGGCCGGACGGACAAAGGGTCGAGCCGCGAGGCGTCGGGTTCGACCACAACCTGCGCGCGTTCTTCCGCGCGGCGATCGCCATGCGGCGCAACACGCCGGTGCTGAACGAGGGAGAGTTTCGCTGGTTGTCCGCCGACGACGCGGCCAACACGCTGGCGTTTGTCCGCACCGGCGGACCGGCCTCCGCCATCGTCGTTTTCAACCGCTCGGAAGCACCGCAGACGGTCCGTTTCCCCGCCCCCGCGGGATGGCCCGACCGCGAAGTCGCAGCCGGCTTCGTCTCCGACGGCGGGTCCGCCGTCCTGCGGCGCGACGGCGACTCCCTCCTCGGTGAGTTCGCGCCGCTGACCGCGGCGGTGTTCCTGCCTTGAATCCGGGACGGTCTCTGCAACCTTCCCCGCCATGAAACCGAGAGGCAGCGAGATTGTGTGGGTCGTTGTTTTCTCCGCGGCCAGCCTTGTGCTGCTCGCCGCGGGGCTTTTCGTTTGGGACGACCCGGTGGTGGCCGCCGTGCGTGCGGGCGGCCTGCAGCCCCTGGACTCCGAGGCCCGTTTCCTTTCGCGCTTCGGCGATTTCCCGTTTCTCTTTGGCGCGGGCGCGGTTGTCCTCGCAGCCTGCCTCATCCGCCGCCGCACCGATGCCGCGCGCGTGGTGGTCGCCATGGTTCTCGCGGGCATCATCGCGGGCCTGACCTCGAACCTGATCAAGCTCGGCACCGGTCGCGTGCGCCCGCGCGCAGCCGAGGTGGGCGCGGGCTGGCACGGGCCTGTCCGCGACGGGAAATGGGTCACGCTGCGGCACGACCACCAGTCGTTCCCGTCCTCGCACGCGGCCTGTGCGTTCGGTTTCTTCTTCCCGCTCTTCCTCTCGCGCCGTCTCGTCGGCGTGGCAGGTCTGCTCGCCGCCGCGGCAATCGCCTGGTCGCGCGTCCAGCTCAACGCCCACCACATTTCCGACGTCGCGGCCGGGGCGCTGCTCGGCGTGGTCGCGGGCTGGCTCGTGTGGGACTGGCTGGTGCGGCGAGGCGGGCTGGCGCGCTGGCTGGGTCCGGCTTGAGCGCCGCAGTCCGCGGCTTGCACGCGGCCCGGGTTGGTGTTCACTCCCGCGCATGACTGCGCCGCATGGAACGGTGACCTTTGTCTTCACCGACATCGTCGGGAGCACCCGGCTGTGGGAGCGGTATCCGGACGCGATGAAGGCGGCCGTGCGGAGGCATGACGAGATTTTGCGCGGCATCTTCGAAGGCGAGGGTGGCCATATCTTCAAGACGGTCGGCGATGCGTTTTGCGTGGCCTTCGACGAGCCGGGTGCAGCGCTGCGTGCCACCGCCGCCGTGCAGAACGCGCTGGCGGCGGAGCCGTGGGGCGGCACCGGTGCGCTCGCCGTGAGGATCGGTGTCCACACGGGCACGGCCGAGGTGCGCGCCGGCGATTATTTCGGCGGCACGCTCAACCGCGCGGCGCGCATCGAGTCGGCCGCGCACGGCGGCCAGGTCCTCCTGTCACGCGCCACCCACGAACTCGTGCTCGACCAGCCGCCGGAAGGCTTGGACTTCCTCGATCTCGGCGAGCACCGCTTGAAGAGTCTCGAGCGGCCCGAGAGGCTTTTCCAGCTCACGGGCGGCGGACTGGCCGGCTCCTTCCCCCCGCCGCGTAGTGTCAGCGTCCTGCCGAACAACCTCCCGCCGCGCCCCACGAGTTTCATCGGCCGCGAGGAAGAAATGGCCGCTTTGTCCGCCTTGCTGGCCGGCCCGACAAAGCTCGTCACGCTCACCGGTTCGGGTGGAACCGGCAAGACGCGGCTCGCGCTCGAGGCCGGGGCCGCGCAGTTGGGGGCGTTCGCAGGCGGCGTGTGGCTGGTGGAACTCGCGATGATCACCGAGCCGGAGCGCTTGGCCGCCGCCGTCACGGGTGCGCTCGGCATCCGCGAGGAGCCGGGGCGCTCGCTCATGGACACACTCCTCGCCGCGCTCTGCCGGCAGGAGATGCTCATCATCCTGGACAATTGCGAACATCTGCCCGGCCCCGTGGCGGCACTCGCCTCGGGCATGCTGCGCTCGTGCGGCCGCCTCAAAATCCTCGCCACCAGCCGCTCGCCCCTCGGTCTCGCCGGTGAGGCGACCGTGGCGGTCCCGCCGCTTGGAATTTTCGACATCCACCGCAATCCCGTCGTCGGCCCCGGCTCCGCGCGCCGTCTCGGCGAGTGCGCCGCCGTGCGGCTCTTCGTCGAACGTGCCCGGGCCGTCCGTCCGGATTTCGTCCTCAACGACGACAACGCCCAGGCCGTGGGCGAGATTTGCGCGCGGCTTGACGGCATCCCGCTCGCGCTCGAACTCGCCGCGGCCCGTCTCCGGCTGCTCGACGCGAAGCAGATCGCGGCCCGGTTGGCCGACCGATTCCGCCTGCTGCGCGGCGCCGGTTCCGAACGCCTGCCGCACCAGCAAACGTTGCAGGCATTGGTGGATTGGAGCCACGAACTGCTCACGGAGGACGAACGCGTTCTCTTCCGCCGGCTCGCCGCTTTCGCCGGCGGACGCAGCCTCGAGTCCGTGGAGGAGGTCTGCGGCGGGGGTGCGCTTGGCGATGCCGACGTGCTTGATCTCCTGCAGAGCCTCGTCGAGAAGTCGCTCGTCGGTGTCGAGACCGGGCAGTCGGGCGATCCGCGCTACACAATGCTCGAGTCGGTCTGGCATTACGCCGGGCATCGCCTCGAAGAGTCGGGCGAGATGTCCTCGCTGCGCGAGGCGCACGCGCAGCACTTCCTCGCCTGGGCCGTGGCCGCCGCGCCGCATTTCGAGGGTGCCGAGCAGGCCGCGTGGCTGGCGCGGTTCGACGACGATCTTTTCAACCTCGACCGCGCCCTGCGGTGGTTCATCTCACAGGGAAACGCGGCGTCGGCCATGCAACTCCTCGCCGCCGTCGGCCGGCCCATGGAGGTGCGCGGCTACCTCACGCAGGGCCGCGCCCTGGCCACGGATGTGCTGGCGTTGCCGGCCGACCTTGAACCCGGGCTCAGGGCGCGCGGAGAGTTGGTCGCCGCCCGGCTGGCTTGGGCGCTGGACGACTACCCGGCGGCGCGGGTCCTGTTCGAGCAGGCGGCCGCGTCGGCGCGGCTCTCCGGCGACCGCGCGCTCGCGGTGTCTTGCCGTGGATTCGTCGGCTTCCTCGAACGCGGGGACGGACGTTTGGACGAGGCGGAGGAGATTTTCCAGTCCGGTCTGGCCGAGGCCCGTGAGATCGGCAGCGAGCAAGCCATGGCGCTTTGCCTCGGAGGTCTGGGCCGGGTGGCCGTGGGGAGGGGAAGGCTCGATGAGGCTCGTCGGCTCTCGGAGGAGGCGCTCGCGATCCATCGCCGCCTCGGCGACCACTGGATCGCGGGTCTGGTCCTTTGGGGACTGGCCCGCACGGCCATCGCCCAAGGCGATCTCACGCGGGCTGAGGATGCTCTGCGCGAATGGGCGGGGATCGCCGCCTCGCTCGGCAACGGCTGGACCATGCCCTACATCCTCATGACGCTCGCCGCAGCCGCCGTCGCGGGCCGGAGGTTCGAGCGCGGCGCGCGCTTGCTCGGGGCCGCCGAGGCGCAGCGGGAGCGCCACGGCTTCCGACTCTCGGTGGCCGAGCAGGAGGACGTTGATGCCGATCTCGCCGCGATCCGGGCCGCGCTTCCCCCGGACAGGGTCACGGAGCTTTTCCGCGAGGGACGCGACTTCAATACGGACGACCTTTGGATCCTCGAGTAGCAGCTGCCCTGCGCATCGGAGCTTGCCTTGCGACGGCGAGTCCGCAGCATCGGCCTCGATGAATCGCCACCTCCTCCCTGTCATTCCCGTTTGTCTGCTTCTCGCCGCCTGCCAGCACACCAAGAACGGGGGCATGGTGCTGGTCGAGACCGACGCCAACCGCGACGGGCGGGTGACTGTCGCCGAGGTCGAGTCGTTCGTCCTGCCGCGGGCTTTCGGTGCGTTCGACACGAACCGCGATGGCGTGGTCACCCTGGCCGAGGCGCGCAAGGTCGAGCCGCAGTTCGATGAGGCGCTGTTCGTGGAGCGCGACAAGAACCGTGACGGCAAGGTGACGTTCGTCGAGTTCCGCACCGCGGCTCGCAAGGCGGGCTACGTCACGAAGTATTTCAAGGCGGTGGACCGCAACGGCGACGGCGTCATCGTCGCAGCCGAGGCCAACGCCTTCGCGAACGAAAACCGGGGAACCCGGTAGCCCCGCCGCTCAACGTCCTCGGCGTCCCTCGAACACGTCGCCGAGCCACCAGCTGAGGCCGCGCAGCGCGAGTTCCGCGAGCGCGATTGGATGCTTCTCCAGTTGCCGCAGGACCTGCTTGGTGAAGTCATTGTCCGGTTTTGCCTCCGTGCCGGACAAGCGGATGGTGCACCAATGCAGACCGTCTTTTTCCGTGGCAAAGACCGTCTTGGTCGCGTCCGGCAGCCAGCCCAGGGCGGAGGCGGGCAGACCAGCCATCACCGTGCCGCTCAATTTGCCGTCGTGCGAGATGCTGGCCGCTCCGCGCAAGCCCGCACGCCCGGCCGCGAGAACATCAATCCCGTCGAGGTGCAGCCCCGCGTCGTCCTGTCGCCAGCGGCACGCGGCGCGTGCGAGGTCGAGCGCGAGGTATGCGTCATCGCGCAGGAACCGCGCCAGGAATTGCTGGAACTTGAACCCGGTGAGCCGGCCGCCTGCGAGTTCAAGCCGCCCGCCGCCGCGCCCCTGGGCAAGGTGCGTTCCTTCCCACGCCCAGTCGGCCTGCGCCGACAGTTCGCCGCCCAGCCCGCCCGAGACCGAGGAGGGCAGGTAGGCGCCCACGGGCAGGCGGCTCAGCGAAACCGATGCCGTGGCGTTGCGTGATTGGATGTCCCAAGAGCCGCTGCCGCGCAAATCGATCTGGCTGGCACCGCTGAGGACGAGGTTGGCAACCTCCACCCGCCCACCCGCCAGCTTGTAGTCGAACGACGCCTTACGCAGGTCGAGACGGGCGAGGTCCGGGTTGCCTGCCTTGCGAGCGAGGCGTTCCAAGTAATCCCATCCCTCGAGCCGCGCACCCTCGAGGGAGACGTTCCCTTGGCCCTTGGCCCCGCTGCCGTCCTTGTCGGTCTCGTATTGCAACTGGCCGGACAGCCGGCCGGAAATGATGCGCGCAATGTCGGGCGGAAGGAACGGCCGGAGATCGAGCGAGGTGACGGTTGCCCGCGCCTGGATGCTGCGGTCGGCGTGCTGTCCGAGCCGTCCCGCCAGCAGGAGGTTCGGCTCCTTCGAGGCCGGTTCGCGCAGGTAGAGGTAGCCGATCTCGATCATCTCCCGTGTCACGTAGACCTCGAACGCATCGGACGCCATGGCCTGGAAATCCCCGACCTGCACCGCCCCGCCCTTGCCGTAGTATTTGAAGTTCTTCCCGATCATCGTCGCCCCCACTTGCAGGTTCGTGCCGCGGACCGCGATCGCACCCAGCGGCAACTCGATCTGCATGTCGGGGCACTCGATCCAGCCGCAATGGAAATCCCGCGGCATGAGCGCCGCATACCACGGACGCGGTGGCGTTGCCGGGTCGAGCGCCTTGAGGGCGTTGTCCGGCTGGCGCAGGCGGAAGTCGGCGCGTGCGATGTTGATCGAGTCCACCTGCCAGACTCCGCGCAGGATGCCCCACGGGTTGAACACGCCCGTGGCTTGCGTGGTGTCCAGCGCACCGATCGCCTGTCCGGGCCAGCCCTTGCTGGTGAAGCCTTCCGTCGTCACCGCGAATCCGTCGTCCAATCGCAGGGCGCCGAACTGCCCCTCGACCTTCAGCGCGTGCGACACCGCGTGCGAAAGCATGCGGTTGAATTCCTCGCCGGACACCCACGCAGCCAGCATCGGCCGCGCGAAGTTCCATCCCGTCGCGAGCAGCAACGCCGCGGCTGCGATCAGCGCGATGGCGCGGCCCGCACGCCATGCGATGGACGACACCCGCTTCACGGCCAGTTGAAAAACGTGTGGCCCGTCGAGCGCGGCGGCGGCGCCAGACTTTGCGATGTGGGCAGCGCCGCCGACACCGCGATGGCGATGTCCGTGGCCTCGTCGGGGAACATCGCCATCAGCGTCGAACGCACGAAGGGCGCTGCGGCCGGGCGGATTTCCGCCACATAAGCGGCGACGCCCGGCGCGGTGCCGGGGCCGGTCTCGGCCAGCTTGATCGCAGCGAGCGCCAGTTCGTCCTCCGTGCCTTTCGCCGCCTCGCGCAATTGCTGCCTGCTCTCCGGCGCCAGATCGCTCGTCGGTTGCTGGGCCTGGCTTGGCGGTTGGTAGGTGAGCTTGACCGCGGCACAACCCGCTGTGCAGCAAGCGGCGGCTGCCACGAACGTGAATGCCGCGGCGCGCCAGCCGTTCGGACCTCGCCTCATCGCGGAGAAGCAAATGGCCGCCTGCCCCGGGCCGCAAGCCCAATCGCGCTCTACGGTGCCCGCTTTTGCAGCATCCGGGATTCCCGCTGGCGCCTCCGCACGCAGACTGGCAATCTCCACCTGAGGCATGTTCCGAGCGTCCGCCCGGCTCGCCGCACCGACCCCGGAATGCCGATCTAATTTTTGCGGCGAAAATTTTCCAGAAAACTTCTTGCGGAAGGCAGTTGTCCCGCTAATCTCCTTTTCCCCGCACACTGTCGGGGGTTCGCGAAGAGACCACGTTCGCGTGGTTTTTTTGTCGCCGGGAAACGGCGCTAAACTTTCCTAATCGATGCCCACCATCAACCAACTTGTCCGCAAGGGTCGCAGCAAAGTGACTTTGAAATCAAAGTCACCCGCGCTGGTCAATTGCCCGCAGCGCCGCGGCGTCTGCGTGCAGGTCATGACGCGCACGCCCAAGAAACCTAACTCCGCCCTGCGCAAAGTCGCCAAGGTGCGCCTGACCAACGGCCAGGAAGTCATCGCCTACATCCCGGGCGAGGGGCACAACCTTCAGGAACACTCGATCGTCCTCGTCCGCGGTGGCCGCGTTAAGGACCTTCCCGGCGTCCGCTACCATATCGTCCGCGGTTCGCTCGACACCCTCGGGGTTGATGGCCGTCGCCGCGGCCGCTCGAAATACGGGGCCAAGCGCCCGAAGGCCGGCGCCGAAGCCGCCGCGACCAAGAAGAAGTAACCACGACATTTTCCACCCATGGCACGCAGACGCAGAGCAACCAAACGCACCACCCTCGGCGACAGCCGTTACGGGAGCCCCATGGTCACCCGCCTGATCAACACGGTCATGCGCAGCGGCAAGAAATCCATCGCGGAGACCATCGTCTACACCGCGATCGAGAAGTCCCGCGAGGGCAGCGAGGCTGTGGATCCGCTCGAGATCCTCAACAAGGCCCTCGACAACGTGCGCCCGCGCCTCGAGGTCAAATCCCGCCGCGTCGGCGGCGCGACCTATCAGGTCCCGATGGAAGTTCCCGCCGAGCGCCAATACGCCCTCGCCATGCGCTGGCTCGTCACTTTCGCCTCGAAACGCAAGGCCGTCCCCATGAAGGAAGCCCTCGCCATCGAACTCAAGGACGCCGCCAACGGCCAAGGCAACGCGATCAAGAAGCGCGACGAAATGCACAAGATGGCCCA
>CAZSUJ010000050.1:0-4909 GCA_964609925.1 uncultured Chthoniobacter sp. | reverse complement strand
ACCGACTGGATGGAGCAGGAGCGCGAGCGCGGCATCACCATCACCTCGGCCGCCACCACTTGTTCCTGGTTGCAGAAACCGGAAGCCGACGTCTTCAAGCTGTTCGCGAACATCAAGCAGCGCGTCAACATCATCGACACCCCGGGCCACGTGGACTTCACCGCCGAGGTCGAGCGCTCGCTTCGCGTGCTCGACGGCGCCATCGCCGTGTTCTGCGGCGTCGCCGGCGTTCAGCCCCAGTCGGAAACGGTCTGGCGCCAGGCCACCAAATACAACGTCCCCCGCATCGCCTTCGTCAACAAGATGGACCGCACCGGTGCCGATTTCGACGCGGCCGTCGAGAGCATGCGGACCAAGCTGGGCGCCAACGTCTGGCCGATCCTCATCCCGCTCGGACGCGAGGACAACCTTCGCGGCCAGATCGACGTGGTCAACCAGAAGGCCGTCCTCTATTCGGACAACGACGTCATGGGGTCCACCTACGAGATCACCGACATCCCGGAGGACCACAAGGAACTCGCCCAGAAGGCTTACGACGACCTCGTCAGCCAGATGACCGACCTCGACGACGAGATCGGCATGATGTTCCTCGAGGAGAAACCGATCACCAAGCAGGACCTCAAGGCGGCCATCCGCCGTCAGACCATCGCGAACAAGTTCGTGCCCGTGGCCGGCGGTTCCGCCTTCAAGAACAAGGGTGTCCAATACCTCGTCGATGCCGTCGTGGATTATCTCCCGAGCCCCCTCGACATTCCTGCGGCCAAGGGCCAGGACCCCGACGACGCCTCGCCCATCGAGGCCTCGGCCAACGACAACGGCAACTTCGCCTCTCTCGCCTTCAAGCTCTGGAGCGATCCGTTCGTCGGCAAACTCGTCTTCTTCCGCGTCTACTCGGGCAAGCTCTCGAAGGGCGACAACGTTTACAACCCCCGGACCCGCAAGCGCGAGCGCATCAGCCGTCTCATCCAGATCCAGGCCGACAAGCGCGAGGACATCGACACATGTTACTCGGGCGACATCGCCGCCATCGTCGGCATCAAGAACATCACCACCGGCGACACGCTCTGCGACGAGGATCATCCCATCCTGCTTGAGCCGCCCTCGTTCCCCGACCCGGTCATTTCGATGGCCATCGAGCCGAAGACCAAGATCGACCAGGAGAAGATGGGCAACGCCCTCCAGCGCCTTGCCGAGGAAGACCCGACCTTCCGCGTCTTCACCCACGAGGAAACGGGCCAGACCATCATCGCCGGCATGGGCGAACTCCACCTCGAGATCATCCGCGACCGCATGATGCGCGAGTTCAAGGTGGACGCGAACGCCGGCAAGCCGCAGATCGCCTACAAGGAAACCATCCTTGCCGCCGCTGACGGCGAAGGAAAACTCATCAAGCAGTCCGGCGGACGCGGTCAATACGGCCACGTCATCATCAAGGTGGCCCCGAACGAGCGCGGCAAGGGCCTCACCGTCGAGAACAAGATCGTCGGCGGCACCATCCCGAAGGAATACATCCCCGCCTGCATCAAGGGTATCGAGGAAGGCGTGCTCAACGGCATCATCGGCGGCTACCCCGTCATCGACATCAACGTCGAGATCGTGGACGGCTCGTTCCACGAGGTGGACTCGAACGAAATGGCCTTCAAGCTCGCCGCCATCTTCTCCCTCAAGGACGCCCTCAAGAAAGCCAAGGCCATCCTCCTTGAGCCCATCATGAAGGTGGAGAACATCACGCCGGACGAATTCCAGGGCGACATCATGGGCGACCTCAACCGCCGCCGCGCCAAGATCCTCGGCATCGACACCAAGGGCAACCTTTGCACCATCACAGCCGAGGTGCCGCTGGCCGAAATGTTCGGCTACGCCACGGCCATCCGCTCCCTCTCCAAGGGCCGTTCGTCCTACTCAATGGAACCCTCGCACTTCGAGCAGGTCCCGGCCCAAGTGCTCGCGGCCGTCCTCGACAGCCAGAAGAAATAACACGCCATGGCCGCCCAACGCATACGCATCCGCCTCAAGGCATTCGACCACACCCTGCTCGACCGTTCGGTCCTCGAGATCGTCGAGACGGCCAAGCGCAGCGGATCCCAAGTCGCCGGCCCCGTGCCGCTCCCGACCAAGATCGAGCGCTGGACGGTCAACCGCTCGCCCCACGTGGACAAAAAGTCCATGGACCAGTTCGAACGCCGCACCCACAAGCGGCTCCTCGACATCATTGATCCCACGGCCAAGACGGTGGACGAACTCCGCCGCCTCAACCTTCCGGCCGGCGTGGACATCAACATCCAGATCTAGCAACGGCCATGACACTCGGATTACTCGGCAAGAAACTCGGCATGACCCGCGTCTACAACGACAAGGGCGTGTCCACGCCCGTCACGGTCATCGCTGCCGCGGCCAACAAGGTCCTCCAGGTCAAAACCTCGGACACCGACGGCTACACTGCCGTGCAGGTCGGCTTCGACGACCAGAAGCCCTCCCGCGTCAGCAAGGCCCAGACCGGCCATTTCGCCAAGACCTCGTCCACGCCGAAGCGCTTCATCCGCGAGTTTCGCGGAGCCACGGCCGAGGCCGGCGCCGACGTGCCTGTCACGACCTTCGAGGTCGGCCAGTTCGTCGACGTCATCGGCCAGTCCAAGGGCAAAGGCTTCCAGGGCGTCATGCGCAAGCACAACTTCCAGGGCCAGGGCGCCAGCCACGGCTCGATGATGCACCGCCGCACCGGCGCCATCGGCAACCGCTCGACTCCCGGCCGCGTCTGGAAGAACCAGGGCATGCCCGGCCACATGGGCGATGAGCGCGTGACCGTGCAGAACCTGCAGATCGTCCAAGTGCGGGAAGAGGACGGCATCATCCTCGTCAGCGGCGCCGTCCCCGGAGCCAAGGGCACCTACGTGGTCGTCCGCCCGTCCAAGAAAAAGTCCGCCACCAAGAAATAGACCATGAGCGCCAAAGTTTTGACCGCAGAGGACGCCAAGAAGGCCAACATCGCCATCATCGAGAACGGCAAGGGAACCCAAGCCGTGCATGATGTCGTTGTCGCCCTGCGCGCCAACCGCCGCACCGGCTCCGCCAACACGAAGACGAAAGCCGAAGTCAACCTCTCCGGTGCCAAGCCTTGGCGCCAGAAGGGAACCGGACGCGCCCGCGCCGGCTACAAGTCCTCGCCCATCTGGCGCGGCGGCGGCGTGGTCTTCGGCCCCAAGCCCCGCGATTACTCGAAGAAGACCCCGAAGTCGGTCCGTAAGCTCGCCCTGCGCAAGGCTCTCAGCGCCCGTATCCTCGCCGGCGATGTCCTTCTGGTCGACGCACCCGCCATTCCCGACGGCAAGACGGCCAAGTTCCTCGCTTACGTGGAGAAGAACGCCAAGGACGCCCGCAAGGTTCTCCTTGTCTCGCCCACGTTCGACGAAACGACCTGCCGCGCCGCCCGCAACTTGGGTCACGTTCAACTCATGGCCGCCTCGGACGTGAACGCCGAGCACATCCTGCGCTACGACAAGATTCTCCTCACCGGCGACGCGCTCGCCAAGATTTCGGAAAGGACGGCAGCATGAAGGAACCCTTTGACATCATCCGCACGATCCGCCTGACGGAGAAGGCCGCCATTCTCACCGAGAAGGGCAACAAATACGTCTTCGAAGTCAACCCGGCCGCCAACAAGCTGGAGATCAAGCAGGCTGTGGAGAGCCTCTTCCAGAAGAAGGTCGCCTCCGTGAACACGGCCAACTACGCCGGCAAAAAGAAGCGCGAGCGCCGTCCGGATTTCGGCCGCCGTCCGCACTGGAAGAAAGCCATCGTCACGCTCAAGCAGGGCGAGAAACTCGACCTCGTCTAACCGCACCCACGCCATGGCACTCAAGACTTTCCGTCCGCTCACCCCTTCTTCCCGTTTCAAGGTCCTTCCGGCCTTCGACGAGATCACCAAGAAGAAGCCGGAGAAGAGCCTCACCACGACCCGCAAGCGCACCGGCGGCCGCAACAACCAAGGTCGCCTTACCTGCCGCCATATCGGTGGCGGCCACAAGCGCAAGCTGCGCCTCGTTGACTTCAAACGCCGAAAGCATGGTGTGATCGCAGACGTCATCGCGATCGAATACGATCCCAACCGCACCGCGCGCCTCGCCCTCCTGCAATACCCCGACGGCGAGAAGGCCTATATCCTTGCCCCGGACGGCCTCAGCGTCGGCATGAAAGTCTCGTCCGGCCCCGAGGCCGCGCCGCAGGTCGGCAACGCCCTCCCGCTCGGCCGCATTCCTCCCGGTTCTGCCATCCACAACATCGAGCTCGTCCCGGGCCGCGGCGGCCAGGTCGCCCGCAGCGCCGGACAGCAGGCCTTCCTCAACAACCTCGAAGGCGGCTACGCGCTGGTGAAACTCCCTTCCGGAGAGATCCGCAAGGTGAACGATTCCTGCTACGCCACCATGGGTCAGGTCGGCAACTCCGAGCACATGAACGTCTCGGGTGGGAAAGCCGGCCGCTCCCGCTGGCTCGGCATCCGTCCCACCGTGCGTGGCATGGTGATGAACCCGATCGACCACCCGATGGGCGGCGGCAACGGCAAGAGCAAGGGCGGCGGCGGACGTCACCACCCGATGAGCCCCTGGGGCCAGCTCTCCAAGGGATTCAAAACCCGCAAGAAGCACAAACCGTCGGACCGCTTCATCGTGGAACGCCGCAAGAAGAAGTAAGTCATGGCCAGATCCCTCAAAAAAGGCCCCTTCGTGGAGGCCCACCTGCTCGAGAAAATCGACCGCCTCAACGAAGGCGGATCGAAGAAGCCCATCAAGACGTGGTCGCGCCGCTCGATGATCACGCCGGACTTCGTCGGCCACACGTTCCTCGTCCACAACGGGAAAATTTTCAATTCAGTTTTCGTCACTGAGAACATGGTCGGGCACAAGCTCGGCGA
>CAZSUJ010000049.1:20625-23563 GCA_964609925.1 uncultured Chthoniobacter sp. | reverse complement strand
GAGGTTGCTCAGAACGACGTCCGCACGCGGGCGTAGAAGACGCCGGCGGTTTCGTTGTCGGGGGCGTTGACGGGGTTGGCGATGAGTTGGAGGCCGACGGAGAATTGGGTGTGGCGGGTGAGTTGGAAGCGGTGGAAGATTTCCAACACGGTCTCGTAGCGGATGGAGTTGGCCGAGGGGTCGGCGACGGAGAAGGCCAGGCCGGTGAGGTCGTCCTCGCGTCCGAAGAAGCCGTCGCGTCCGACGCCGGCCTGGCCGAGGTTGCGGATGCCGGTGAGGGGTCCGTCGTTCCACGCGTAGCGGGCGAAGACTTGCCAGCCGTCGCCGAGGTTCTGGTCGGCGATGAAGGTGAACCCGTAATCCTCCGGCAGGTTCCACAACTCGCGCGCGTCCATATGCCAGGCCATGAATGCGTAGCGTCCGGGGCCGAGCCCTTCGATGGTCGGCGTCCACCCGATCTCGGCCGTGCTGAAGAGGTCCCATTCGTCGAAGAGCGTGTCGAGGCCCACGTCGCGGGTGTCGCTGTAGCCGTTGATGGCGCCGGCGGTGAGGTAGAATTGCTCGACGGGACGCAGCGAGATGCCGGCCATGGGACCGTGGCCGGGGAAGGGGACGGCGGGGTTGGCGGAGAAGCTGCGGTTGGCGAACGAGTTGTTCACGTTCTGCATCCAATGCGAGCCGACGTAGTCCGAGATGTCGGCGCGTCCGACGAGGATGCGGATGCGGGCGTCCCACAGGCGCTGGATCCAGTAGCAATCGCGGATGACCCAGCCGCGGTCGTTGAACGTGTTGATCGGCGGGATGAGCGTGCCCATCTGTCCGCGGAGGAGCGAGGGGGTCTGGTCGGTGATGGGGTAACGGTATTCGCCGGTGAAGACGAGGCGTCCGGTGTCCTTCGTGCCGCGGCCGATGAGGGTCCACGAGGAAAGGAAATCGAGGTCGCCGCCGAAGCCGCTGAGGTCGCTTTGTCCGCCGAACGGCTGGGCCCAGAGCATGGTGTTGGCCACGCCGAGGCGCAGGCCGGTCTTGCGGTAAAGTTCCTCGAACGGGTTGGCCAGCAGGTCGAGCGGGCTCTTGCCGCCGAGGAGTTCGAGGTAGTTCTCGTTGTCCGCGTAGATCTCCTCGAGTTCGGCCTCGGTGTTGGTGGTGGACTCGCCGGGGGAGAAGTCGGCATCGAAGTTCGTCGTCTCGATGTCGCGGATGCTGACGCCGTCGCCGTCATCGGGCGACGCGGCGGGCGATGGCAGGACGAGGGCCAGCGCGCAGGCTGGCCCGAGGAGGGCGAGTCTGGCGCGCGGGAGGGCCATCACGTCTTGTTGCTGGCCTTGCAGCAGGCGTCCTCGTCGGGCACCTCGCCGGGGCGGTAATCGGGGAGTCGTCCGCAGGGGAAGATCGAAAGCAGCGCGAGCGTGCCGAGGGTGAAGAAGGCGACCTTGAGGGCGCGGAGGCGGGCGGCCTCGTTCACGGCGATGGCCTCCTGGATCTGCTCGGGCGTGGCGGTCGTTTGCTCGAGGCGCTCGGCCAGGCGGTCGTTGCTGAGGAAGTTGATGCTGTCGAGGTCGAGTTGCGAGGTCAGTTCGGGCGTGAGCACCGGATGCTCCGTGATGGCGCGCATGACGCCGGCGCTGAGCACGCCGACGGCGAGGGCGCCCATGACGGCGGTGCCGACCGAGGCCGCAAGGTTGTTGGCCGTGCCGCGGAGCGAGCCGACGTCGGCCGAGAGTTCCCTCGGCGACGAGGTGACGAGGACGTTGAAGAGGAGGGTGACGAGGGCGCCTTGGCCGACGCCGAAGGTGATGAGGCCGAACATGACCGGGATCGAGCTCCAGTTGTTCGTCACGACGAAGGCGAGCCAGTAGGCGCCGGCGGCGGCGAGGATGAACCCGCCGCGCGCGATCTGGCGCGGGGTGAAGCGGTGGTAGAGCTTCACCACGAGGAAGGCGGTGAAGAAGACCGAGAGGTTGAACGGCATCATGGCGATGGCCGTGTCGAACGCGCTCTTGCCCTGCACGATCTGGATGTAGAGCGGCACGGAGAAGTTCAGCGCGGCCTCCATGCCGACGATGGTGAACATGGCCAGCACGGCGGCGCGCTCGTGCGAGGATTCGATGACCTGGAGCGCGAAGAGGGGCGTCTTGCCGTCGGCCTCGCGTTTGCGCGTCCACGCGAGGAAGCCGGAGATGATGACCACGCCCGCGGCGATGAAGAGGATGGCGGGCGAGATGCCGAGGACGTCGAAGGGTGCGTTGGGTCCGGCGAGGAAGAGGCCCCAGTTGCGGATGTTGTTGAAACCGAGGGTGAGAATGATGATGCCGGGCGCGATGAGGGCGACGCCGAGGACGTCGATCTTCACCTCGGGCCGCGCGTGCGAGGGCTTGAGGCGGAAGCTCATCACGAGGATGGCCAGGGCCAGCAGGATGAGGAGGCCGAACGCGGCGCGCCATCCGACGAACCGCTCGAGCGAGCCGATGATGAGGAAGGCGAGGACGCCGGCCATGGCGCGGGCGGATCCGAGATAGCCGAGCGCGCTGGCCTGCTGGGCGCCGTGGTAGTGGTTGGCGATCAGGACGACGAGCGTGGGCACGAGTGCCGCCCCGGCGAGTCCGGCCAGGGCCTGCCCGAGGAGGAGGAATTTCGCCGAGGGACTGAAGACCACGAGGAAGAGGGCGACGAGGAAGAGGGCGACCGAGGCCTGAAAGAAAATCTTCGAGCCGAAGCGCTGGCCGAGCTTGGCCCCGAGGAGGACGAAGCCCGAGACGCCCATCGAATACATGATGATGGCCGTGCCGATGGTGGTGGGCGGGACGCCGAAGCTCTCGACCATGCCGCCCATCGAGACGGGGAGGGCGGCCACGTTGAACGACATGAGGGCCTGCCCCATGGCGATGACGATCATGGGCAGCCACGGATCGCGGGCGGAGGTGTTGGTTTGCATGGG
>CAZSUJ010000049.1:0-20525 GCA_964609925.1 uncultured Chthoniobacter sp. | reverse complement strand
CGCGCTCCTTCGTGACCGGGTTGACGCCGCCGTCGGCCAGCGTCGCGCCCATCACAGCGAGGTCGCGCGCGCTGACGTTGAGCGAGCACTGCTTCGTGTAAAGGTCCACCGCCTCGGCGGGATCGAGGTAGATCTTGCCGTAGCTCTGGAGCATGCGCGCGATGCTCTGGTTGCGGTAATTCGTCTCCGAGGCCGAGACGTAAACCTCCTCATTGAGGGGCAGGGTGCGTCCGGCGAATTTCGAGAGTCCGTCGTGGATGAACCGCCACTTCTCCTCGCGGGTGGCGCCGGGCACGAGGCTGGTCGTGGCGATGGCGCCCGAGTTGACCATCGGGTTGGTCAGGCCCTCGGGGTGGCGCTCGATGCCGGCGAGCGAGTTGAAGGCGTGGCCGGTGGCATTGACGCCGATCTTGCGCCGCGTTTCCTCGACTCCGGCCGCCTGCGCGACGAGCGCGAAGACGAACGGCTTCGACACGCTCATGATGGTGAATTCGTGGTTCGCGTCGCCCGCCTCGAACACGCGCCCGGTCGTCCCCACGATGCAGACGCCGAAGAGATCCGCCGGGACGCGGGCCAGGGCGGGGTAAACTTGGGACACGGTGCCGTCCTTGTTGTCGCGGAATTCGCTGTGGGCGAGATCGACCAGTTCGCGGACGCGCTCGGCATCGGGCAGCCTCCCGGTTGAGATGAAGGGAGGAGGGATCTTCATGGCGAATGGTCTTTAGGTCGCTCTGAGGATGTAAACAACCCTCAATTGCCCGGTCCGGTCTCCGGTTCGCGTATCCCGTAAAACATCGCGTAAAGCACGGGAGTGACGAAGAGGGCGAGGATGGCGGCGAAGGAGAGGCCGAACATGATGCACACGGCCATTGATCCGAAGAACGGGTCGGTGACCAGCGGGATCATGCCGAGCACGGTGGTGAGAACGACCATGCTGACCGGGCGCATTTTGCTCGTGCCGCCCTCGATGAGGGCCTGGTAGGGCGGAGTGCCCTTATCGATGAGTGTCTTGACCTTGCTGATGACGACGATCTGGCCCTTGATCAGTTCGCCGCCGAGGGCGAGCACACCGAGGAGCGCCATGAAGCCGAACGACATGCCGGTGAGGAGCAGGCCGGCGGTGACGGCGATGATGCAGAGCGGCATGATGAGCCAGATGAGGATCGTGGTGCGGAACGAGTTGAAGAGGCAGACGACAATGAAGGCCATGAGGGCGATGAAGTAGGGCAGGGGCTCGGCGAGGGCGCCGCGCGCGCGGGCCGAATCCTCGAACTCGCCGCCCCACTCCATGCGGTAGCCCGGCGGCAGTTCCATGGCCTCGATCTGGGCGCGGATGCGTTCGTGCAACTTGCTGGGCAGTCCGGTCCGCGGGTCGGCGTGGACGGTGAGGGTCGGCTGCCGGTCGCGTCGCGCGATCACCGGATCCTCCCAAACGACTTCCGAGCCGGAGGTCACTTGGGCCATCGGAATCATGCGTCCGGCCGCCGGGCTCCAGATCTGCAGGTTCGCGATGGCGCCAGCGTCATCGCGTTCCCCGGCCGGGGGACGCGCCATGATGGGCAAGAGACGGGTCTCCTGCGGGAAGATACCAAGGGCGGTGCCGCCGGGTTCGCGGAACGCCCCGACCACGCGGCCCTCGAGGCTGGTCTGCAGGGTGCGTGCGAGGTCGGCGCGGGTCAGGCCGTTGCGCCGGGCCTGCAACTCGAGCATCTGCGGACGGATGGCCTTGACCGGTTCCCGCCAGTCGGTCCGGATGCAGATCGCCCCGCCGTCGTCCTCCAGAATGCGCATGGCTTGATCTCCGAGTTGGCGGAGGGTCTGTCCATCGGGCCCGCTGAACCGGATCTGCACGCGTCCGCCATCTCCGGGGCCGAGAAGGAATTTCTTGGCGATCCCGTTCGCATCCGGCTGCGTCTCCTCGATGTGGCGCTGGATGTCAGCAATGAGTCCGTCAATCTTGTCCGGGTCGTCCACGTCCACCAGCAACTGCAGGAATGCCGAGTTGTCCATCTCGGGCGAATAGACGAGCAGGAAGCGCAGGCCGCCCGATCCGACGAAGGACGTGACGTGGGTCACGCCGGGGAGGGTGCGGGTGTAGTCCTCGAGTTCCGCCGCTGTTTTCTCCGTCTCCCGCAGGTGCGTCCCGGCGGGGAGGAAGACGTCCACCATGAATTGCGGCCGGGTGGCGGGCGGGAAGAAGCTCTGGTCCACGTAACGGAAACCGAAGACCGCGGCCGCGAAGGCGGCCACGCAGAGGATGACGACGGCCCAGCGGTGGCGCAGGGCCAGGCGCAGGATGTGCCGATAGATGCGGAACGGCAGGGCGCCATAGGGGTCGGCTGGCTCGTTCTTTGCCCCCGATGCGGACGGCTTGAAGAGGAGGTAGCTGAGCAGCGGCGTCGCGGTGATCGACGAGATCCAACTCAGGCTGAGGGCGATGAGGATGACCCAGAAGAGCGAGTTCGTGTATTCGCCGGTGCTGTCCTCGGAGAGTCCGATGGCGGCGAAGGCAATCACGCCGATCGCTGTGGCGCCGAAGAGCGGCCACTGGTTCTCGGCCACGACCTCGCGCACGACCTCGAGTTTTTTCCGACCGGCCTCGATGCCGACCTTGATGCCCTCGATCACGATGATCGCGTTGTCCGTGAGCATGCAGAGCGCGATGATGAGGGCGCCGAGCGAGATGCGCTCCATGAGCAGGTCGCCCTTCATATACATGACGAGGAACGTCGCCATGATGGTGAGGAAGAGGACGAGGCCGATGATGAAGCCGGTGCGGATGCCCATGGCGATGATCAGCACGACGAAGACGATGGTGACGGCCTTGCCGAGGTTGAAGACGAACTCGTTGGTGGCGGCGCTGACGGCCTCGGGCTGAAAGTTGATGTCGCTGATCTCGATGCCGACCGGTTGGTTAGCCCGGAGCGCGGCCAGGCGTTCGCGCACGGCGGCGCCCATGACAACGACGTTGCCGCCCGGGACCATCGAGATGCCAAGCCCGATGCCCGGACGCCCGTCGTGCCGCAGGAGCCGGCTGGGCGGGTCCTGGTCGCCCCGCGTGATGGTGGCGATGTCGCCGAGGCGGAGTTGGCGGCCGGTGTTGTCCGAGCCGATGACGAGGTCGAGCATGGCGTCGGCATCGGCGAACGCGCCGGTGGGATCCACCGGGACGTGGAGCGTGCCGGCGCGGACGCGGCCGCCGTCCGCCGCGACGTTCTGCTCGCGCAGGAGGGCATAGATGCGTTCCTCGTCGAGGCCGAACTGGGCGAGGCGTTGCCGGGAGATCTCGAGGAAGACCATCTCCTGCTTGTCGCCGAAGAGGGCCACGCTTTTCACCCCGGGAACCTGCAGCAGTTCGCGGCGCAGGAATTCCACGTAGCGGCGCAGCTCGGGAAAGCTGAAACCCTCGCCCGTGACCGCGAAGAAGATGCCGTAAACGTCGCCGAAGTCGTCCACCACGGTCGAGTTGCCGCGCGCGCCCGGCGGCAACTGCGGTTGCACGTCGGCAATCTTGCGGCGGAGCTCGTCCCACACCTGCGGGATGCTTTCCTTGTCGTAGCTGTTCTTGATGTGGACGAAGACGAGCGAGCGGCCGCGGGTGGACTCCGACGAGACATAGTCGAGCTGGGCCAGGCGCTGGACGGCGCTCTCGATCGGGTTGGTCACCTCCTTGGCCACCTCCTCCGCGCTGGCGCCGGGGTAGGGGGTGATGACAAGGGCCTGCTTGATCGTGAACTCGGGGTCCTCGAGGCGGCCGAGCTGGTTGTAGGCGACAAGCCCCCCGATGATGGCCATGGCCATCGCGGTGAAAACGACGCGGTTCCGACGGACGGAAAGCTCGCCGGGGTTCACGGTTGGCGCCCTCCGAGGGCGTTGCCGAGGTCGCGCACGGGCATGCCCTCGCGGAGCGAGGAGACGCCGGCCACGGCGATGACATCAGCCGGTTGCAGGCCTTCCACGATCTCGATGCTGTCACCGGAGATTTCCCCGACGACGACCGGACGCGCGGCGGCGCGACCTTCGGCAATGACCCACACGCTCTGCTTTCCGGCGGAGTCGCGGAGCACGGCGGAGACCGGGACGACGATGCGCGGACCGAGGGCATCCGAGCGGCGGTAGGTGAGCGTGACCGTGCCCGTCATGCCGGGCAGGAGGTTCACGTCCTCGGGCGACAGCATGGCCACGCGGACGGCGAACGTTTGCGTCACCGGGTCGGCGCGCTGGGCGATCTCGCGCAGGTTGGCCGCGAAGCGGCGTCCCGGAGCAGCGCTGAAACTCGCGTCGAGGCTGACGATGTCCGCCGTGTCGAGGGCCGCGGCCATCACGCTCTCGGGGACATCCACCGTGATTTCGATCTCCTCGACGTCCTGGAAGCGCACGACGGGTTGCTTGGCGCGCACGCTTTGTCCCTGTTCGACGAACCGCTGGGCGATCACGCCCTCGTAGGGCGCGCGCAGGGTGCTGTCTTCCAACTGCACGGCGGCTTGGACCACGCGGGCTTCGAGAGCGCGGACCTCGGCTTCCTGCGCGGCGACATCCTCCTCGCGTCCGGTCAGGGCCGCATCGAGCGTGGATCGGGCGGCCTCGCGGTCCTCCTCGGCCACGCGGAAGGCCGTGGCGGCGCGATCGAACTCGAGCCGTGAGATGGTCTGCGACGCGAGCAGGCGGTTGGCGCGGTCGAGGTCGGTGCGGGCATTGGCGAGGGTGGCGTCGGCGGAGCGCAACTGCGCTTCGAGCCGCATCCTGTCCTCGGGTCGCGCCCCAGCTTTGAGAGCCTGGAGGGCGGAGCGGGCGCGGGAAAGCTGGCCCTGCAAGTCATCGAGGCGGGCCTGGAATTCGTCCTGTCGCAATTGCGCGATTATCTCCCCTGCGGCCACCCGCTGTCCCTCGCGCACGGGCAAACTGGTGAGGAGTCCCGGGACTTGGAAGGCCAACTCCACCTGTTTCGATGCTTCGACCCGTCCGGGGAAAGCGCGGATGCCCTCCTCGTCGCCCGCATTGACCACCAGCGTTTTGACCGGGCGGACCGGTTCGGCGGCCTCGGGCGCGGGGCGCGAGCAGCCGGCGGCGAGGAAGGCGGTGACCAACACCAGGGCGTGCAGTGTTGGGAGGCGGGGAAGGGATGGCATGGGCGGATTGGTTACTTGGCGCTTGCTGGCGCCGTTCATATTCCCAAGTGCCCGCCGAAGCCACCTGAAAGACTTGGTCCCGGCGGGCCGGGCGCGGCCTACGGGCGGAACTTGACCCAGGCGTGGGGCATGCCGCGCGGACGGTCGGGGCAACGGGCCTTGTAGGGCTCGCGGACGACGCGGCCGCAGAAGCTGCACTTGAACAGGAAGCGCGGTTTCTGGAGTTCGGTCGGTGCGTTGGCGGCTGGCCCGCTCCCGTCGCCCACATGAGCCTGACCCGTCAGCGGCGCAAGGCAGCAGACGGCCGTTATGGCGATGGTGATCAGTGTTTTCATCACTGATTGTTCGCGCCGTCCGCCCGTGCGTCACAAGCCTTTTTCCGGGCGTGTTGAGGCTGGAAAATGGCCGGAGAACGAAGGAGAATTGAGGTTTCGAGCGATTGCGGTCCGTGCTTCCTATGCGCGGTTCGCCGCACGCCGTCGGAGCCATTGGATGATCGCTTGGACCAGCCCGACGAGCGCGGTCACCGCGCCGACCGCGGTGATGCTGAGTCCGAAGACATGGAGCAGCACCGGACCGGAGGCCTGGAGGAGAAGGGCGAACAGGTAGATGACGAATCTGTGGACAAGATCGCCGTTCCCGGAGTCCGGGAAGTCCAGCGCGGGCATGGCATCGTAGACAGCCTCGGCGAAGACATACGCCGTGAGGAGGCCTCCTGCGACCATGGCCAGGCCGATGATCAAGGGGAGGTTGAGCCAGGACTTGATCCACGCCGGCGTGGTCATGGCGAGACGAAGGACGCGGGCACGCGCTCGCGGAGGTCGGCGGCGAGGTCCAGCCGCGCGGTGAGGTTCGCGGGGGTGATCCTGCCGGGATAGACAAAGGCGAGGAAGCGGTCCGAAACCTCCACGCTGGCGTTGGGGTGGGCGAGGAGCAAGTCGCTGACTTGCTCCGAGCAGAACTCGCGCGCGAAGGCCGCGTCCGGCGAGCGGATGCGGAAGCGCCGCGAAAATTCGCGCGACCCGGCTTCGATGTCCTCCGCGCCGAGTAACTGGGCGAGCTTGGTCAGGAGGTTCTCCGGGCTGATCTGCAAAGGGGGCAGGGGGCGGCCGAGGTCGATGAGGACCACCTGCCAGTAGTTGTGGTCGGTTTGCGTCCCGTGCTCGTTGTCGGACGATGTCGTGGTGTTGTGAAACTCGAACGTGGTGAGCGCGTGTCCGCGGTGCATTCCCGTGAGGACGTTCTCGGCGTATTCGTCGTTGCCATGGCCGATCCCCTGGAGGTGCCGAACGCGGGCGGCGAGATCCGGGTTGCGTCCGGGCTTGAACCCGAGGCCGAGGCGCCCGGCCTCACTCGCGATGGCCGCGAGCCGTCGTTTTTCCATCCGAAAGCCCAGGACGAAGGCGCCGACGACGATGATGCACACAAGGCAGATCGCGGCGGCGAAGAACATGAGCGCACGCTAGACTGCTGCAGGCGGGCGGGACAAGCGGTGAGCGGCGGGGAGGCATGCGTTCTTGCCCTCGCGCGCCAAGCCCCTATTAGTGGCCGCTGCATGATCTTCCCGATGCGGATGCACGGACTCGTCGCGGGGCTGGCCGTCTTGTGCCTGACCGGCTGTGCCGCCGTGCAGACGCGCATCCTTCCGCGCAATCCCCAGGAGGAAGGCTCGCTGCGGCCGTTGCTGGCGCGCGGGGACACGCCGGCGGTGGCGATGCTGATGCGGGCCTTGCGCGGGCCGGACCCGGTTTGCCTATCCAGCGCGCTGGAGTCGGCCAGGCTGTCGTGGCCGGGTGTGCTGGCGGGGCGTGAGGAGGATGCGGTCGTTTACCGCGCGGCTGTGCGGCGGGTGGTCGAGTTGCAGGCCGCGAACGGATGGCGGTTGCAGCCGGATGCCTCGTCCGGAGGACCGCGGAGCTTCGCCATCCTGCGCGACGGCCGGGATCGGATCGATCCGTCGCTGGCACGGCAACTCGTGGCGGCCGACCAGATCAGCATCCGCGGGCTGCGCGAGCGCATCGTGGTGGACGGGCTCGGGTTGCCGTTCGTCGCATCGTTCGCGCCGGACTCGCCGTTTCTGCGCGGCCAGCCGGGGATTCCTCCAGTCGGGTTGGCGGTGCCCGCGACGGCGGTGCTGACCTTTCCGCGGGCGGGCGCGGCCAAGCTGGAATTCATCGCCACGCTGCGGCGCGAGAGCGTGGTGGTGGACGGGCGCTCCCGGACGTTGGCCGCGGATTTCAGCGCCCCGGTTGCAATGCTCGTCGGCAAGGGGGCGAACCGTTCGCTGGATGTCGTGGCTTTGCTCTCGCCCTTGGAGCATCTGCCGCGGGCCGGGCTCTACCAGGTCCAGCCGCACGACCCTTCGAAGATTCCGGTCGTTTTCGTCCACGGGCTGATGTCGCGCCCCGAAACTTGGCGGCAGGTCCTCAACGAACTGCAAGCCGACCCGGTCATCCGGCGGAACTTTGAATTCTGGTTCTTCCTCTACCCGACCGGCCTTCCCGTTTGGCAATCGGCGGCGTTGTTGCGTTCCGAACTGGACCGGTTCAACGCCGCACTCGAGCCCTCGGCGCGGACTGCGGCGGACCGGGCGCGGTTGCACAGCAAGGTTCTCATCGGACACAGCATGGGCGGCCTCGTTTCCAACCTGATGATCCGCGACAGTGGCACGCGCCTCTGGGAGCGGTTTTCCGAGATACCTCTCGACCGCCTGCCGGTCAGTCCCGCGGCGAGGGCGCGCATCGAGGAACTGATCGCCTTCCGTCCGCGCGAGGATGTCTCGCGCGTGATCTTCGCGGCGGTCCCGCACCGCGGCAGCCGGCTGGCCCTGCGGCCGACGGCGATGTTTTTCGCCGCCAAGGTCCGCTTCGGTCTGCCCGAGCTGCAGCCCTACCGTCCGCTGCTCCTGACCAAGGTGCGCGAACACCTCCGTCGCGACCTCGCGGTGCCGGCCAACAGCCTGCGTTTCCTGCGCGCGGGTTCTCCCTTCCTCGAGGCCATCCTCGACCTCCCGGCCACGCCGCGGGTCGAGGTCCATTCCATCATCGGCGACCGCGGACGCAATGACGCGCCGCGTGGCGGGGACGGCGTGGTGGAATACCAGAGCGCGCACTACCCGGGCGCGGTGACCGAGAAGATCGTGCCAGCCGGCCACGGTGCCCACGAGCATCCCGAGGCGATCCGCGAGATGAAGCGCATCCTGCGCGAGTCGCTTTGAGCGTGGATTCCAGACGGGGAGTTGAGGGTCTATCAATCCCTCAACCCTCATCCCTCAACTCTCAACTCCGTTTTGGTGCCGATTTGATCCTCGGCAAGAAACGCGTCCTGCGACATCCTGATCTTGTCATGAACCACCGCACCGCCCTCCGTCTGGCCATGGTTTTGGCCGCCGTCTTTCTTCTCGCCCCGGCTCCCGCGGCCCAAGCCGCCCCGCCCAAGTGGGAATACCTCGTGGTGACGGCGGCGCTGCAGAACCGTCCGCTCGAGCAGATGCTCAACGCCCGCGGGTCCGAGGGCTGGGAACTGGTGGCCTTGACGCGCAAGGACGTGGCGATTTTCAAGCGCCGCGCCCGCTGAGGCCGGTCGCGGTCAGAGCGGCGGGAAATTCCGCCAGAGAATCAGCACGAGCACCGCGAGGATCAGGCAGAGGAAGAGGAACTTGATCTGGGCGAAGCGCGCATCGGGTTTGGCCCGGCGCTTGGGGCGGCGCGCGCGCGGCGAGGCGTTGCCTCCGATGAACCGGTGGTCGCGCGGACGCGGCAACTCGAGGGCGGCCACGTTGTTGAGGCGCACGCGACGCTGGGGTTCCGCCGCCTTGGTCCGCTGGGGCCGGCGCCGCTCGCGCAGGGCGCGCTCGGCTTCGGCCATCTCGCGCTCGATGCGCGCCTGCTCCTCGGCGAGGCGCTGGGCGTGTTCGGACAGCGGGGTCGGCTTGCTGCGCGGCATGGCGGGCTCAGCTCGAGGCGAGTTGGAGGAACCAGAGGAGCAGCCCGAGGAGGCCCAGCGCGGTCAAAGGCAGGGTGAACGCGAACCCGGCCATGAGCCAATAGCTGAAGCTGTGGCCGGATGACGGCAGGTCCGACTCGTAGGGGCTGACGCCCGCCGGTTCGTCGTCGATGGCGATCTGCGCCTGCGCCTTGACGTAGGCCGAGCGCGCGTCCTCGATCGTGCCGAGCGCGCGCGACAATTCCTTCTGCAGGTCGGCCGGGGTCCAGTCCTTCGGGTTGATCGCCTCGAGTTCGTGCAGGTAGCCGGTGAAGCCCGACTGCACGTTCTTGAGGATCTCGAGGCGCTTGAGCGACTCGTCCGTTTCGCGCTGGATGTGGACGAGCGCGGTGGTGAATTTGTTCACCATCTCCATGCGCCCGCTGTCGAACTGCTCCTGCCGGCGGCTCAATTCCTCGAGCTTCTGCTTCTCGCGTTCGAGCTGCTCGGCCTGTCGTTTGAGCTGCAGGAGTTTCTCCTGCGCCTGGGCCACCTGGTCGTCGATTTGTTCGGCGCTGGGGGCGGATGGGTCCTCGTCGAGGTCCAGAAAATCGTCTCTGCGGCTGCGTGGTTCAGGCATGTGTGGTCTCCGACCGGATATTGGGATTCGCCGCGGCGCGCTGGCGAGAAAATTTCGCGGCGGGGAGGCGGGTGCTTGGCTTTGCCAACGCGGGCGCCATCCGCGATGCTCGCGGCCGCTCCATGAACATCCCGCCCGATCACACGCTCGCGACCGACAGGTGCATCCTGCGGGCGCCCTCGGAGGCCGATCTGCCGCATGTTTTCTCGGCCACGCGGGCGGCGGGATTCAATGACGGGCTGACTTTCTCGGGAGAGGAGACGATGGACGACCTGCGGCGCATGCTGGCGCGCAACCTGCAGGGGTGGCGGATGGGGCGGGCCTTCGTGTTCACGATCGAACGGCGCGACACGGGGGGATTTGTCGGGCGCGTCGTCCTGCGTCCGGCCGGCGGGGACGGGCTTTGGGCGCTGGCGTTCTGGACGCACCCGGACGAGCAGGGACGGGGCTACATGACCGAGGCTGCGCGGGCCGCGATCGCTTTCGGGTTCGACACGCTGGACGCTCAGGAGATCGAGGCGTGCCATGTCGTGTCCAACGCGGCCAGCCGCCGCGTGCTGGACAAGCTGGGCTTCAAGGAGGACTGCCACCTCGAGAAGGGCTTGCTCAAGGATGGCGCGTGGCTGCCGGGGGTCCGGATGGTGATCGCAAGAGGAAGTTGAGGGTTGAGAGATTGAGCAATGAGGCGCTGCGCGCCTGACGCATCAGCGTCCGGGCATCATCTCGAGCAGGAAGCCCTTGAGGTAGGACGACTCGGGCAGGCCGAGGACGACCGGGTGGTCGGCGCGCTGGAAGTAATGCTCCCGCACCCGCACGGTGCGGCGCGCATCCACCATGGCGTCGAGGATGGCGTCGAGGAACACCGGGCCCGGGACGTGGTGCGAGCAGCAGAACGTGGCGAGCAGGCCGCCGTTGCCGAGGAGTGACGCGGCGCGCAGGTGGATTTCCTTGTAGCCGCGGAGCGCGTCGTTCAAACGCGAGCGGTCGCGCGTGAAAGTGGGCGGGTCGAGGACGACGAGGTCGAACTCCGCCTCGCGGGTCGAGGATTCCTTGAGCCAGTCGAAGGCATTGGCCTCGAGCGCGGAGACATCGACGCCGTTGCGTTTCGCGTTGTTGTGGATGGCCGCGCAGGCGTCGGCGGAGATGTCCACCGCGGTCACGTCCTTGGCGCCCGCGAGGGCGCAGGCCAGTGCGAACCCGCCCTGGTTGCTGAAGCAGTCGAGGACGCGGCGTCCCTTCGCGTGCGCGGCGACGAGACCGTAGTTGTCCGCCTGGTCGAGGTAGAGGCCGGTCTTCTGCCCGCCGGGCAGGGCGATCTGGAAGCGCACGCCGCCGAGGCGGACCTCGAACGGTTCCGGTGCCTCGCCGCGCAGCACGCCGGTGTGCAGTTCGAGTCCCTCGGCGCGCCGCACCGGCGCGTCATTGCGCTCGATCACGCAGCGCGCGCCTGTGACTTCGACGAGGGCGTCGGCAATGAGTTCCTTGCGACGGTCCATGGCCAGGGTGAGCGTCTGCAGGACGGCGCAGTCGCCGTAACGGTCGATGATCAGCCCGGGCAGGCCGTCGCTCTCGCTCCAGACCTCGCGGCGCGCGGCGGGGTCGAGGCCGAGGCGGTCGCGGTATTCCGCGGCCATGCGCAGGCGGCGGAGAAAAAAGTCTGCGTCGAGGTCCTGTTTCTGGCGCGAGAAGCGGCGGGCCGGGATCTTCGAGCGGCTGTTGTAGATCGCGCTGCCGAGGAAGCGGTCGCGCTGGTCCTTGAGCCCGATCACGTCGCCGTCGGCCGGCGAGCCCGTGACCTTGAGCACCTCGTTGTCATGCACCCAATCGTGCCCGTGGAAGAGGCGGGCGCGCGGCCGGACAATGAGGGTGGCCATCGGTCAGTAGTCGAGGATGGCGTCCGGCGCGACCACGGGCGTCTCGGCCCCCGGACGTTCAGGATATTCGAACACGCGGCCCTCGTAGTTGCGCAGAACGACCTTCTCCTTGTCGTGGTAGAGGACGTAGCCGGGGTTGACGGGGATCTTGCCGCCGCCGCCGGGCGCATCGATGACGAACTGCGGCACGGCGTAGCCGGTCGTGTGGCCGCGCAGCGCCTCGATGATCTCCACGCCCTTGGCCACGCTGGACCGCAGGTGCGCCGATCCGTGGATGAGGTCGCACTGGTAGAGGTAATACGGCCGCACGCGGCAGCGCAGGAGTTGATGGATGAGGGTGCGCATCACCCCGACATCGTCGTTCACGCCGGCGAGCAGAACGCTCTGGTTGCCCAGCGGAATCCCGGCGTCGGCGAGTCGCCCGAGTGCGTCGCGCACCTCGGTGGTGAGTTCGCGCGGGTGGTTCACGTGGACGCTCATCCAGAGCGGGTGGAACTCCCGCAGCATGGCGCAAAGTTCGGGCGTGATCCGCTGGGGCAGGAAGATCGGGATGCGCGAGCCGATGCGGAGGAACTCGATGTGCTTGATGGCGCGCAGGCGCGAAAGGATGCGGCGGAGTTTCTCGTCCGAGAGCAGAAGCGCGTCGCCGCCGGAGAGCAGCACGTCGCGCACCTCGGTGTGCTTTTCGAGGTAAGCGAACGCCTCCTCGAAGTCGGTGTCGAGTTCCTGTCCACCCGCGCCGCTGACCACGCGGCTGCGCGTGCAGTAACGGCAGTAGGCGGCGCAGCGGCTCGTCACGAGGAAGAGGACGCGGTCGGGGTAGCGGTGGACCAGACCCGGCACGGGCATGTGGGAGTCCTCGCCGCAGGGGTCGGACATCTCGCCCGGTGAAACGACCGCCTCGCCGGGCAGCGGGATGACTTGGCGGCGGATCGGGCAGGCCGGGTCGTCCGGATCGATGAGGTTGAAGTAGTGCGGGGTGACCGCGAAGGCGAGCTTGTGCGCGGTGAGCAGCAGTCCTTCGCGCTCGGCCGGGGTGAGGCGCAGGTGGCGCTCGGCCTGCGCGAGCGTGGTCACGCGGTTGCGGAGCTGCCAGCGCCAGTCGTTCCATTCTTCCGGCTTGGCCTCTGGCCAAAACCCGGGTGCGTGGGTGCGGAACTCGCGGTCGGATTCGTTCATCGTCGGCGGGTTGGACTGCTCAGGCCTTGACGCGTTCAATGCGGGCGCCGAGGAAGTTCAGCTTCTCGTCGATGCGCTCGTATCCGCGGTCGATGTGATAGACGCGGTTGATCTCGGTCACGCCCTCGGCGGCGAGCCCGGCGAGGAGGAGGGCGGCGGAGGCGCGGAGGTCGCTGGCCATGACGGGGGCGCCGCTCATGCGGCCGTTGCCGGTGATGATCGCGGTGGGGTGCTGGAGTTTGATCTGGGCGCCCATGCGGGAGAGTTCGGCCACGTGCATGAAGCGTTGGGGGAAGACGTGGTCGGTGATCACGCTCACGCCCGGCGCGCGCACGAGCAGCGCGCACATCTGGGCCTGCATGTCGGTGGGGAATCCCGGGTAGGGGCTGGTCTCAAGGTGCAGCGGGCGTGTTCCGCCGTTCGGGGAGATCTTGACCTGCGACTCGCCCGCCTCCAGGTGGAAACCGGCGTTCCGCAGCGGTTCCATCACGGCGTCGAGGTGGTCCGGGCGGACGCGGCTCACGGTGACCTCGCCGCCGGTGATGGCGCCGGCCACGAGCATGGTGCCGGCTTCGATGCGGTCGGGGATGATTGTGTAGTCGGTGCCGTGGAGCTCGCGCACGCCCTCGATGACGACGTGGCGGGTGCCCGCGCCTTCGATGCGCGCGCCCATGGAATTGAGGAAGTTCGCGAGGTCCACGACCTCGGGCTCCTCGGCGGCGCCGTCGATGATCGTCGTTCCCTCGGCCAGCACGGCGGCCATCATGACATTGTCCGTCCCCAGCACGGTCGAGCCGTGGGTGCCGCGCATGTTGATGGTCGCACCGCGTAGGGCGGGGGCGAGCACCTTGACGTTGCCGCCCTGCACGCGCACGGCGGCGCCGAGGGCTTCGAATCCGCGCAGGTGGAGATCGATCGGGCGGTCGCCGATGACGCAGCCGCCGGGCAGGGACACGCAGGCCTCGTGCTCGCGGCCGAGGAGCGGGCCGAGGACGCAGACCGAGGCGCGCATCTTGCGCACGAGTTCGTAGGGCGCGACGGTGCGGAGTTCCTCCGCCGCGATGCTCACCACTCCGCTGGCGCGTTCCACATCGGCGCCGAGGTTGCTCAGGATGGTGAGCATGTAGTGGATGTCGCTCAGGTCGGGCACGCCGCGGATCACGCACTTGTCCCGGGTCAGCAGCGAGGCCGCGAGGATGGGGAGGGCGGAATTCTTGGAGCCGCTGATGCGCACCGTGCCATTCAGCCGATGGCCGCCGTGGACGAGGATTTTATCCATGGAAAGCGACCGCGAAACGCGGGACCTCTTGATAGTCGCGCCGGACCGAAATGTCCCGATATTTGCTCGCCTCCAGCAGGGCGGTGACGGCGGCGTCCTGCCCGGCCCCGATCTCGAGAAGGAGTGCGCCGCCGGCCGCGAGGCGCGCCGGGGCGTCTGCGATGAGGCGTCGGATGAGGTCGAGGCCGTCCGGGCCGCCGTCGAGTGCGGAGCGCGGGTCGCGGAGAACCTCCGGCGCGAGACCGTCGATCTCGGCGGACGGGATGTAGGGGAGGTTGGCAGCGATGAGGTCGAAGGGGCCGGCATCCGGCGGGAGAAGATCGCCGTGGATGAAGCGGACGCGCCCGGATGCGTCGAGCTTCGCGGCGTTCTGCTCGGCAAGGGCGAGGGCGTCGGTCGAGAGGTCGGTCGCGGTGACGGCGGATGTCGGCAGTTCCAAGGCCAGGGTGAGTGCGATGACGCCGCTGCCGGTGCCGACATCGAGAACGGTCGCCTCGGGGCGCTCGCGGAGCAGTTCGAGGGCGATCTCGACGAGTTGTTCCGTCTCGGGCCGCGGGATAAGGGCGCGGGCGTCGCAGGCGAAGACGCGTCCGTGGAACTCCGCGCTGCCGAGGATGTGCTGGAGCGGTTCGCGGGAGCCGCGGCGTTTGACGAGGTCGCGCAGGGGGGCGCGTTCGGACTCGCCGAGGGGGCGGTCGAACTGCAGGTAAAGCTCCATGCGTTTCAGGCCGAGCGTGTGGGCAAGCAGAAGCTCGGCGTTGAGGCGGGGGCCGGTGACGCCGCGGGCGGCGAGGTAGGACTCGGCGCCGCGCAGCACCTCGAGGAGCGGCAGGGTTTCAGCCATGATCAGGCCAGCCCGGCCTCGGCCAAGCGGTCCTCCATGTCGCGTTGCTGGAGGGCGGCGACCATCTCCTCGAGTTCGCCGCCGACCAGACGGTCGAGGTTGTAGAGGGTCAGGCCGATGCGGTGGTCGGTCACGCGGTTCTGCGGGAAATTGTAGGTCCGGATCTTCTCCTCGCGCCCCGCGCGTCCGATGAGGCTGCGGCGGTGGGCCGAGTATTCCGCCTCCTGCGCGTTGCGTTTGTCCTCGAGCAGGCGGGTGCGGAGGATCTCGAGCGCGGCCGCCTTGTTCTTCTGCTGCGAGCGTCCGTCCTGGCAGCGCACGATCTTGCCCGTGGGGATGTGGAGGATCTGCACGGCGGAGTCGGTGGTGTTGACGCCCTGTCCGCCCGGTCCGCCGGAGCGGCAGACTTCGATGCGGAGGTCCTGCGGACGCAATTCGATGTCCACCTCCTGGGCCTCGGGCAGGACGGCGACGGTGGCGGTGGACGTGTGGATGCGACCCTGGGCCTCGGTGGCGGGGACGCGCTGCACGCGGTGCACGCCGCTCTCGTAGCGCAGGCGGCGGAAGACGGCCTCGCCGGTCACCTTGAAGACGATTTCCTTCAAGCCGCCGAGGCCGGACGGGCTGGAGTCCACCGTCTCGACCTTGAGTCCGTGGGTCTCGGCGTAGCGCTGATACATACGGCAGAGGTCGGCGGCGAAGAGCGCGGCCTCGTCGCCGCCCGTGCCGGCGCGGATTTCGACGATGGCATTGCGGTCCTCCGCCTCGTCGGGCGGCAGGAGGGCGAACTGGATTTCGCGATCGAGGGCGGCGAGGCGGGCGGTGATCTGCGGGATCTCGGCCGCGGCCATCTCGGCCATTTCGGGATCGGGGCCGGCGGCGAGTTCCTCGTTGCCGCGGAGTTGCTCGCGCAGGCGGGCGGCCTCGTCATCGGCGCGGGCCAGCTCCTTGAGCCGGGCGTGCTCGCGCATGACATCGCGCGCCTTGGCAGGGTCGGCGAACAGGTCGTCCGAGCCGATGGCCCTTTCCAGCTCCGCGAGGCGTTCGCGTTTTTTTGCGATGAGCGGGGCGAGGTCCATGAACAAAAACGGCGACCGGCCGCGGGGCGGCGCGATCACCGTGGGTGGATCCGGGACGCTAGGCTTTCTTGATCCGCGTGGCCTTCACCGAACCGTAGCGGCGCGAGAATTTCTCCACGCGTCCGGCGGTGTCGATGAACTTCTGCTCGCCCGTGAAGAACGGGTGGCAGGCGGCGCAGATGCCGATCTTGATGTTCCTGCGGGTGGAGCGGGTATGGTAGACCGCCCCGCAGGTGCAGGTGATCGTGGTCTCGGCGTAATCGGGATGCAGGCCGGCTTTCATGGAAATTCGATGGCCGGACAGAATAAGCGCAAAGCGGACCCCTTGGCAAGAAATTCCCCGCGCCCTCTTGTCGGCTCCGGTCCCCGCGTCCAGAATCCGGCGTGCGCCCGCCCGCTCCGACCCCTGCCGACGGCCTTTCCGGCCAGGTCGAGCGCGTCACTTTCCACAACGAGGACTCGGGGTTCGCCGTGCTGCGCGTGAAGCAGAAGGGCAAGCGCGAGCTGGTCACCGTGGTGGGCGTGGTCGCTGCCGTCTCCCCCGGGGAGTGGATCACGGCCGAGGGCCGATGGGAGCGGAATCGCGACCACGGGCAGCAGCTCCGCGCGGAGACGATCCGCTGTCAGGCCCCCAACTCCCTCGAAGGCATCGAACGCTACCTGGGCAGCGGTCTCATCCGCGGCATCGGCCCGGTCTATGCGCGCAAGCTCGTGGCCAAGTTCGGGGAGAAGGTCTTCGACATCATCGAGAATTCCTCGGCGCGGCTGCAGGAAGTCGAGGGCATCGGCAGCGGACGCCGCCGCCAGATCAAGGACGCCTGGGCCGAGCAGAAGGTCGTGCGCGAAATCATGGTCTTCCTCCACAGCCACGGCATCAGCACGAGCCGCGCCCTGCGCGTGTTCAAGCTCTACGGCGGCGACGCGATCGCCCGCGTGCGGGCCAATCCCTACCTGCTGGCCCGCGACATCCCCGGCATCGGTTTCAAGTCGGCCGATGCCGTCGGCGCGCAACTCGGCTTCGGCCACGACTCGATCCTGCGCGCGCGCGGCGGGCTCCAGCATGTCCTTTCGGCCGCCACGGCCGAGGGGCATACGGGTTTGCCGCGCGCCGACCTGCTGGCGCGGGCGGCCGAGTTGCTCGGGGTGGGGGAGGACATCGTGGACGGCGCCCTCGAGCGCGAGGTCGCCGACGGGCAGCTCGTGGCCGAGGAGATCGACGGCACGCCGCTCGTGTTCGTGCCCGCCTTGCAGAACGGCGAGATCGTCATCGCCGAGACCCTGCGCTCGCTGGCGTCCCGTCCGTCCGCGCTGCCTCCCGTTGACTTCGAGCCCGCTCTCGCCTGGGTGCAGGAAAAGACGGGCAAACAACTCTCGCCCAGCCAGGCCGGAGCCCTCCGCCAGATCCTCGGCGCGCGTGTGGCCGTCGTCACTGGCGGCCCCGGCGTGGGCAAGACCACCCTGCTCGACAGCCTCCTGCGCATCCTCGCGGCCAAGAAGGTCCGTTGCACCCTCTGCGCCCCGACCGGCCGCGCGGCCAAGCGCATGGGCGAGTCCACCGGCCAGCCTGCGCAGACGATCCACCGCCTCCTGGAGTTCCTGCCCGGCGGCGGGTTCAAGCGCGGGCGTTCGATGCCGCTCGAGACCGACCTCGTCGTGGTGGACGAGTTTTCCATGGTGGACGTCCCTCTCATGGCCGCCCTCTGCCGCGCGCTCCCGCCCAACGCCTCGCTCCTCCTCGTCGGCGACCCCGACCAGCTCCCCAGCGTGGGGCCGGGCGCGTTGCTGGCCGACATCCTCGCTTCCGGCGTCGTCACCTCCGTGCGCCTCACCGAGATATTCCGCCAGGCCGAAAGCAGCCACATCGTCCGCGCCGCGCATGAAATCCGCCAAGGCCGCGTTCCTGCGGCCGCCGCGGAGAAGGGGGCCGACTTCGCCTTCCTGCCGCGGGAGGAACCCGAGGAGATCGCGCAATTGGTCCTCCGCCTCGTCCGCGAGGAAATCCCCCGCCGGCTCGGCCTCGATGCGGTCCGCGACATCCAGGTCCTTGCTCCCATGCACCGGGGGAGCCTTGGCATCCGCGAACTCAACACCGCCCTCCAATCCGCCCTCAACCCGCCCCGCCCCGACCGCGCCGAGATCGGACGCTTCGGCGCCGTCTTCCGCGTCGGCGACAAAGTCCTCCAGACCCGCAACAACTACGACAAGGACGTCTTCAACGGCGACATCGGCCGCATCACCGCCATCGACCACGAGGCGCGACTCGCCTCGGTGGACTTCGAGGGACGCGTCGTGGAATACGACTTCGGCGAGTTGGACGAAGTCGAGCCTGCCTACGCCATCAGCATCCACAAAAGCCAGGGCTCCGAATTCCCCGCCGTCGTCATCCCTCTGGCCATGCAGCACTTCCTCCTCCTCCAGCGCAACCTCGTTTACACCGGCATCACCCGCGGACGGAAACTCGTCGTCGTCGCCGGACAAGCCAAGGCCCTCGCCACCGCCGTCCGCCGCACCGACGACCGCCGGCGCTTCGGCGGATTGCGGTGGCGGCTGGCGGGAGCGGGGTCTTCCGGCCCGGGCCTCAGCGGCAATGCCCTTCGGGACGACCAGCTGAAGACGGCCCTGCCGGGCCATGGCCGCCCAGCCGAGGAAGTTGTCCGCGCCGACTGGGATGCGCGCCATTAGACCCGCTGCTTCCGGCAATCCTCCAAACTCGGATCTCCACCAAGGTGCGCAGGAGGTCTGCCCCGTGCTCCTCGATCATGAAAGAGGCCCGATCACCCTCCGCAAAATCCGCACTGCGTGTCCGTGCAGGTCCGCTTCCGCGAAGGGCACGAAACCGCATTTCTCGAACAGGCCCTCGGCACCTTCGGTGAAAACGTGGAGCACCTCCACGTTGTTGCGCGCCGCCAACTCCACGGCCGCCAGCACCAAGCGCCGCGCATGCCCGCGGCCGCGATGCCCCGGCATCACGTGCAGGCTGGCCAGCCAAGGGTCGAGGTCGCGCCGCGCCTCGCAGTCGCCGAAGACCACGCTGACCGAACCGGCGAACTCCCCGCCCTCGCGCAGCACCAGCGTGGCCGGCAGGGACCCGTCGGTGCGGTGGCCGCGAAAGTCCCGCAGCGCCACCTCCGCATCCCAACCCGTGTAAAGATGCGCCCACTCGCCGGCATGACGGGCCGCCAACTCCTCCGCCAACGGTCCGCCGGGGTCGAGAAAGGTCAACGAGGTCTTCGAGCTCTGAGGTTCCAAGGTCGGCATCGGCCCGGGATCATACCTCAAACGACAAGAAGTCGGGCCATCTCCGCAGCCGCGGTGGATGGAGTCGCGGTCCCGGGCCGAGCGAAGGCGATGAGCGTTCCAGCCTTCGACACGGCATGATGCAACCTTCGATTCAACCCCGCCGTGGTTGGTCAGCGTGGGGTGAGGGGCGGGACGCCTTCTTGCTTCGCCACTGATTGGCCCGCTCGTTCACGCTCGCGCGGCGTGCGGTCTCGGCGATGCGGGCCGCCCTCGTTTCAGGCCTCTTCGCCGTGTGGATCCACTCCAGGATGCCCCGCTTGACCGAGCGGGGAAAGGCCAGGAAATGCCGCTCGGCGGACGGATAGGCCGCCAGGGCTTCCGAGAGATCCGCGGGCAACTGAAGTTCCTCGATTGCATCAAGCGCCGTCCACGAGCCATCGGCCTTGGCCTGCTCGACCTTGGCCAGCCCGGAAGGGTGCATGAGGCCCGCCTGCAGCATGCGTTCGATGCGCTCGTTGGGCCATTTTCATGAGTTTAGGCTTTCAATGAATCTTTCGGGCTTTCCATTACGAGGGATGATCCACGTCACCTTATAACTGCCTGCACCCCCACCCCCGTAGCTTACGATCATCAAGGTCTCTCCAGACTCCGATAGCCTTGAATAAGTGGTTCCCCATCTGCCGTCATGCTTTGGTTCGTTGAGTTGATCCTCGGACCACATGAATAGGTGAAAGCAATCCTTCCAAAGAGACGCAGGCACATCGATTACTCTTCCGTCCCACGTTACTGTAAATGACTCCAGTTCATGCCCTGGCACACCTCCATCTGTGCCGAGCGCTTCTTCGCCGTTGACTCGGAAGGGATGTGGGCTTTCGGGGGTGGCTGGTTGCCATTCCCCCTCGTATCCGTTCGTGTTGTATTCGACTTTGTTCTTTGTCCAATCGAATTTCCTCATTTTGAGTGATATTTCGACTTTCGTTTCCCCGTTCACGATCGTCTCGGAGTAAGTCATGGGAAAACCGCGGTATTCGTCATCGTCCTGCTCCGCAAAAGCTGAGGAAGTAATTGCGAAAGTGAGTAGCAGTGTGAGAACGGCGTTCATATTGTTGCCCAACGTCCCCGATCACCGGCACCGGACCGCTGGCGCGACGAGTGCCGGGAGCGAAGCGACCAAGCACTCGGCGTGCCAGCGGGTAGGTGTCCGGTGGATCGCCAGGTTGGGGCAATTCGTGATGTTGTCCAGGATGGCGACAATTGTCTATTCACGATCTAGGCATTAGGGCTGATCCAACCCCCGAAAACTGGACAGTTTTGAATGAGAGTTCTGCGGGATAAAA